>NZ_JAAMQZ010000050.1 GCF_013522825.1 Stutzerimonas stutzeri
TCTATTCCGGCGCTTGAAGGGGTTTCGGCGTATATTCTCTCGCTTCGAGAAGCTTGATGTGATGTTCATCGGATTCATCAACTTCGCGCTAATAGTTGACGGACTGAAGATGTGTTAACAGGCCCTAATCCGGGTTTCGAGGATGCCACGCCCTTGTGCAATGCACTATCGGGCTTGTTTATTGCCCGCGAAAGGCCAGGGCGTCGGTGAGTGCGATCAGCAGCTGCGCCGCGCTGATGGGTTTGTGCAGCCAGGTAATGCCGGCACCCTGCTCACGTCGCTCGAAATGGCTGGCAGCGGATACCACGATGATCGGCAGCTCCCGCGTCTCGGGATTGCCTCGGACCTCGTCGATCAGCTCGCGCCCGCTGCCGTCAGGCAGATGCATGTCGAGGGTCATGGCTTCGTAGCGAGTGCTGGCGAGTTTTTCGCGGGCCGCATGCAGGCTCTGCACACGATCGACCGCATAGCCGGCGTCACGCAGCATCAACAGCAGCAGGCGTCCGGTGTCGGGTTCATCCTCGACCACCAACAGGCGCAGCACATTGGGCTCGGATACAGGAGCGCTCTGGGATTCGAGTAGCGGAAGTTCGCACCAGAAGGTTGTTCCCCGATCTTCGCTGCTGTCGAAACCGACCCGGCCCCCCATGCGTTCGATGAACTCCTTGGAGATTGCCAACCCCAGACCGCTGCCGCCTTTCTGCCGGCTGTCGGAGGCATCCGCCTGGGCGAACTTCTCGAAGACGCGGCTTTGGAAATCTTGTGGAATACCGGGGCCCTGGTCGCTGACGTTGATGCGTACATGGTCCTCGACAAGGTTGCAGTGCAGCGTCACCTCACCGCCTTCAGGCGTGTATTTGATGGCGTTCGAGATGAAATTGCTGAGTACCTGCTGCAGGCGCATGGCATCGACCCAGACCTGCACCTCGGGCGGTGTGCGCAACACGCAGTTCACGCCCAGGTGAGTGGCAAAGGCCTGGTTGCTGGTCAGGGCTTCTTCCAGAAGGCGCTTGAGCGAGTGTTCGCGCATGTCGAAGGTCATCTTGCCGGCGGCGATCTTCTCCATGTCCAGCAGGTCGTTGATCAGGTGGCCCAGGCGCAGGCTGTTGCGGTGGGCGATTTCCAGCATCTGCTGCATGGCCGCCGGGATGGCGCCCAGCGCGCCGCCGGTGACCAGGCCCAGCGCGCCGCTGATGGAAGTCAGGGGCGTGCGTAGTTCGTGGCTCACGGTGGAGACGAACTCGTTCTTCATCTGCTCGATGCGTTTGTGTTCGGTCAGGTCCATGCTGGTGCCGCTGATGCGCAGCGCCTGGCCGTTGTGGTCACGCTGGATATAACCACGCACCAGCATGGGGACGATCTTGCCGTTCTTGTGCTGGAAGCGCAGCTCGGTGGTGAAGTGATCGACCTTCGACAGCATGGTCTGCGCCAGCCGGGCCTTGGCATCGGGCAGATCGTCAGCTGCCAGGACGCGTTCCCAGAGTTTCAGGTCCGACGATAGCTCTCCGGGGCGATAGCCGAGTATGTGCCAGGCGCGAGGGGAGGCATAGAGAGTACCGGCATCGAGATTGAGGTCCCAGAAGCCGTCGTTGCTGCCTTTGAGCGCCAGGCTCAAGCGCTCTTCGCTCAGCTGCAAGGCGCGTTTGTTCTCACGGATACGCTCGGTCATTTGTTGCGCCAGGGCTTCGGCGCGGCTGCGACGCAGCGACAGCGAGGACGTCAGGAAGAACAGCAGCAGGCTCAGGCCGAGGCCAAGGCCGATCACCAGGGCATCGTTGTTGTGAAAGAAGGCATCGAACTCCGGCAGGCTTTCCAGGTGCAGGGTCCAGGTTTGTCCATACAACTCCAGACGCAGTGTCTTGCTGTAGCGCGGGGTTTGTGCGCTGGGCTGTTCGCGGCTGGCAAAGATGAGCTGACCGCCGTCTTCATGGGGGCCGGCATAGATGCGCAGGCTGAGCGTGGGGTCGGCGGCGCCGAGAATCCCGCGCATCAGATCGCCTACCCGGTAGGGGCTGTAGACGAAACCCTGCAGTGCCTGCATCCGCTGCTGTGCCGAGTCGAGAGGCTCACCCAGGCGGTACACCGGCACATACATCAGCACCCCGGCTTGCACCTCGCCGTGAGTTTCCTGGCGCAGCCTGGTCTTGCCGGTCAGGCGCGGCTGCCCGGTTTCGGCTGCCGCTAACATGGCCTGATGGCGTACCGGTTCGGAAAACATGTCATAACCGAATGCGGCGAGGTTGCGGTCAGCGAAGGGTTCGAGATAGACGATGGGAATGTAGAGCGGACGATCCCCGGCAGGGTGGATGTCGTAGTCGGCGAAGCCCTCTTCACGCACCGCCTGGATGTGGGCCATGCGCTGCTGCGGTGGCACCGCCTGGGCGAAACCGACGCCCTGAATACCGGGATAGCGCTCTGCCAGTTGCAGGCGTTCGTTGTACCGGCGCCACTGCTCGCGTGAAACACCGCCGCTGGCGTCGAACAGCCCGGCGGCGCCATAGAGGATCTGTTCGTGATCGATCAGGCGCTTGCCGATGGCTTCGGTGGTCTTTTCCACCAGGAACTCGAATTGCGTAATGGCCGCGCGCGTTTCATGGTCGCGCAGTTGTTGCAGGATCACCAGTTGGACCAGCAGCGTGAATACCAGAACCAGCCAGGCAACGCTGTTTCGCCAGTTGAAAAATTGCCGGATCCTGCCGGGGGAAACGCTGTATCCGGTTGCGGTTTCGCTCATGCTATCGCTGCTGCGTTCTGTGACGAGAGTGGATAAGGGCTACAGGGCGCTTCAAGCCTGTGTGCGTGTCGCCATTATGCACCGTTGGATTGGGGGGCGCGGCTCAGGGATGCCTGCCAGTCGATCTTCGCGGCTTCCTGTGGGCGTGCAAAGCCGTAGCCTTGCCCATAGTCGCAGCCATGGGCAAGGAGAAAGTCTGCCTGCTCGGGGGTTTCGATGCCTTCTGCGACGACTCGCAGGTCGAGATTGTGCGCCAGGGCAATGACCGAGCGGGTGATGGCCGCATCTTCACGGCTGCCGGGCAGACCCTTGACGAAGCCCTGGTCGATCTTCAGTTTGTGAACATTCATGCGTTTGAGCCGCAACAGCGAGGAGTGGCCAGTACCGAAATCGTCGATGGCCAGGCGCACGCCCAGAGCGCGCAGGCGCCCGAGTTGCGCCATGGCAGCGTCGGGGTCCTGCATGATGGCGCTTTCGGTGACTTCCAATTCCAGGTGGCCTGCGTCCAGACCGCTCTCGGCAAGGGCGTCGGTGACGAGAATGTCCAGTTCGCCATGACTGAACAGGCGGCTGGAAATGTTCACCGCGATGAAATCCAGCGTAAGGCCGCTGTCGAGCCAGCTGCGCATCTGCTTGCAGGCACGCGCGAGCACCCAGCGGTCAATGGCGGTGATCAGGCCGTTTTCCTCGGCGATGGGAATGAACATGGCTGGCGTAATCAGCCCCTGTTCCGGGTGACGCCAGCGCACCAGCGCCTCGAAGCCGATGATGCGTTCGTCGCGCAGATCATGGATCGATTGGTAATGCAGGTGCAGCTGGTTCTGTTCGAGCGCCTGACGCAGTGCGCTGGACAGTTCGACGCGCTGCTGGGCCTGGCTGGTCAGCTCCTGAGTATAGAAGGCATAGGTCGAGCGACCGCTGCCCTTGGCCTTGAACAGCGCCGAGTCGGCGTTGCGCATCAGTTGCTCGACATTCTCGATGTCGCTGGGATAGAGCACGATGCCGATGCTGGCGGTGATGAAGAGTTCGTTGCTGCCCAACTGAAAGGGCAGGGCGAGGCTGTCGAGCAGGCGTAGCGCCAGCGCAGCCGCCTGGCCGGCGTTGCATTGCTCGCAGAGCAGGGCGAATTCGTCACCACCCAGGCGGGCCAGTGTCATGCCTTTCTCAAGGTGCATGCCAAGACGCTTGGCCACGCCCAGCAACAGGGCGTCACCCTGGCTGTGCCCCAGGCTTTCGTTGATGTCCTTGAAATGATCGAGATCGATCATCAGCAGGGCGCCGCAACGCCTGTCCAGTCTGGCCCGCTCCAGATCGAGCTTGGCCCGCTCACTGAACAGCAGGCGGTTGGGCAGGGCGACCAGGGGATCGTAGTGGGCGAGATAGTCCAACTCTTCGCGCGAGCGCTTGAGCGCGGACAAATCCGAAAAAACCGCCACATAGTGCGTGACGTTGCCGTTCTCGTCGCAAATGCTGCGCAGGTTCTGCCACTGCGCATACACCTCGCCGCTTTTACGGCGGTTCCAGATCTCGCCGCTCCACATGCCCTTGCCTTGCAGGTCCTGCCACATCTGGCTGTAGAAACCGGCGTCATGCTTGCCCGAGGCGAACATCCTGGGCGTCTGGCCCAGGACTTCCTCCAGAGCGTAGCCGGTAATGCGGCTGAAGGCGGGGTTCACATGCACGATGCGCTGCTGGGCGTCGCTGATCAGGACACCTTCCTGGGTGCTGTCGAAAACGGCCTCGGCCTGGCGCAGGCTGTTCCGAGCGATTCGCTGCTCTTGCTGCTGCCTGTCCAGGTGCGCGAGGTAGTAACGACCGAGGATGAACATCAGCAGGGCGCTGAAAATGACGAAGGCCAACCCCTTGCCCACCTGCAGCAGGGAAACCGGTTGGGGGCTGTCAGTAAGCCACTGCAGCAGAGCCTCGCCAAGCAGGACCCAGAAAATCGCCAGAACCAGATAGGTCAGGCAGAGCCTGCGCAGTTGCGTATTCATCTATTGGATTCACCAAGTACTACAAGGGGGGGCTCGCAGCGCGAAAAGGACATTGCGCCGGTGTTCCGTGTCGATCATCGGATAGTGGCTATACGATGGCAGGCTGGGCGACTATCTATCCGGTAATGCCATTTGGCAAGCGCCCTGGAGGGTCTTTCTGTCTGCCCGGCTATTCTCGCATGCCGCTCAGGTAACCGTTACCACCGAGTTGTCGTATTTGCTGGCGTATCCAGGCGGCGCGATCGTTCACGTATGCGCTGGGCTGGCCGGCGTTCCAGGCGCGCGGGTTGGGCAGCACCGCTGCCAGCTGGCTGGCCTGGCGTGCCGACAGATAGGGTGCGCCAGCGCCGAAATGGTGCTGCGCCGCCGCCTCGGCGCCGAAGACGCCGCTACCCCATTCGACACTGTTCAGGTAGACCTCGAGAATGCGCTGCTTGGGCCACAGCAGTTCGATCCAGCCGGTGAACCAGGCTTCCAGCCCCTTGCGCACCCAGCTGCGCCCGGACCAGAGGAACAGGTTCTTGGCGACCTGCTGGCTCAGGGTGCTGGCGCCACGCAGCGATCCGCCGCGCTCGTTGTGGCTCAGCGCGGCGCGAATGGCCGCGATGTCGAAGCCCCAGTGCTCGGCGAATTTCTGGTCCTCGGCGGCGATGACGGCCATTTTCAGATCGTCCGGCAGCTCGGCCCAGGGGCGCCAGCTGCGTTGCAGGTCGATGGGTTCCCCACTGCTCCAGGACTCCAGCTTGCGCTCGATCATCAGGGCGGTGAAGGGCGGTGGCACCCAGCGCAGCGCCAGCACCAGCAGCACGGAAAGCACAGCCAGCCAGAGCAGCAGTTTGGTGAGGCGCAGCAGCAGGGTTCGGAGCATGGGCATGGTGGCGGTCGAATCGAGCGGGCATTATAGCCACGCTTGAACTACCTGACCGGATGCCCTGATGATTCGTCCCTTTCTTGTGCTGGCGGCCTTTTTCGGGCTGACCGGCGTTGCCCTCGGCGCCTTCGCCGCCCATGGCCTGAAGTACCACCTGAGTACCGATTATCTGGCGGTGTTTCAAACCGCCGTGCATTACCAGCTGATTCATGCGCTGGCGCTGTTTGGCGTCGCCCTGCTGGCGTTGCGTGCGCCGAGTCGGCTGCTGGTGGCGGCAGGTGCCTTGTTCGTGCTGGGCGTGCTGCTGTTTTCCGGCAGCCTGTATCTGCTCACGCTGACGGCTATCGGCAAGCTGGGGATCATCACGCCCGTGGGCGGCACGGCTTTTCTGGTGGGTTGGCTCTGTCTGCTGCTGGCAGGCTGGAAGCTTCGCGTCTGACCTGTTGATGAATGGTTTGGGTGGCCCGGGGCGATCAGGCTAGAATGCGGACCCCCTTGGCAATGGTGGCGAGCACTATGCATATTCAGTTGAACGGCGAAGGCTACGCGCTCCCTGACGGTCAGTCGGTGGCCGATCTGCTGCAGCGCCTGGAACTGACGGGGCGCCGGCTGGCCGTCGAGCTCAATCGCGATATCGTACCGCGCAGCCAGCATGCGACGACCCTGCTGGCCGATGGCGACCAGGTGGAAATCGTCCATGCCATCGGTGGCGGCTGAGAATACTCGTCGCATCGCCCATTACCGAGCGCCGCCCGCGCGGCGACCCCACTTTCCGCTCAATCACGTGAACAGGATGGCCCCATGAGCCCAGTTCCGCACGACAAGCCCTTCACGCTCGCCGGTCGCACCTATCAGTCGCGCCTGCTGGTGGGCACCGGCAAATACAAGGATCTCGACGAAACCCGCGACGCCATCGAGGCCTCGGGTGCCGAGATCGTTACCGTTGCGGTGCGCCGTACCAATATCGGCCAGAACCCTGGCGAGCCCAATCTGCTGGATGTGATTTCACCGGATCGCTACACCATCCTGCCCAACACCGCCGGCTGCTATGACGCCGAGGACGCGGTGCGCACCTGCCGCCTGGCCCGAGAACTGCTCGATGGCCGTTCGCTGGTCAAGCTGGAAGTGCTGGCAGACCAGAAGACCCTGTTCCCCAATGTGATCGAAACTCTCAAGGCTGCCGAAGTGCTGGTCAAAGAGGGCTTCGACGTCATGGTCTACACCAGCGACGACCCCATCATTGCTCGCCAGCTGGCCGAGATGGGCTGCATCGCTGTGATGCCGCTGGCCGGGCTGATCGGCACCGGCCTGGGCATCTGCAATCCGTACAACCTGCGCATCATCCTCGAGGAGGCCACGGTGCCGGTGCTGGTGGATGCCGGCGTGGGCACGGCGTCCGATGCGACCATCGCCATGGAGCTGGGCTGCGAGGCGGTGCTGATGAACAGCGCCATCGCCCATGCGCAGAAGCCGGTGCTGATGGCCGAGGCCATGAAATACGCCATCGAGGCCGGGCGTCTGGCCTATCTGGCCGGGCGCATGCCGAAGAAGCTCTACGCCAGTGCTTCGTCGCCACTTGAAGGGCTGATCCGCTAAGGCTGATCGTCGGTTCATGCCGCACCGCCACCGTGCCGTGCGGCTTTTTTCTTTCTATCTGCAGGTTCGTTCATGAGTGACATCGCCACCCCGGCCGACGGCCAGCGCCGTATGCGCACCATCAAAAGCTTCGTGATGCGCGCCGGGCGCATGACCGAAGGCCAGCAGCGTGGACTGGACCAGGGCTGGCCGCGCTTCGGCCTGGAGCTGGCCGATGGCCCGCGCGATTTCGACGAGGTGTTCGGTCGCCAGGCGCCGCGTACCTTCGAGATCGGTTTCGGCATGGGGCATTCCACGCTGGAAATGGCGGCGGCAGCGCCCGATCAGGATTTCATCGGCGTGGAAGTGCATACGCCCGGTGTAGGGGCGCTGCTTTCCGGGCTCGTATCACAAAACCTGACGAATGTGCGGGTCTACAGTTGCGATGCGCTGGAGGTGCTGCGTGAATGTGTCGCCGATTCGAGTCTGGACCGGGTTCTGCTGTTTTTCCCCGATCCCTGGCACAAGAGTCGGCACCACAAGCGGCGTATCGTCCAGCCGGCATTTGCCGAACTGGTAAGGCGCAAGCTGAAGGTGGGAGGCGTGCTGCATATGGCGACCGACTGGGAAGCCTATGCCGAGCACATGCTCGACGTCATGAACGCTGCGCCGGGATATCGCAACCAGGCTGTCAGCGGACAGTACGTCGAACGTCCGCAGGAGCGGCCAACCACCAAGTTCGAGCGCCGTGGTGAGCGCTTGGGTCATGGCGTCTGGGACCTCAAGTTCGAGCGCATCGACTGACGGCAACGTCCTGCTGTCGATGCCTGAATCGATCCGCCAGTACACCGCTCCATGATCCGCAGCATCTCGAAGAACGCCCTGCCAGCCGGCAGGGCGTTGTCACATGTGGCGTGCCTGTCACGCTGCAAAGGAGCGAAAGATGTTCAGAAAGTTTGGAGTTCTGTTGCTGGCGGCCTGTGCCTGCCAGGCCCAGGCAAAGGTCGATGAGGCCCAGGCGGCGCGCCTGGGGCAGGACCTGACCCCGCTGGGCGCCGAGCGCGCCGGCAGTGCCAACGGCAGCATTCCGGCCTGGACCGGCGGCGTGCAGCCACCGACCGGTTACAGGGTCGGGATGCATCACCCGGACCCGTATGCCGCCGATCCGCTGCTCTACCGCGTGGACGGCAGCAACGCCGCGCAATATGCCGCCCTGCTGCCCGAGGGGCTGCGGGCGCTGCTGGAGCGCAACCCGGATTTCAGCCTGCGGGTCTTCCCTTCACGGCGCAGTGCCGCGGCGCCACAGCGTATCTATGACGAAACCCGCGCCAACGCCGTTTCCGCCGAGCTGATCGCCAACGGCAATGGCATCCGGGGGGCGGCTGCCGGGATACCCTTCCCGCTGCCGCAGGACGGCATGGAGGTGATCTGGAATCACATCCTGCACTACAGGGGCGAGCAGACCCAGATGATCAACAACCAGGCGGTGGTGATCAACGGCAGGAGCAGCCTGATCCGCCGCGACCGGCATGTCTACTACGTCTACAACCGCGAGGGCATGGACGAGAAGGGGCTGGACAATACCCTGCTGTACTACAAGTACCGGGTGACTGCGCCGGCGAAGCTCTCCGGTACGGCGCTGGTGGTGCAGGACCCCGTGGATCAGGTGCTGTCGGTCCGCAAGGCCTGGCGTTACAGCCCGAGCGACCGGCGCGTGCGGCGTCTGCCGTCGCTGGCCTACGACTCGCCGCAGCCGGACACCAGCGGGCTGGCCACCGCCGACGTGGTCGACTCCTTCAATGGCGCGCCGGATCGCTACGAGTGGAAGCTGGTGGGCAAGCGCGAGATGCTGGTGCCCTATAACAGCTATGCCGTGCACCAGCAGGGCATTCCCTACGACCGGATCGTCGGTGCGCGCACGCTCAATCCCGAGCTGCTGCGCTATGAGCAGCACCGCGTCTGGATCGTCGAGGCGACGCTGCGCAAGGGCTTCAACCATCCCTATGGCATGCGGCGCTTCTACATCGATGAGGACAGCTGGCAGATTCTCGCGGTGGACCTGTTCGACCGGGATGCCGAGCTGATCGGCCTGCAGGAAAGTCATCCGATCAGCTACTACGAAGTGCCGATGTTCGGCAGCACGCTGGAAACCCTGTATCACCTCAGGGACGGCAACTACTTCGTCGATGGTCTGGACAACAACGAGCCGATGTACGATTTCGGCGTGCAGCTCAGCCCCAGGGATTTCTCGCCGGCGGCGTTGCGGCGTGGTAACTAGAGGGCTGGCAGGCTGTTTCTCAACGGCCTGCTAGTTGCGGTCGGCAACGACCCCGATGATAAACAGCACCAGCAGCAATACCGGCGCCAGGGTGTAGTTGTTGAACTGCGCCAGGCCCTTGGCCAGCCAGGGGCTCAGGTAGATGATGCCGAGGCCGTAGACCACCGCGCAGAAGATCACGAACACCAGGGTGCGCAGGATGAAGTTCAGCCCGCCGATGTTTTTCTGCACCCAGGCGTTGAGCACCGGCCCGAACAGCACGAACAGCGTGGCCATGATCGCCAGGGAGATATCGAAAAGATGGCTGCGGCTCCAGCGCGACAGGGTGGCGATCAGGTCGAGTACGAGGTCCATGCGGGTCCTTAGCCTTCAGGGCAGGAAAAGTTGTAGCAAATCGTTGAGAAACAGCTGGCCCTTGGGTGTTGCGACCAGGCGTTGCGGGTCGGCAAGCAGCAGGCCGCGGGCTTCGGCTTCGCGGCGCGCTTCGGCCAACTGCTGCAACGGCAAGCCGGTGCGTTGAGTGAACAACGGTGCGGGCACGCCGTCGGTGAGGCGCAGCACATTCATCAGGAATTCGAAGGGCAATTCCTCGGCCTGCAATAACTTCTCGCCGGCACGAAAGCGCTTGGCCGGGTCGAGATAGTCCTTTGGCAGGCGGGTTTTCCAGCTACGCAGGATGCGCCCGTCAGGCTGGCTGATCTTGCCGTGAGCGCCCGCGCCGAGGCCGAGGAAGTCGCCGAAGGTCCAGTAGTTGAGGTTGTGCCGCGCCTGGCGTCCGGGCTGTGCGTAGGCCGAGGTCTCGTACTGGGCGTAGCCCTGTTCGGCGAGCAGCGCCTGGCCGGCTTCCTGGATGTCCCAGAGGGTGTCGTCCTCGGGCAGTTGCGGTGGCCTGTTCCAGAATTCGGTGTTCGGCTCGACGGTGAGCTGATACCAGGACAGGTGCGTCGGTTGTTGCGCAATGGCGATGCGCAGGTCACTCAGGGCATCGTCCAGGCTTTGTCCGGGCAGGCCGTGCATCAGGTCCAGGTTGAAGTTGTCGAAGCCGGCGGCGCGCGCCATGTCGGCGGCGCGAATGGCCTCGTCGCCATCGTGGATGCGGCCCAGCGCCTTCAGTTTGGCCGGCTGGAAGCTCTGCACGCCGATGGACAGGCGATTGATCCCGAGGCGGCGGTAGTCGCGGAATTTCGCCTGCTCGAAGGTGCCCGGGTTGGCTTCCAGGGTGATCTCGATGTCGTCGGCAAAGCCGACCCGCCGCTCCAGCCCTTCGACAATGCGCCCCAGCGCCTGGGCGGAAAACAGGCTGGGCGTGCCGCCGCCGAAGAAGATCGAGCCGAGCCGGCGGCCCTGGACCTGATCGAAATCCTCGTCGAGATCGGCCAGCAGCGCCGCGACGTATTCATCTTCCGGCAGCTGCGGCCCGGCCGCATGGGAATTGAAGTCACAGTACGGGCACTTGCGCACGCACCAGGGGATATGGATGTAGGCAGCCAGGGGCGGCAGCTCGATAGCTTGTGCCTGGTCATCGCTGAAGGCTGGAGGCTGGACGAGGGTGTCGCTTTTTCGTCCAGCGTCCAACCTTGAGCCTTTAGCGGTTTTCAAGCGATCCCCAGCCGAGCCTTGAGCAGCGCCATGGCGCGGGCGCGGTGGCTGAGCTGGTTCTTGTCGGTGGGGGGCAGCTCGGCGCTGGAGCAGTCGCGCTCGGGCACCCAGAACAGCGGGTCGTAGCCGAAGCCCTGCTCACCGCGCGGCCCGTGCAGGATGCGCCCGTGCCAGAGGCCTTCGCAGATGATCGGCAGCGGATCATCGGTATGCCTGACCAGCGCCAGGGCGCAGACGAATTGCGCGCCGCGCTCGGCGTCGGGGACACCGCTGAGGACATCCAGCAGCTTGGCGTTGTTCGCCGCATCGCCCTGGCCATCGGCATAGCGTGCCGAGTAGATGCCCGGTGCGCCGCCGAGGTGATCGACCGCCAGCCCCGAGTCGTCGGCCAGCGCTGGCAGGCCGGATACCCGTGCGGCGTTGCGGGCCTTGAGGATGGCGTTCTCGATGAACGACAGGCCAGTCTCTTCCGGCTCCACGTCGCTGAATTCGCCCACCGAGCGCACGTGCACGGCGTCGCCCAGCATGGCCTGGAGTTCCTTGAGCTTGCCAGCGTTGTGGCTGGCCAGCACCAGTTCTCTGAAAGGCATCATTTATCCGGAAAGAACTCCTGAGTGAACGTGAAACTGACCGGGTCGGCGCCCATGGGCTGCACGGTCAGGGCGAAACGCAGCGTTTCGGCATCGAAGGGGAACTGCGCCAGGTAATAGATGGCATCCTCGCCTTCCTTGAGCTGCCTGAAGGTCAGGGGACGGTCCTGGCCCAGCAGGTTCTTGACCGTGCCGCTGACCAGGGCCGCGGACGGCTTGCCGGCCTTGAGTACCGAAACATTCACCACGCCCTGGGCTTTGCTGCGCACCAGACCGGCTGCTGCGGCGATTTCCGGTTGCAGGAAGCCGGAGTTGAAGGCGATGTAGTGGATATCGTACTCGCCGAAGCTGTGCTTGCGCTCGGCCCAGGCGGGCATTGCCAGCAGCAGTGTGAGCAGGGTGATCAGACTGAATTTCATGGTCTTCCTCCATCAGTGACGCGGGTCATCTGCCCGGCCCGGTGACACGGTATATGCCGATTTCGCCGAGCAGGTTCGGCCACAGGCGACTGGCCCAGTCGTGTTTGTGGTCGCGGTCCACGGCCAGGCGTTCGAGCACGCGGGCACCACGCTCCCGACACAGTCGCTCGAAATCCTCGAAGGTGCAGAAGTGGATGTTCGGCGTGTTATACCAAGTGTAGGGCAGGAATTCCGAGACCGGCATGCGACCCTTGCTGGCCAGGTACCAGCGGCAGCGCCAGTGACCGAAATTGGGGAAGGTGATGATGCAGATCTTGCCGACCCGCAGCATCTCCGCCAGCACCTTGTCCGGGTAGTGCAGCGCCTGCAGCGACTGGGTCATGACCACCACGTCGAAGCTGTCGCTGGCGAAGTTGCCCAGGCCCAGGTCCAGGTTCTGCTCGATGACGTTGACGCCTTTCTCGACGCAGGCGGCGATCTTGTCCGGGTCGATTTCCAGGCCATAGCCGCTGACCTGCTTGTGGTCGCGCAGCCAGGCCAGCAGTTCGCCATTGCCGCAGCCCAGGTCGAGCACCCGGCTGCCGGCGGGGATCCACTCCTGGATGATGTCCAGATCGGCGCGCATGGTGGGCTCCTTATAGAACGATGCGGTTCATATAGCTGCTGAAGGCCTGCAGATAGCGCGGGATGGGGATGAGGAAGGCATCGTGGCCCTGGGGCGCATCGACTTCCAGGTAGCAGACGTTCTTGCGTGCGGCCATCAGCGCGTTGACGATTTCCTGCGAGCGTTCCGGCGAGAAGCGCCAGTCGGTGGTGAAGGAGATCACGCAGAAGTTGGCCTGAGCCACCTCGAAGGTTTTCGCCAGGTCGTCGCCGTGGGCGGCTGCCGGGTCGAAGTAGTCCAGCGCCTTGGTCATCAGCAGGTAGGTATTGGCGTCGAAGCGGCTGGAGAATTCCTCGCCCTGATAGCGCAGGTAGCTTTCGACCTGGAATTCCACGCTGTTGAAGTCGTAGTTGAGCTTCTCGCTCTTCAGGCCGCGGCCGAACTTGGTGCCCATGGCGTCATCGGACAGGTAGGTGATATGTCCGACCATGCGCGCCAGCATCAGCCCGCGCCGGGGAATCACGCCCTGCTCCTGGAAGTGCCCGCCGTGGAACTCGGGATCGGAGAGGATCGCCTGGCGCGCCACTTCATTGAAGGCGATGTTCTGCGCTGAAAGCTTGGGCGCCGAAGCGATGGCGATGCAGTGGCGGACGCGCTCGGGATAGCTCATCGTCCATTGCAGCGCCTGCATGCCGCCCAGACTGCCGCCCACCACTGCCGCCCATTGGGTGATTTCCAGCATATCGGCAAGACGTGCCTGGCTGTGGACCCAGTCTTCGACGGTGACCACCGGGAAATCCGCGCCGTAGGGCTTGCCTGTCTGCGGGTTGAGGCTGCCCGGTCCGGTCGAACCGTTGCAGCCACCGAGGTTGTTCAGGCTGACCACGAAGAAACGGTTGGTGTCGATGGCCTTGCCGGGTCCGATGCAGGCGTCCCACCAGCCCGGCTTGCGGTCTTCCATGCTGTGGTAGCCAGCGGCATGGTGATGACCGGACAGGGCATGGCAGATCAGCACGGCATTGCTGCGGCTGGCGTTGAGCTCGCCGTAGGTTTCGTAGATCAACTGGTAGTCATGCAGCGTGCGACCGCAGGCGAGTGCCAGCGGCTCGGCGAAATGCACGACCTTCGGACTCACCAGGCCAACGGAATCGGCTGGAATAGCAGTGGGCATCGACCCTGGCTCTTGCGAAAAGAAGCCGCAAAGTCTAAAGGTTAGCGCTGCTCAATTCACCCCCAATCGCAACGCCGGGGTCAGCCTGCGACGATACTGACCACCTTGCCCTGGCGTCGAGTCGGTGCCGGGCGTCGCAGCAGGCGCAGCATTTCGCCGGCCTGGGTCAGCTGTTGCCGCAGTTCGAGTTCATAGTGCGCCAGCTGACGGCTGCGCTGGCTGTTTTGCTGGTTATCCTGAGCCAGGCTCTTGAGGCGCAGGATATGCGTCTCAAGCTGCTGCTTGTGCTCCAGAGAATGCTGCATGAGCGGCATCAGGGCTTCGGCGGCCCAGTGTTCCGCTTCCTGGCGCAGGCGCTGGTGCATGGCGATCACCTCCTGCACCAGGGTAGCGAAGAAGCGTCGGGTCAGGGTGCGCTGTTCGGTGAGCAGGGTCTTTAGCTGCAGGCGGAACTGATCGGCCTTGTTCTGCAGGTCCTTGAGTTCCTGCTGGTAGGGGGCCAGGCGGAATAGCGGGGCATCGATCCCTTGCAGCGGGTTCTCTTCGTTGTGGCGGTTGTAGAGGGCGATCACCATTTTATTGGCCAGTGCCGCTTCCTGTTCCAGTACACCCAGATCCTGCTCCACCGAGCGGAAGAAGTGCAGGATGCTGAGGTTGATGCCCAGCGTGGTCAGGCTGCCGCTGAGGCTGCGGTGCAGGCGCGCCAGGTGTTCTTCCAGGCGCTCGGCGCGCACGGTGGCGCGCAGCAGTTCGCCCTGGCGCTGCAGCAGGCGCTGATTGGTTTTCAGCTGCAGCAGACGCTTGTGGTGCTGGTTGTGGTCGTGGCGAGTGCGGGCGGTCAGTTCCAGCAGCATCTGGCCGCTGTCCTGGCGGTGACTGTCGAGCAGTTCGCTCTGTTCGCGCACTTTGGTCAGGCGCAGTTCAAGAATGTTCTGGCTGTTATGCAGCAACGCCAGCACCTCGCGTACCACCTGCTGTTCCAGCAGTTGCTCCTTCCTGGCCAGGATGCGTTCGCAGAGCAATTGCTCCAGCGTCGCCAGCCGGCTGCGCTCCAGCAGCGCGGCGTCGCCATGGATCCTGGCGCGCAGGGCCTGCTTGGCCGACAGCGGCAGTACATCCTCGGTGGCGATGCCCAGTTGCTGTGCTGTGCCGGCACGAATCTGCCCGATGGCCTCCTCTACGAAGGCCTCACCGCTTACGTCGTCCCAGAGTACGTCGATCTTGTTGAGGACGGCGAACAGGCGCTGCTGTCCATCGCCGAGCTGGCGAATGTGTTGCTGCCAGATGTCCATGTCGCTGGCGGTGACGCCGGTATCGGTCGACAACAGGAAGATGACTCCCTGGGCGCTGGGCAGCATCGACAGCGTAAGTTCCGGCTCGCTGCCAAGTGCGTTGAGACCGGGTGTGTCTAGAATACGCAGGCCTTGACGCAGCAGCGGGTGGTCGAAGTTGACCATGGCATGTCGCCAGGCCGGGATCAGCACCTCGTCGGCGGTGTCGGAGCTTTCCAGCGTATCTGGATGAAAGCCGAGTTGTATGGCCAGCTCCACCGGCACCGATTTGATGGCGGCCACCTGGCTGAAGGCTTCGATCATGCTGTCGGGGTCGTCCAGGTTCAGCGGCAGGCTCAGCCAGAAGCGCGGCGTGCGCTTGAGCTGGGCGATACTGGTGTCTTCCAGGCGTGACTCGATTGGCAGCAGGCGAATGAAGGAGCGTTCCGTGCGTGGATCGAAAAACAGTTCGGTCGGACACATGGTGGTGCGGCCGGCACGCGAAGGCAGGATGCGCTGGCCGTATTCGGAGAAGAACAGGCTGTTGATCAGTTCGGTCTTGCCGCGGGAAAACTCGCCGACGAAGGCCAGGGTGATGTGATCGGTACGCAGCCGTTTGAGGGCGCGCTCCAGACGCGCATCCACGGCGCTGGAGTTGAGGCGGTTGTGGACGAGCCAGCTGCGATAGCGGGTGATCTCGCGAATCAGGTCGCGTTTCCAGGTGACGTAGGCATCCACCTGCCGGTCGAGTCGTTCCATGATCAGCGTTTCCTGAAAAGCGATGGGGTGATTATCCCCCTCGCCCCGTGCAGGTCAATCGAGTCGCTGTGAACTGCCCCCAAAGCCAAAGAGGCGATCGAGAGCCTGTCGTTCAGACCAGCGCGCGCAGGATATTGGGCATGTTCGTCATCATGATCAGGTTGTTGATCACCAGCATTTCCAGCAGTTTGATTGCCAGAAAAGCGAAGATCGGCGAAAGATCCAGGCCGCCCAGGTTGGGCAGCAGGCGGCGGAAGGGCGCCAGTGCCGGCTCGGTGATCTGGTTGATCAGTTGCGCGCCGGGGTTGTGGCTGCCCGGTGCGACCCAGGACAGGATCACGCTGATGATCAGGGCATAGAAGAAGATATTCAGGAACAGCCCGGTGATGCCGATGATGGCCCAGACCAGAAGCTGCAGCGGATTGCCGATGCTGCCATAGGCCAGCATCAGGACGGCTGCCATCAGCAGTACCTGCACGATAATCGCCAGCACCAGCGAGGACAGATCGAGGCTGCCGATGCTGGGAATCACCCGGCGCAGGGGGCGTAACAGCGGGTGCGTCACCTTGACGATGAACTGGCTCAGCGGATTGTAGAAGTCGGCGCGCACCAGTTGCAGGATGAAACGCAGCAGCACGATCAGCAGATACAGGCTGCCGAGCGTCTGGATGATCATGATCAGGGCTTGCGAGAGTTGGGACATGAAGGCTCCTTAGTTGCCCAGTTGTGCGGCGAGTTCGGCTGAGCGTTGCGCAGCCGCATCCAGTGCCCGCTGTACGAGCGCCTCGAAGCCGCCCGCCTGGAAGGCTTTGATTGCCGCTTCGGTGGTTCCGTTCGGCGAGGTGACGCGGCGGCGCAATTCGGCGGCCTCGACATCGCTTTCGCAGGCCATGCGCGCGGCGCCGAGGGCGGTCTGCAGGGTCAGTCTGCTTGCCGTTTCGCGGGGCAGGCCGAGCTGTTCGCCGGCGGCGGTCATGGCTTCGATCAGCAGGAAGAAATACGCCGGGCCGCTGCCGGATACCGCCGTGACGGCATCGATCAGCGGCTCGTCATCGAGCCACAAGGCCAGGCCGACCGCGGACAGCAATTGCTCGGCCTGCTGCTTTTGCGCATCGCTGACCTGAGCGTTGGCGTAAAGGCCGCTGACGCCCTGGCGCAGCAGCGAAGGGGTGTTGGGCATACAGCGCACGATGGCCCGTGGCTGCGGGCCGAGCCAGTTCTGCAGGCTGTCGCAGCTGATGCCGGCGGCAATCGAGACGATCAACTGGTGCGCTTGCAGATAGCCGGCCAGGTCGCGACAGACGCTTTGCATCACCTGTGGCTTGACCGCCAGCACCACCACGTCGGCATGGTTCACGGCCTGGCCATTGTCGGCAAAGGTCTTGATGCCATGCTCGGCGAGGAGCGCGGCGCGTCTGTCCGCGCCGGGATCACTGGCGCAGAGGGCGGCGGCAGAGGTGCCCTGGGCGCGTAGCCCGCCGATCAGGCTGGCGGCCATGTTGCCGCCGCCGATGAAGGCGATCCGGGGAGTGCTCATCTGTTATTTCCTTTGGTCATGAGTGGGCGCTGCCGTAGCGGTTTGCGATGGGTAGGCGCGGGCGCCGAACAGGGCGGTGCCGATGCGTACCCAGGTGGCGCCTTCGGCGATGGCGGCTTCAAGGTCCTGGCTCATGCCCATGGATAGGGTGTCCAGTTTTGCGTCGAGTTCGTGCTGTAACTGGCGCACGAGGGTGAAGGCGGCGTGTTGCTCGGTGATGTCATCGGTGGGTTCGGGAATGGCCATCAGGCCGCGCAGGCGCAGATTGGGCAGTGCCATGATGGCACGGGCCAGTTGCGCGACCTCCTGCGGGGCGCAGCCGGACTTGCTGGCCTCGCCACTGACGTTGACCTGCAGGCAGATATTCAACGGCGGCAGTTCGGCGGGGCGCTGATCCGACAGGCGCTGGGCGATCTTCAGGCGATCGACCGAATGCACCCAGTCGAAATGCTCGGCGATGGCGCGGGTCTTGTTCGACTGGATGGGACCGATGAAATGCCAGGTGAGGGTGAGGTCGGCAAGCTCGGCCTGTTTTCCCAGGGCTTCCTGCAGATAGTTTTCGCCGAAATCGCTCAGGCCGGCGTTGTGGGCTTCGCGAATGGCTTCTGCCGGTTGCGTCTTGCTGACGGCCAGCAGCCCGACCGTTTCGGGATCGCGTCCCGCAGCTTGCGCCGCCTCACGGATACGCGTTGCGACCTTTGCAATATTCTTCGCTATCGTGGACATTTACCTGCGCCGCCGCCTTGGGGTCTGCGCGGCATTCTACCTGCTTGCTTGTAATTGGGGAGTCCCATGGATATCACAGAGCTGCTGGCCTTCAGTGCCAAGCAGGGTGCATCGGATTTGCACCTTTCTTCCGGTTTGCCGCCGATGATTCGCGTCGATGGCGATGTCCGGCGGATCAACCTGCCGGCCATGGACCACAAGCAGGTGCATGCGTTGATCTACGACATCATGAACGACAAGCAGCGCAAGGATTTCGAGGAGTTCCTCGAGACCGACTTCTCGTTCGAGGTGCCCGGCGTCGCGCGTTTCCGGGTCAATGCCTTCAACCAGAACCGTGGCTCGGGAGCGGTATTCCGGACCATTCCGTCCAAGGTATTGACCATGGAAGACCTCGGCATGGGCGAAGTCTTCCGCAAGATCACCGATGTGCCGCGCGGGCTGGTGCTGGTCACCGGGCCTACCGGCTCGGGCAAGTCCACGACCCTCGCAGCCATGCTCGATTACCTGAACAACACCAAGTACCAGCACATTCTCACCATCGAAGACCCCATCGAATTCGTCCACGAATCGAAGAAGTGTCTGGTCAACCAGCGCGAAGTGCACCGCGATACCCTGGGCTTTTCCGAGGCGCTGCGTTCGGCCCTGCGCGAGGACCCGGACATCATTCTGGTCGGCGAGATGCGCGACCTGGAAACCATCCGCCTGGCGCTGACCGCGGCGGAGACCGGGCACCTGGTATTCGGCACCCTGCACACTACCTCGGCGGCCAAGACCATCGACCGGGTGGTGGACGTGTTCCCCGCCGAGGAAAAGGCCATGGTCCGCTCGATGCTCTCCGAATCCTTGCAGGCGGTGATTTCCCAGACCCTGATGAAGAAGGTCGGTGGCGGGCGCGTGGCGGCTCACGAAATCATGATCGGCACCCCGGCGATCCGCAACCTGATCCGCGAGGACAAGGTGGCGCAGATGTATTCCTCGATCCAGACCGGCGGCTCACTGGGCATGCAGACGCTCGATTCCTGTCTCAAGAGCCTGCTGGCCAAGGGCATCATTTCGCGTGACAGCGCCAAGGAGAAGGCCAAGCAGCCGGAAAACTTCTGAGAACCTGTCCAAGGCCTGCTACGCGTCGGTCCTGCTGCGTTAAAAACAGGCTCAGCAAGCCGCTTGCGGCTAACGCGCTTCAGCGCGGCCCGAAGGGCGAACGAAAGTGAGTAATGCTCATTTAGGCCACTAAACTGCGCTTCTTCGCCTGTTTTTGCCTTGCATGCCTCTAGCTCGCGAGGCCTTGAACAGGCTCTAACTACTGGCCACCGTCCGAGACGGTTTCGCCACGACTGCGAGTACGACGATGGAATTCGAGAAACTGTTGCGCCTGATGGTGGAGAAAGGCGGCTCCGACCTGTTCATTACCGCCGGTGTGCCGCCGTCGATCAAGGTCAACGGCAAGATCATGCCCGTGAGCAAGACGCCGATGTCGCCGGAAATGACCCGCGAAACCGTGCATGGCGTGATGAACGAGCAGCAGCGTCGCGAATTCACCGAGAACCACGAATGCAACTTCGCCCTCAGTGCGCGCGGTATCGGTCGCTTCCGCGTCAGTGCCTTCTACCAGCGCAACCTGGCCGGCATGGTGCTGCGGCGCATCGAAACCAATATCCCTACCATCGATGACCTCAAGCTGCCGGATATCCTCAAGAACCTGGCCATGACCAAGCGTGGGCTGGTGCTCTTCGTCGGCGCCACCGGCACCGGCAAGTCCACCTCGCTAGCGGCGATGGTCGGCCACCGCAACAGGAATTCCAGCGGCCACATCATTTCCATCGAGGACCCCATCGAGTTCATCCACCAGCATCAGAGCTGCATCGTCACCCAGCGCGAGGTCGGCATCGACACCGATTCGTTCGAAGTGGCGCTGAAGAACACCCTGCGCCAGGCGCCGGACGTGATCCTGATCGGCGAGATCCGCGCCCGCGAAACCATGGATTATGCCGTGGCCTTCGCCGAGACCGGCCACCTCTGCCTGGCCACGCTGCACGCCAACAATGCCAACCAGGCGCTGGACCGGATCATCAACTTTTTCCCCGCCGACCGTCAGAATCAGGTGTGGATGGACCTCTCGCTGAACCTCAAGGCCATCGTCGCCCAGCAACTGATTCCGACACCCGATGGCAAGGGCCGTCGGGCGGTGATCGAAGTGCTGATCAACACGCCGCTGGCCGCCGACCTGATCCGCAAGGGCGAAGTGCACGAGCTCAAGGGCCTGATGAAGCGCTCCACCGACCTCGGCATGCAGACCTTCGACCAGGCGCTGTACAACCTCTACGTGCAGGGTGAAATCACCTACGAAGACGCCCTGCTGCACGCCGACTCTTCCAACGACCTGCGCCTGATGATCAAGCTGGGCTCGGAAACCGACAGCGAGCACCTGAGCAGCGTTTCCCAGGGCCTGACCCTGGAGGTCAGCGACGACGATCCGGGCCGCAGCTTCCGCTGACAGCCTGTCAGTCTGGCTGACGGGCCGGGCCGATGCGCTTGCCCGGCTGATTGGCGACGCGTTCGGCCTGACCATCACGCTGGGCTCCGGCGCGGGCGCGGCTCATCAGTTGGAGAATCAGCGAGCCCTCCGGCAGGTTCTTCCAGAAACGCACCGGCAGATGGCTCTGCATCACTTTGCGGTTGAGCCGGGCCGGATTGAAGGTGCTTTCGTAATAGGCCTTCCACAGCTCGGCGCCGGGGTCCTGTGCGCCTTGCGCCAGCTGCCGCCAGGCGAGAGGACAGGGGTTGGCGTAGTGCAGGGTCATTCCGTCCCAGAGCACCGCATCCTCCGGCGTTGCGATCAGCCAGGAATGCAGGCCCATGCGTTCGGCGAAGTGTGGGGCCGCGCTGAGCAGGATGTCGTGGGCGGGCTCGAACCAGGCCACGTAGTCCGGAGCGCTGTCCGCCCCCGATGGGCTGAAACGCAAGAAGGCATGCAGATGATGGGCTTCACGGCGCACTGCCTTGAGCCGTGCGTGCAACTCGCTGCCGTCGACATCGCCGACCAGCCGGGCGCTGCGGTCACCCTTGGCGACCCGCCAGAGAATGCGATAGAGCAGGCTCCAGCGATCACTGTTGCGAAAGCGTGCGGCGCCCTCCAGTTCGGTCAGTAACTGTCGTGGAATGCGTATGGCTGCCGACGGCGTGCCCGGCTCGGGCACGGCGCACTGCTCGAACAGGCCCCCTCGGGCGTTGCCCGCCAGCCATTCCAGCTGATGGGGCGCAACCTCTTCAGCAAGCAGGGCGCGGGCAGCGTCGCGCCAGCCCTCGAAGCTGCCGTCGAAGCGCACCTGACGCATCACCACAGCGCCATCTGCTGCGGGCCTTCACTGAGTTGCCGGCGCAGAGTCACGGAGTCGCGATGCGCCAGGCTCGGTCGGTAATCCTGGGTGATGATGAACGGCTTGGCTTTCTCCAGTGAGCAGCGCAGCCGTGTCAGGTCTTCGAAGCGGATGCGCTTCTGCCGACGCAGGGCGACCAGGCGTTTGGCGCTGAGTATCCCGATGCCGGGAATGCGTGCGATCAGTGTGGGCTCGGCACGGTTCAGGTCGACGGGAAAATGCTCGCGGTTGGCCAGTGCCCAGGCGAGCTTGGGGTCGATGTCCAGCGGCAGGTTGCCCGGCCCGGCAAGCAGTTCGCCGGCACTGAAGCCATAGCCGCGCATGAGAAAGTCGGCCTGGTACAGGCGATGCTCGCGCAGCAGCGGTGGCGCTTCGAAGGGCACGCTGGCGGGGCTGTTGGGGATGGGGCTGAAGGCCGAGTAGTAGACGCGGCGCAGGCGAAAGTCGCCATACAGCGACTGGGCGGTGTGGAGGATGGTGCTGTCGTCCGTGGCGTCGGCGCCGACGATCATCTGGGTGCTCTGGCCAGCGGGGGCGAAGCGTGGCGCACGCTTTTCCGCGCGGGCCTCGGTTTCGCCCTGATGGATCGAGTGCATCGCCTGTTTGATGGAAACGACCTGTTTTTCCGGGGCCAGGCGGATCAGGCTGCTTTCGGTGGGCAGCTCGATATTGACGCTGAGGCGATCGGCATAGCGTCCGGCTTCGGCGATCAGCAGCGGGTCGGCGTCGGGAATGGTCTTCAGGTGGATGTAGCCGCGAAACTCGTGTTCCTCGCGCAACAGTCTGGCCACGCGGTTGAGCTGCTCCATGGTGTAGTCCGCCGAACGGATGATGCCGGAGCTGAGGAACAGCCCGCTGATGCAGTTGCGGCGGTAGAAATCCAGCGTCAGCGTCACCACTTCTTCAGGGCTGAAGCGCGCGCGAGGCACATCGCTGGAGCGGCGGTTCACGCAGTATTGGCAGTCGTACAGGCAGAAGTTGGTCAGCAGGATCTTCAGCAGGGCCACGCAGCGGCCATCGGGCGTGAAGCTGTGGCAGATACCCATGCCGTCGGTGGCGCCAAGCCCGCTGCGGCCTTTGGAACTGCGCTTCGGCGCGCCGCTGCTGGCGCATGACACGTCGTATTTCGCGGCGTCGGCCAGGACGCTGAGTTTGTCGATCAATTGCATATGGGATTGCCGAAATACTGTTTGCATGTACAGTATCACGGCAGTGCCGTTTCGCGTTGCCCGTTTGGCGGCGGCACGTGTACACGCCATCGGATAAGATCAGAGCAGCGCCCGGACGGGCTTTCCAGACAGCGAGGTTTTCCCATGCAACAGGACACGCATAGCAAGGTGATCGGCTATCTGCTGTGGATATTCGGATTTCTCGGCTCGCACCGTTTCTATTACGGCAAGCCTGTGACCGGCACGATCTGGTTTTTCACTCTGGGCCTGTTCTTCATCGGTTGGATCATCGACCTGTTCCTGATCCCGTCGATGGACCGCGAGGCCGACCTGCGCTTCAACTCCGGGCCGATTGACTACAACATCGCCTGGATACTGCTGACCTTCCTCGGCGTGTTCGGCGTGCACCGCATGTACCAGGGCAAATGGATCACCGGGATCATCTACCTGTGCAGTGGCGGGCTGTTCTTCATCGGCGTGCTCTACGATTTCTGGACGCTGAACGACCAGATATCGCTGCGTAATGCCGAGAAGAGCCGATAAAAGCCGACAAAGGCGCTGGAGGCTGGATGCTGGACGAAAAGCTTGACGGGGATTTAGCGTAAGCCTCCAGCCCTGTAGGTCGGGTTAGCCGAAGGCGTAACCCGACGCTCGACTTCAGCCCTCAGCCCGGTAACTGACCCGGCCATCGACGATGGTGTAGCGCACCGCGCCGGGCAGGCAGTGGCCGATAAAGGGGCAGTTGCGGCCTTTGGAATACCAGGTTTCCCCGGCCAAGGTTGAACCCTGCGGATCGAACAGCAGGATATCCGCCGGCGCACCCACGCTCAGTTGCCCGACCGGAAGGCGCAGCGCGGCAGCCGGACCGCTGCTCAGGCGAGCCAGCAGCGTCGGCAGGTCCAGCAGGCCGTCTTCCACCAGTGTCAGGGCCAGCGGAAGCAAAATTTCGGCGCTGCTGATGCCCGGCTCCGTCTCGCCGAAGGGTGCCTGCTTGGCGTCAATTTCGTGGGGCTGGTGATGGCTGGAGATGGACGAGATCACACCGCTTTTCACCGCCTGGCGCAGGCCTTCGCGATCCGCTGCGCTGCGCAGCGGCGGCTGCACGTGGTACAGGCTGGAGAAGCCGTGCAGCGCTTCGTCGGTGAGGATCAACTGATACATCGCTACGTCGGCGGTGATCGGCAGGCCGCGAGCCTGCGCCTCGGCGATCATCTGTGCGGCGCGCGCGGTGGTCAGCTGGGTGAAATGCGCGCGTACGCCGGCCTGTTCCACCAGCAGCAGGTTGCGCGCCAGGGCAATGGTTTCCGCGGTTTCCGGGATGCCGGCCAGGCCGAGGAAGGTCGCGCTGGGGCCTTCGTGGGCCAGCCCGCCTTCGGCCAGGTCGCTGTCCTGGCAATGAATGATGATGGTGAGATCGAAGGTCGCAGCGTATTCCAGGGCGCGGCTGAGGTTGCGGTTGCTGGCAATGTTCGCCAGGCCGTTGCCGAAGGCTACGCAGCCCGCATCGCGCAGCGCGACCAGCTCTGACAGCTGCTCGCCGGCCAGGTCACGGGTCAGTGCGCCGATGGGGAAGACCTTGGCATGACCGGATTCGCGTGCCCGGTCGAGGATCAGCTCGGCGACGGCGGCGGTATCCAGCACCGGTCGGGTCAGCGGCGGGCAGCACAGGCTGGTGATGCCGCCGGCGGTGGCGGCCAGGGTTTCGCTGGCGATGGTGCCTTTGCGGCTGTAACCCGGCTCGCGCAGGGCGACCGACAGATCGACCAGGCCGGGCGCGGCGACCAGACCCTGGGCGTCGATGCTTTGCACCGCGCCGAAGTCGGCGGGTGCCTGGCCGATGGCGACGATGCGGCCATCGCGGCAGTAGAGGTTGGTGATTTCATCGCGACCGCTGGCCGGGTCGATCAGGCGCGCACCGAGGATTTCGATTGGCATCAGTTCTGCTCCTCGGCAGCGTATTCGTTTTCGAGTTGGCGCTGGGCGTTCTGGCCGCTCATCGACATGGACAGCACCGCCATGCGGATGGCGATGCCGTAGGTGACCTGGTTGAGAATGACCGACTGGGCCGAGTCGGCCACCGCCGATTCGATTTCCACCCCCCGGTTGATCGGCCCCGGATGCATGACGATGGCATCCGGTTTGGCCAGTGCCATGCGTTGCGTGGTCAGGCCGTAGAGCCGGTAGAACTCGCCTTCGCTGGGCAACCGTCCGCCCTGCATGCGCTCGCGTTGCAGGCGCAGCATGATCACCACATCGACATCGCGCAGGCCTTCGTTCATGTCGTTGTAGACACTCACGCCGTACTGCTCAAGGCCTACCGGCAGCAGGGTCTTCGGGCCGATCACGCGGATGTCGGGGCAGCCCAGGGTCTTCAGCGCCAGCATGTTCGAGCGCGCCACGCGCGAATGCAGGATGTCGCCGACGATGGCCACCGAGAGCTTTTCGAAGTCGCCCTTGTGGCGGCGGATGGTGAGCATGTCGAGCATGCCCTGGGTGGGGTGGGCGTGACGTCCGTCACCGCCGTTGATCACCGCGACGTCGGGGCAGACGTGCTCGGCGATGAAGTGCGCCGCACCGGAGTCGGCATGGCGCACGACGAACATGTCCGCCGCCATGGCTTCGAGGTTGCGCAGGGTGTCGGTGAGGGTTTCGCCCTTGCTGGTCGAGGAGGTCGAGACGTTCAGGGTGATGACGTCCGCCGACAGGCGCTTGGCGGCCAGCTCGAAGGTGGTACGGGTGCGCGTGGAATTCTCGAAGAACACGTTGCAGACGGTCTTGCCGCGCAGCAACGGGACTTTTTTCACCGCTCTGGCGCCGACTTCGAGAAAGGAGTCGGCGGTGTCGAGAATTTCCGTCAGCAGTTCGCGCGGCAGGCCATCCAGGGACAGGAAGTGGCGTAACTGGCCGTTGTCGTTCAGCTGCAGGGGTCGCTTGGCGTCGATTGGCGTCATCGAAAATGTCTCAGTTGGCGGAAGCGAGGGTCTGGTATTCGAGGGCGAGCGGCCTCGGGCCGAGCAGTTTGACGCGCTGCTCGGGCGGCAGGGACAGGGTGGCGCCGACCACGTCCGGCCTGATCGGCAGCTCGCGGGCGTTGAGGTCGAGCAGGCAGACCAAACTGACGCTGGCGGGCCGGCCATAGTCGAACAGCTCGTTGAGCGCGGCGCGGATGGTGCGGCCACTCATCAGCACGTCATCGATGATCACCAGATGCTGCCCTTCGATCTCGAAGGGCAGCTCGGAAGGACGCACTTGCGGGTGCAGGCCGTTCTGGGTGAAGTCGTCGCGATAGAAGGAGACGTCGAGAATGCCCATGGCTTCGTCCTTGCCGCGCAATGCGAGCAGGGCCTGGGCCACCCAGACGCCGCCGGTGCGGATGCCGATGAAGCGTGGTTGCTCGATGCGGTGGCTGTTCAGGTGCAGATCGAGCGCGGCGGCCATTTCGGGGAGCAGCTGTTCGGGGTTGGGCAGGGTCATGATGTCTCCTTGAAAGCCGTTTCAGGCCTTGGGCTGCGCAGTCAGCCAGCCTTCCAGTAAAAGTGCCGCGGCGAGGGCGTCCACCGGGCGTTGACGAAAACCATCGCTCTGACCTGCACGCAGGCGCTCGCCCTTGGCTTCGTAAGTGGTCAGGCGTTCGTCATGAGTATGCACGGGCAGGTTATAGCGACCATTGAGGCGCCGGGCGAACTTCTCCGCGCGCGCGCTCATGTCGCTGGGGCTGCCGTCCATATTGAGCGGCAGGCCTACCACCAGCGCATCGGGCTGCCACTCGCGCAGCAGCGCCTCGATCTGGTTCCAGTCGGGCACACCATCGCGCGCCTTGAGCACGCAAAGCTCCCGCGCCTGGCCGGTAATCATCTGGCCGACGGCGACGCCGATCTGCTTGGTGCCGTAGTCGAAGCCAAGCAACAGGCGCGGCGTACTCATGCGTGACCGACCTGGCTGCTGAGCCGGCTGAGGTCGACGCCCAGCGATGCTGCGGCGGCGCTCAGGCGCTCGTCATGGGCAAGGTCGAAAAGAATGTGCGGCTGCGCCGGGCAACTCAACCAGGCGTTGTCCACCAGCTCCGCTTCAAGCTGGCCCGGCTCCCAGCCGGCATAGCCGAGAGCGATGAGGTGTCGCTGCGGACCTTGGCCGTCGGCGATGGCGAACAGCACGTCCTGGGAGGTGGTCATGCCCAACGGGCCAAGTGCGAGCGTCGCCTGGAACTGGGCATCGGCCGGGTGCAGCACGAAGCCACGATCGACCTGCACCGGGCCGCCGGAAAAGATCGGCAGCAACTGGCTGAGCGGGGTCGGCGGCTCGTCGGGGCGCAGCTGTTCGAGGATGTCGGCCAGATTCAGCCCGTTTGGGCGGTTGACGATGAGGCCCATGGCGCCGTCCTGATTGTGCTCGACCAGATAGATCAGCGTCTGGGCAAAACGAGGATCGGCCATGTGCGGCATGGCGATCAGGAAGTGGTGCTTGAGATAAGTCGACGTGGCGTTTTTCATGCCGCTAGTTTCGGGCTTCGGCGTGGCGGCTTCAAGCTTCAAAAGCAGCGGGTAGGTCGGGACGTGCTCTGCCGACCCGGCGAACGGCCAGACGTTGCGAAGGTCTGCGCCTTGCTCGTCGGGTCATGCCTTCTGATCGTCGGATTACGCCTTCGGATACCCGGATTACGCCTTCGGCTAATCCAGGCTACGGCTTCCGTAGGTTGGATTAGCTTTGTAGATACCGTCTTGCCCCTCACTTCGCAATAGCGAGTTCGGGGTTGAACGGTTCGCCGGATTTCAACACGCCATAGGCGATACAGAGCAATTTACGCATCGCCGCGCAGACGATCTGTTTGCCGG
>NZ_JAAMQZ010000051.1 GCF_013522825.1 Stutzerimonas stutzeri
TGTCGCTCCTAGCCGACAACGCCGCTCTTCTTCTAAGCGGCCCCGAAAGGAGCTAACCTACTGTCCCATATACGGTTTCAAGTCCTTCTTGATTTGCGCGAAAGAATTGACACCGGCACTTTTTTGTCACTCTTCATCGTCGCCAGTTACACCCAGCCGCTTGTAACTCTCCAGAACGCGGGCGCATTCGGAGGAGCCATTGCGCGTGCCGTCTGAGATCGCACCCTTCACGGACTCAAGCCCTGCCACGAACCCAACCAGCGTGCCGGCTTCAAAGCCTTCCTGAAATCCCTGCTCGTGCCCACGCTGTAGGCCGATCTCGAACGCCGTTCGCGCCGCAGCATCGACCGCCTTGGCTGCGAACTGATCGTACAGCTCTTCTTTCTTCATGCCATTACCTCGCTTGTGAACAGGCAGCGCAGGAAATCCACGCCGCCAGTGCCAGCATAGGGGCATCACTACCTGCCGACCAGCAGCGGCCGCGTGTCCTGCAAGATCAATCTTTCGTTCTGCACATCCTCACTTGGGATTCAAATGGTCGGCGGGAAGATTAGGTTCATCAGCTCGGTTTGCCGGGCGTTAATCCACCGGACCAGGGGCAGCATGATGGACCGCAAGCAAGCAATCGACTTTGCAATCCGCTCCGCACGCATCGGCGTGGACCAAGGTCAAGTCGCGGACTATCGCGACAACGTGCGCGACACCCTCAACGATGAAGGGGCCAGCGAATGGGATCAGATCGCGGATGACGCCTTCACCGCCGAGGTGGCGCGGCTCCAGCCGGACTACGACGCCGCAATGGCTTCTTGGGAAGAAGAACAGGACAACTTCGCCTGGGAGCGTGAGCAGAGCGCAGTTCGCCGGGCCGAGAATGGTGGATATCCGGTATAGGCGACACTTTCATTCGCTACGCACATGGGGGCTTCGGCCCCTTTCTTGTGCATGGGGCTGCGGCTTGGGTTCTAGGGCCATCGTGCGAAGCTGAGGCTATCTAAACCAGCACACCGCGAGGATACGAGCATGGCAGTCATCTGCGAATTCGGTACCGCCCCCGAGCAAGCCAGGGATGGATACAAGATTGTCGGACTCGTCTACGGGACCGATGAAGAGTTGCTGGCCGAGTACAGCAGCCTCGATGTGCGCTTCGTCCGTGGCGCTGCGGTCCACGGGCAGCCCGGCGTCTGGGAGTTTGCTGCCATGCACCCGCTCAAGTCGGTTCAGGTCAAGCACTGGCAAGCCTACGGCGAGGGTGAGGCCAAGCCGGCTACGCATCAGATCGACATCGAGGACCAGCGAGGCGTAAATGGTCAGGTTTACCTAACCGTTGGCGCTATGGATGGCGTCTTGGATGACATGATTTCTGTCGTGGCCGAGGTCAACACCAACCCCGCGACCGGAACTGATGAGGTTCCCTGTGTGCATGTATCGTTCGACGATGATGCTATGGCCTTCTCGCTGTTCAAAGTGGGCGACAAGATCCTGCTGCGCCTGGAGAACGATGTGACGCTCACACGCACGGAGTCGCCCACCGGCCCGCTGTTCGTTGTGGAATGAGCGAACACCACGCCGGCATGCAACGGGTGATCGCGGTCATCGGCACCGCAGGGCGCGATAAGCAATTCCCAATGGATATTTCCCACTGGGAGTTCATTTGCCGTGCGGTCAGGTTCTATGTGCGACCCGGCGACCATCTCGTTTCTGGCGGTGCTGCGTGGGCCGATCATGCAGCAGTCTGGGCCTTCAATGAGGGCTTATCCGCCAGCCTGACACTGCATCTTCCTGCGCCATTCGAGGCGAGTTTTTCCGGTGGCAATGGCACCAGCGGCGGTGCAGCAAACCATTACCACAGGCAATTCAGCCAGGCGATCCGGCGAGACACGCTAGCCGACATCCAGGAAGCGATCCTCGGTGGCGCGCAATGCACCTACCAGGCCGAGTGCAAAGGCTATGCAGCGATGTTCGCACGCAACCGGCTCGTAGCCGAGCAGTGCACGCATGTGCTGGCATTCACCTTCGGGGAAGGCGCTGAGCCGGCAGATGGCGGTACCAAGGCCACATGGGACATGGCTGGCCCGAAGAAAATACGCCGGCATTTAAGCTTGAAGCGGCCCTAGCAGCTTGGGTTCTGCGGGCCTGGCCGTAGCCTGAAGCCATCTCCCCCCGCTTCCCCAGGACTACGACATGACCATCAGTGATATCACTGTTCAATCCGCCCGCTTGGCGGCTGCTGAAACGCAGTATTGCTCAACAGACTTTGGCTACCTCATTACTGCCGTCGAGCCGTGGCGAGAAGACGGAGCCAAACTCGTGCGCTTTGTCCAGACCGAGTGTAACGGGCGATCCAGTCTGCTTGAGTTCAGCATTCTGTTTGCCCCGGACTCGGCACGAGTTATCCGCTGCGGAGTCTTCAACTTCACCGAAGCGTTGGCCGAAGATGACGACTGGGTGCCGATGTTCAGTGCGTGGCGTAAGGGCGGATGGTACGTCAGGAACATCGTGTGGCCGGAAGGTGGTTGCGGCTGCGTCAGTCGCAACTATGCAGACGGCATGTGGCGGATCGTGTCCGACCCGCGCCGCGACGAGCCGGGAGCGCCCGGCGATTTCACCTACGCCACGCGCACCGAGGCGGCCAAGGCCGAACGTGCGCTGATTGCCGAGCAGGCCCGCGCGCTGCTGCACAAGGCTCGCTGCAACGATTCTTCCCTTCAGCTGCTCAGCGTGCGCCTGGTGTGCGACAAGCACGGGTACCAGGATTTCGATATCGAAGGCCACCCGACTGTGCATCGTGCATGCGTGCCCAACGGTATTCGTGTGGGCCAGCAGTTCAATGTCTATCACGGAGAAGGCATGAAATCCGGGGCAATCTGGACCGGGACCCTCGAAGGCTCCCTTCGCAAATTTGCGTGCTGCTGAGGGTGTCATCATGTGCTTCCCACGAAAACCCAGCCTGGGGCGCTACAGTGGTACCAGAGCTGAATGGCAATGTGCATACCGTGCTGCCCGAGTGGCAGCTGGCCAAGGCTTGCCTCCTAATCCGGCGTATTCTGGCCTTCAGTGGAAGGCCCAGCTGATAGTGGCATATGAGCGGCCATCTCTTGACCCCCTCGCCTGCTCGGTTCTAGGCAGGCTCGCCGCTTATCGGATCATTGAAGAAATTGTTTCGGATGAGCGCAAGGCTGTCGATACCAGTGAAAGTTATCTCTCTGGATGGGACGCCTTACCATGCTCGATATCGCATTTGATGCACAGACATACCGCACTTACAGAAAGCGGCTCGAAGACATTGCGGGCCTTTCGGTGGCTATCCCTGAAAGGGAGGTGTTGCGCGCAGTAGGCGACGGTCTGCCGGCGTCGGTGATCGATCAGTTGTCAGCCAGTCGGCCCCTGGCTGCGTATGCACGCCAGATCCGCCCGAAGGGGGCCTGCTTGGGCCAGAAGGAAAGCTATGTCGCCTTCGAGCTGGCTTTCGTGTTGGCTTTGGCGCAGGCGGTTCTCGGCAATGCCGAAGCTGCTGATCAGTGGCTTGCTACTCCGAGCGAGCAGCTGGGCGGGCACAGGCCCGCAGAAGTATTTCACCACGACAACGGCGCGGCCCATCTGACCGTCTCCCTGATCCGAAGCGCCCGATAGTCCGCTCTGCCGGGCAGCATCTGCGGCCACTGCGAAGCTGGCCCGGCCTCTTTCGGGCTTGGGTTAGCGGCGCTTCATGCGAATCTGAGTTCAGTCCAAACAGCTCAGGTAATCATGTAATGACTCAGGCAGCCCGCACTTACAATCACGCTTACACCATCGCCTTCAGCGTCTCCGGCTCCAGGTGTGAAGACGGCGAGGATGTGACGGCGCAACAGATGGCTGATGCGCTGAAGCTGCGTGTTGATGATCTGATGGCGAAGGGGCACCTCTTGCATGCTGTCGGGTCGGCCTATGATTCCTTCTGTGAACAAGACTGAATCGGTCGATCTCGACATAATTCAAGCTCCCCGCTTTGCCTGGAATATCCGCAGGAAGAACCATGTCTCGTGTAATTACCGACTTTGAGCAGCACCTGCTCAGCATCATTCAGCCTCTGCACGCGGCCAAGTGGCAGGCCGACTATCGCTGGTTTGACCTGGAGCGCTCATTGGCCAGACTCGCCATAGATTATGGTGGACTAGACCTTTGCCCGGATTTCCAGCGGGGCCATGTTTGGTCCGCCGAGCAGCAGCGCCACTTCATTGAAAACTGCCTCCGCGCTGTAGTCCCCACCAGCGCATTTCTGATCCAGTTCAATTGCTCGGAATGGGGTGATCCTGATCCTGAGTCGGATCTGCCGGTTGGCCTGCAGTGCGTCGATGGCCTGCAGCGCTACACCGCTGTTACCGAGTTCGTCAAAGGCAATGTCAAACCGTTCGGATTCACTGCAAACGAGCTAGCCGGTACCCAATTTTCCCCGAAGCGGATGTGCATGAAGGTGGCCATTCACGGCTTCACCAAGCGTGCGGATCTGCTGTCGCAGTACCTCGCCTTGAACGCAGGTGGAACGCCTCATAGCGCAGAGGAAATTGCCCGCGTGCGCGCCCTGCTGGCCGAGGCCCAAACTGACGGCGCGACTGGCTAACCAAGTGGCTTCAGCTCAGGCGCTTTATGTAGTGGAGCGCCGGTAATCCCGACTCGCTCGCACAGATGGGCGTCGGTTCGCAGAAGCGCTGTTCGGCGACGCGGTTAGATGGACAGTTCAGTCGTCGGCCTGGTCTTTGGCCAGTATCGCGTTAAGCACGGTTTCGTCATCGTCGAAGTAGCCATCCTCAGCCAGCCCCAGTTTCCCATCGAGGACGACGCAGACGGCTAGTGCGGCTTCCGTTGGATCAGCACCATATTCACGAATCACGCGCTCGATCTGCTTGCGCAGAAGATGCGCGGGCTCCACCTGGCCTACGCCACGCTCAGCACCCGGATCAGGAAGGCTCACGGGGCCGGGGGAATCAGCCAAAGGGTTGGCATTGACGATTGCGCCGGATGTGGTGCGGAATTTCATTTCCATGCTTTGTCTACCTACTCGGTTCGGTTGGAACGGCCAATTGCCGCTACACGCTAATCGAAGCCCGACCTGCTGACTGGTAATGGTTTTCCTAAAGTCCCCTTGGTGGTACTGGACCAAGGCTGATATACAGCCCGCGCCGCAGTTGTTCATGGGTTTCTTCTGGGGATGAGTGCGAGCCAGCACCATAGAGCAAAGCAGCCTGTTCAATGAGCATTTCTGCTTCACGGGCAGCTCCGTATTCATCGTCACTGACCACATACACATCGCAGAGGACGGTGAGCCTATGAAAGAAGCCACCTGGCGGCAGCTCCTGCCGACATTTCCAGGCATACAGTTCTTGGCACAGGGCGCTTAGATTATTCGCTAAGAACTGCTTAGCCGCTTCTTGGTGCTGCTGCTCAGGCTTTGCTGGTGACATGGCGTTTTCCCTCAACTGGCGAGCTGTTCGGTAAACGTCGATTTCAGCGCCGCAAGGTGATTAATCGCGGCCTGCAAATTCACCGTTGGATTGCGCACAAACGCCGGTTTGCCTATGTATGTTTTCAGGGACTGAGCAATGCTGTCGCAGTAGCTGATGACCTTCGAGACATTACCAGCAGCAAGGTATTCGCCCATGAATTCAAAGCTGATTAACGTATCCGAGAGGAACATAACGTCTTCAGGTGCGAATTCTTCCAGATCGCTGCCGCTTTGGTTGTATGCGGTGTACATGCGGATGGCGGTTGCTACCTGGCCGGTGAAAATGAGAATTCCCGCCAAGTGTTTTGTCTGATCGCTCATACCTAATCTCGATTTCGCGGACGCGAAAAACGCGCCCTGGTACTGCCAAAGCCCGCACGCAGCGGGCTGATGATCGGCGGTAGTTTTCCTACAGCTTTACGTTGATTGCGAACACCTCGACCGGCTCTGCGCCGAAGTGTGGATGCGTGATAGTAGTCACGCGGTATCCTTTCCAGGGCAGAGACAGCCGGCGCGTTTCATCGGCGCGTGCTGGGTAGCCCTTCGTCAGTTCAATGCGGTCATAAATACGGCCCTCCAGACGCTTGCGCCAGTACGGCGTCCGCAGCCGGAATTCCTCTGGCTTGTTGCCTGCCTTGATCGCGTCGAAGTACTCACCCTTGAGGGCCAAGGTCAGCGTGGCCATGTCCGATTTCCTATGCCTCAAGAGTGGCTTGTGGAGCTTGGGTAAAAAGCATCTTCTTGGCCTCGGCCATAGGTACTTGCTGGATTGCCATGCCGACGCATTCCATTTCATTGACCCAAGCCTGACTGTCCTCGGCGCTGATGAGGCAAGCCCCCTCGACATAGCCGGAGGACGTTACTGCGATGTATGCCAGATCGTTAGCCATTTGGCGGTTTCCTACCAGTCCGAACGTTGAAGGCGGTACGTGCCCGGAAGATTGTTTTCGAAGTGGCTCAATTTCCTTTCAGCCTCGTCCTGGTCATCCGCTCGATCAATAGCGAGCCAATCACCATTAAGCTGACGCTCTTCAACGAACCACACCGGGTAGAGCGCGTCCTCTGCTGCTGTTTTGTCTGTCATGCCGTGTGCTCCTGATTTCCTAGATGCTTGCAGAGGTATATGCCGGGACGAAATCCAGGCTCAAATCTGCGCCCTGAGTCAGCAGCAAATTGGCCTTCTCATGTCGGCCCGCTTCGCGACGATTCAGACCGAAGGCCGCAAATACCGGGAGTCCATAACTCAGCGATTTAAGCTCTGGCAAGCCCAACGATTTACTGACAGAGGCAATCGCTGCGTCGAGCGCAGGGCGACGTTCGGCCAAGGGCAGTTCACCAACCACGCACGCCTCGCGCTTGTAGGGGTAGCCAAGGGCGTCCAGCGCCTCGTAATCAGGTCGTTTACTGGTCATCGGATGGTTTCCTACTCAACGGAGGTGGCTGGTGTACGGGCCGCATTCAGCAGGCCGGCCACGCGGTCGGCGCTGAGGATGGCCAGCGTCTCGGAACAGTCATCGCAGCCCAGGACGAACATGCACTTGACCTCATTCTGATGCTCACTGCCCCACTCGTGATAGTGATGCTTGCACGATCTACCCTGCAGTGCGCCGAGTTCGGGCTTCCAGCGTCCGTCGAGTGTGCGTGCGTTGATGGTGAACATCGGTGGCTCCTTTCGTTGCTTGACGGTTGAAGCATCTCATCCGTCTCAACAAACCCAAGCGCCCGGTTCTATGTGATTGCCGCCCCTCCTCTGCTCGGCAATGGGCTAATGGCAGTCGTCATGTTCTTCCCTTCCAGAGAAAGCGGACTGGATTACCGGCCAGCTGTTTCCCTGCGCGAACTTCGAAATCGTAAGTGTCTGATTTTCCCTGTGATCTTGATCGAGCGCCTGTATCCCAGAGGTATTTTCTTGTGCGGCTGCGGAGTTCAATTTCCGGCGCTGCGGTCGTGGCCTGTAGGTGCCCGGTTCGATTCAAGCGGAGAATTTCCGCGTGGGTTTCCAGCGTTGGTGGGCTTTGCGTGGCCCTTGGACGCTAGCCGGAGGGTGCGAGCTTGGGTATTTGGCGACCGGCCGTAGTGTGGGGTTATCGCTTAAGCCAGCCCCAGGCATACGGAATCCCTCATGCAGCTGATCGACGCCACTCTTTTCCAAGACCCCATCCCGGTAGCAAGCCCTATCGTTGAGCGCACCTTCGACGAGAAAGTGGCGGATGCGGTAGCTGTCATCGAGGCCAACATTCGCGCCGGCAAGCGCCTGATCGGGGCATGTTCGTTCGGGAAGGACAGTAGCGTTATGGTCGCCCTGACCCTGATGGCAATGGAGCGGCTGCAGAACGCGGGCTACGAAGTTCCCGAATTCCATGTCATGACCAGTGACACCCTGGTCGAAAACCCTGCGGTGCTGGCCTACAGCAAAGGCGAGATCCGCTCGCTCAAGGATTATGCCGCGAGCAAGAACCTTCCGGTGAGGATCTGGGTGTGCAAGCCCAACCTGACTGAAAACTGGCTTGTGTCGATCATCGGCGGACGCACCGTGGCGTCTATGCCGGGCAATAGCGCTAAGTGCCAGCAACAGATGAAGAAATCGCCACTGGACCGTACCAAGCGACAGATCAAAGCCGTGCTGAAACACCAGATGGGTAACGCGTACCGTGATGATGATGTCGTCGTGCTGATCGGCACGCGGCGGGACGAATCCGCGGTGCGCGAGCGCAATATGGAAGCCCGTGGCGAGAGCGCCATCGTGCCGGTCAATACTGCTGGCCCGAACAAGAAGCCTGAGTGGGTGCTGAGCCCCGTGGCCGACTTCACGACCCTGGACATCTTCACCTTCCTGGGCAAGGTCACCAGCGGCCAGATCGACACCTACAGCGACTTCCAGGCCCTGACGGAGGTTTACCGCGATGCGGGCGGCGACTGCATGGTCAACGTCTTCATCCGTGACAGCGGCGTCGAGCGCAAGACCGGCTGCGGCGCGCGTCATGGCTGCTGGATCTGCCTGCGTGTCGGTACTGACCGCAGCATGGAAAACATGCTCGCCGAGGAAACCGGCAAGCACAGCTGGATGAAGCCGCTGAGCGATTTCCGCAACTACCTGCAGGCGCGCCACTACGACCCACAGGGCCGCAACTGGTTGGCCCGGTCGATCAATGACGAAACCGGGACGATAAAAATCGCTGCGAATGCCTACTCACCCGAGCTATGCCTTGAGCTGCTGCGCTATGCGCTGAGTATCGATGCCGATGAGGCTGACCGCGCGTGGGCAGCCGGTGAACCGCCGCGTTTCCAGCTGCTGGGCATGAAGGAAATTCTCACTATCGACCTCTACTGGGGGCGCTACGCCTACCAGCGGCCATTCACAGCGCTGAGCGAGTATCGCCAGATTGTCGAGAACGGCAAGCGCTACCGCATCCCGCATGAGTACAAGGTCTACGAGCGAAAGGATCTGGATGTCACCCGTGAAGTCGAGGTGCCATTCGTGGACGAGCAATTTTACGGGATCTACCAGGGTCTGCGGTCGGCCATTGCAAGCGTGGCCAACGCTGAGTCGGTCGTGAAGAAAGGCGGCGTCTACTACACCCATGTGACCGAAACCAACGAGTTCGACATCGATGCCGAGGGAGCGGAAATGTTCTTCGACTTCGAGCTGGATCACGCCCTGGAATACTACGGCCCGCACGCCGATGTTTATCCCTCGGATGTTGTGCACTACCTGGCCCGCTTCGGCACCGTGTCGTTCAAGAAGGGCGGACATTCGTCCTGGGACCGGATGCTGCGGATCGGCAATCAACTCCACCGCCACGGGCTGCGCGACATCCTCAACGATCCTGATGCGCTGATCGCCAAGCTCACCGGGCAAGCTGCTCAGGTGCCGTGTGCGGCCATATCTGCCCCAGCAACTGGGCAGCTCTCGCTGGGGTTCTAGTCTCGCTGCCGGCACCGAGCTTGGGATCTGCCGGCTTGTCGATAGCCTGAACTCAAATTCACAGGAGGTTGTCATGAGTGATTCGAGCAAGGGCGGCGCACCAGCACCAGCGAAATACAGCGACATCGTTGCCGATGGCGGCATGGACCCGCGCTCGGCGCATGTTGAGCAGCAGTTGCGCTCTACGTCGCCGGCCGACTGGCAGTCTGTTCCGGTAAACCCGACGATTGAGATGATCGCCGCGCTCGGCTTCAACGGTGATGTGCCGCTTGCCGTAGGGCATGCGAGTGCCTGCGAAGAACTCACGGCACAGTACCGAGCCATGCTTGCCTGCGCTCCGGCCGCACCGCTCGCCAAAACCCCGACTGCATATCTGCGAGCCTCCGATCTTGAGCGGCTGGCACCGAACAATGTTGCCGGCTGCGCAGCCTCGCTCAGCAAAGAACCCGGCAACGGACTGGTTGCGATTTACACCGAGGCCTTCTCTACGTCCGCGCTGGCCGAGGCGCTTGCTGCGTTCGTAGCGCTGGCCGAAGAGCGCGAGCGCGAGTTGGGCGATCTCTCTTCCGAGATGCGCGAGTGCCTGCAGAAGGGCCGCGCTGCCCTTTCCGTAATTCAGCCTCAGCAGCTCGGGCTGGTCGAGACGCTGCAGAACGCATTTGCCATCACCTCTAATTCCGGTAGCGGAAAATTCGCCCTCACGCTGAGCTTCGAAAATCTGGCTGCTATGCAGGCCTGCCGCCGCGCGGTTGTGTGCGCTCTAGGCGGTGCCAAATGAGAGGCCGTAATGCATTGAAGCCACTCAAGCCCTGCCCTTTCTGCGGGAGCCCCGCCAAGGAAACTGACCGGATCAACTCCAATGTCGTGGCATGCACCGGCTGCGCGGCGCGAGTGACGCAATCAGAACCTGGCATGGGCGATGCCGATATCCGCTGGAATCAGCGCCAACAGTGCTTCAGCCCGGCGCCGGCCTGGCAGGCGTTCGACTACAACGCGCCGCCCGAATCGGGCCTGTACTGGGTCGCAGGCACCCGGCCGGTATGGGATGTGTGCGCCAGCGATGACGGGAGGCCGGTTGGCGTCCACGCAGGCGAGCATGAACAATTCGTCGCCCTGGTCTGGTTCCAGATCTGGACGGACGATGACGGCTCCCAGGTGTTGGATTTCGCCGCAGTTGACCCTTACAACCTCGGCAAATTTGCAGACGAGGATACCGTCTCGCATTTCATGCCTCACGCGATCCCGGCACATCCGGCCGTGGCTACGCCGACCAAGGAACTGACATGAGCCAACGCCTCCCGCTGCGCCCGCGCGACATCGAGCTGATCGAAATGCCCACTATCGCCAGCCAGATGCCGGTCGAGTTCGAGAACGGCCAAACGTGGCAGGACTTCGAGGGCCGCTGCGCGGGGTGCGGTGAGGACATCCCGAGCGGGTTCATGCGCGGTGCCGTCATCCGCCAGGCCCTCCGCTGCTACACCGTTGAGGCTGTCGGAGTTTGTGCCAGCTGCCGTTCCGGCACCTCATTTCTGGTGCGCCTGCATGATGACGGCAGCTTAACCACTCAGGTCGATGGAGTCTGGTGCCGAATGGCGCGCGTTCAGCTGGGCCTCTTTTCCTGGTTGGGAAGCCTTTTGCGGTCGATGTTCGGCACCAGGCAGCGCTGACCGACGCAGGCCAACCCGCCAGCACCAGAAGAAAAACACCACCACGACAAGGGATCATCCATGCCAATCAATCACATCATCGTCCACCAGATCGACAAGAAACCGGACGGAACGCCGGCAGTTCTTCATCCCCGTGACACGGAATTGCCCGTTTCCCAGGCAACGGAGAATCTGCTGGCGGATCTCAACCACGGGTACAACGCCAAGGCCGGCAAGGGCTGGGGTCTGTTCCATGAGCCATCCGGCGCCTACCCGTTCAGCGGCTGGCTGAGTCAGTACCTGGACGGCACCACCGACTTCACCGCTTTCAGCCACCAGGCCGTCGAGCATCTGCAGAAGCTGATGGAAGAATCCAACCTGTCCACCGGGGGGCATGTGCTGTTTGCCCACTACCAGCAGGGCATGACCGATTACCTGGCCATCGCGCTGCTGCACCACAGCGAGGGTTTGACCGTGACCGATGCGCTGGACGTGACGCCTGCCCGGCATCTGGACCTTGGCCAACTGCACCTGGCTGCACGTATCAACCTCTCCGAGTGGCAGAACAACAAGCAGTCCCGGCAGTACATCTCCTTCATCAAGGGTAAGAACGGCCGGAAGGTTTCGGACTACTTCCGCGACTTCATTGGATGTCAGGAGGGAATAGACGGCCCCAGCGAAACCCGCACGCTGCTCAAGGCGTTCAGCGATTACGTGGAGAGCGAGGACTTGTCCGAGGAGCAGGCTCGCGAGAAGGTGACCACGCTGATTGGCTATGCCAGCGCCCAGAGCAACCTGGGTGAGCCGGTGTCGCTTGAAGAACTCTCCGGCCATCTCGACGAAGATCGACCGAAAGCGTTCTACGAGCACATCCGCAACAAGGACTATGGACTGTCACCCGAGATCCCAGCGGATAAGCGAACCATCAACCAGTTCCGTCGCTTTACCGGCCGCGCCGAAGGTTTGTCGATCAGCTTCGAATCGCACCTGCTGGGCTCGAAGATCGAGTACGACGAGAGTGCGGATACGCTTACGATCCGCAACGTGCCATCCCAGCTCAGGGACCAGCTCAAGCGATCCGCGTAAGGAATCGCAGAAACGAAAAGGCCCGCATGTAAGCGGGCCTTTTTTTTGAAGGTGTAGCGCCCGTCAGGCTACCGAAGGACCATGCCGCCAAAGCCCAGGTTCAGCGACAGCTGGTTGGCCACTGCCGTGCCGAGCTTGTTGGCGAACCTGTCCACCACGTTCTGCTTGCTGCTGAAGTCAACGATCCGCTCTACGCCTACTACCTCGCGGGCCACGTAATCGGAGTCACCCAGTCGGTCGATTAGACCAAGGCCCACGGCCTGCTCTCCTGTCCACACCAAGCCGCTGAACAGCTCGGCATCAGCACTATCCTTCAGTCGCTCGCCGCGACCGGCTTCGACCGCCGCTATGAACTGCTTGTGCGTTGCCTGCAACACGCCTTCCCAGAACTTGGTTTCCTTTTCATTCTGCGGCTGGAACTGGTCCAGAAATGCTTTGTGCTCGCCGGAGGTGTAGACACGCCGCTCGACGCCCAGCTTCTGCATCAGCTCGACATAGCCGAAGCTGGCGGCCGTCACACCGATGGAGCCGACTAGGCTGGCTTTGTCGGCGAACACCTGATCGGCAGCGCTCGCGATGTAGTACCCCCCTGAGGCGCCCAGGTCGGTGATCACCGCGTAGACCTTGATGTCCGGGTGCAGTGCACGCAGCCGCACAATCTCATCGTAGACCTGGCCGGCTTGCACCGGGCTGCCGCCAGGGCTGTTGATCTCCAGGATTACGCCCTTCGTATTCTCGTGCTCGAACGCTCGCGTCAGCCCGCGCTTGATGTTTTCCGCGCTGGCTTCCTTTCCATCAGCGATGACGCCACGCACCTTCACCTTGGCCGTGAGTGGTGTATCCCCGTCGATGCCTTCCAGATCCGTGTTCCCGCCGACAGCAACGGCTGTCACCACGATGACGAGCGTGGTCAGCCGGAAGAAGTTTTTCCAGCGGCGTGCGGCGCGTTGTTCCTTGATGCTCGCCTGCAGCGTGCGCTCTATCACTTCGAGGCTTTGGTCCATGTGTGTTCCTTGTCTGGGTATGTCGGGGGAATTAAACACCGTGGTGGCCTTTTGCTAAACAGGCCCGGTACGAACGGTAGGAGTCCGCGCAGAATGCGTGAAGAGGATCTGGCCACGCTCAGTGAGCAGGTGCGTAGCGACAGCCGCTAGGCACCGTGAGCCCATCCAGGGAAAGCGGTGGTTCTTTGCCGAGGTGGCAGGTCAGTGGCTCGGGGTGCCACGTTCGATGACGCCCTGGCCAGCGAGCCAGTCGATGATCTTCTGAACACTCTCAGGCACACCAGAGGGCACCGCGTAGACCATTCCGCTCTGCAGGACGGCCAGAATGCTGCGATCCGAGAACGAGAAAATGGCCATGTCTGCGGCCGGCTCGATGTGCACATAGCTGGCTCTGGCCAGGGCGGTCTGGAGCAGCCATTCAAGGTCGCGGCTTGGGTTCGGCTCGGGGGTGAGCTGAAGCGCCAGCTTGAGCGCAAGTCGCTCGCGGGGAGGGATCGAGCTATCGGCTGATTTCAGGAGGAGATTGTCTCTCTCGATCAGCAATGCCTGAAGTTTGCTCACGCCATCATCCTCAATCCGGCAGTGGGTCGGCAGGGGTAACCACCCCGGCTCGGTCAATCGTCGTCGAATAGAACGCATCGACGGTTGTGCTCATTCCCGGCATCTCTATCGCGCCTATCGTGTGATAGGTGATGAGCCCGTAGAGATTGGGCTTGTCCTGGCGGGCGGTGATGCAGAAGAAGCCGCTTGGCCCTTGCGTGATCATGTCCGGCCCAGCCTCGGGCAAGAATCTCAGCGCGGCGTCGCGGAAACCCTCGGCACGCTCGCGGGTGGGGAATGCAAACACCTCCAGCCAGCATTTGTCATCATCGGATAGCACCTGGAACGCCTCAATCTTCGCCTGCGGCACTCCCGGCCATGACCCGTTCGCGTACTGCTCAGCTGGCGTCAGCTGGTATTGCAGGAAAAAACTTCCATCGTGAACCGGCTCTGACCTGCCCTCGTACAGATCGAGTACCGGATAATGTGCCCGGTACAGTTTCGGGAAAACAATTCCGGTGCGGTTGCACTTGAATCCTTCGCTGAAACTCTCCAGTGGCTCCGGCTTACCACCACCCTGCTTGGCCATGCGCTTCTGCGTGAAATCTGCCATGTTGGCCACGTTCGCGGCGCCGGCCTGCAACTCGTCCATCGGGTGCTCCTGTAGCGGGGGGATCATCTAGCCTTACGTGGGCGATCAGACGACACAGATTTTTCCTTCTCGAACTGATTTGCCGCCTCAACGTGCCGCTTGTACTCAGCGTCAGTCATCAGCCCGGCGCGGCGCAACTCGCTCAACCTACCGGATCGGTAGTATGCCGCGATCATTCGAGTGCTGGGCTTCACGCGGATGCCCTGGTCATGTACTCGACGAAGAATTCCAGCCAGAGGCCGGCGTTATCGTCTCCCAGCACCAGCGGATAACGCTCCGGGTCCTTGGCGTGTTGCGCCTGATACTCGGCAACAAAGCCTTCGAGGTCCGAGCGCACCTCGGCGACGAATTCATCCAGCGTCTGGCTCATGTCGTGCTACCCCTCGGCAATTACTCGTTGACGGCATCCCGTAGGGCCGCTCTCCAACCGTTCTTCGATCTGACGGCAGTGCACACCACGTCACCAAGGACGCCCCAGAACGCCCCAATAATCCCGAGGAGCAAACTCATAGGCTCCAGATACGGAACCCAAACGCTACCAGCCGGCGCGTCGCCCTTGATCAGAAGACAAAGGAGCGACAGGACAACAATTACGTTGCCCCAGCGCTGCGACCACTTTGGTCCCATCTTTCCCAGCAGGCTCAGGAGAATCATCAGTGCGGCGAGGGCAATGCCAATTACGAGAAAAATCATGGTGAGATTGGTCATCTGGTTTCCTTGTAAGGGAGAGCGCTTGGAGCTGCACAGGCCACGAGCGCCTGCGGTATTTGGATAACTTTGCCGAGCTTGGCGGCGACCAGACAGCGCATGGCTGCGATGGCCGCTGTGTTGCCATATAGCGCTTCCGATGCGTCTATCTGGTACATGGCATCGTGTGATTGGTGTTCCGTCGAGGTGCAGATGCTGTGCTGCCCCATGACGGCGCACCAGACGGGTATCCGCTCGTTGTTGCAGTAACCCTGGGCGTCTTCGCCCCAATCGTCGTCGCAACGAACGGTGCTGATGCTGAAGTGCTCGACCAGCAGACCGCTCAGGTCCCGGCTGGTTGAGAAGGCTGGCAGGTCGGGGTGCGCGACTCCCAAGGACACAGGCTCGCCCCCGGCCGGGAGCAGCCACCCATACTCGTTGGGTTTCGTTGCATTGAGCCCGGCCTGCTGGTATTCGCTGATCAGACACAACGAGCCGATGGCCCACCGCTGAGTTGAGTTGCCCCGGTACTGAGCAAGATCATCGTCACGTTCGCGGTCGATGCAGTTCTTCGCCCAGACCCAGCCTTGCGTTAGTGCCACAGCACAATCAAGAGCGCGCCCCGACAGTTCGCCTGCTGCTACTTTGTCGAAGCTCATTGCAGCAGATCCTTTGGAATGCTCACGCGGTCGCCCAGCTTGCTTGCCACGTAGCAGCGCATGGCGGCGATCAAGTGAGTTGGCCCTTCACCGCTGAAAACGCTGTTGCGGCTGGTGTAGTTCTGGAAGTGATGAATGGGTCGGCAGGTGGCGAGCCATGACGTGACATTGCGGCCGTCCTTCTCCCGACTGCAAACCTCGCTGAAGGAGATAAGCTCCCTGCCGATCAATGGCCCGCCGTAGTTCCAGTCAGTAGACGGACAGTAGTTCTGAGCCGCTGACCAACCGCTGCTCAGCACCCGATCCACGCCATTGAGGGTAAACCACCAGCACGCCACCGTATCGAAGCGCAGGTTGGTGGCGCCTTCGGACATAGCCACTGCCAAGTCCAGTGCTCGCCCGGTCAGGTCGCAGGTATTCACTTCGATGCAATTCATCAGTTCCGCCCCCCATTGGTGATCTGACCTGCGGCCTCGGGCGCTTCGATGCTGCCGATCTGATCCAGGATTTCCTGGTGGGTATGAGGAAGGGTCGCGTTCATTGGTTGGGCCTCGTGATGGACTGATTTCGAGGTTATTGCAAGGCGGAGGAAACCCAAGCGCATAGCCGCAAGGTAGTGAGAGGTGGACGAGGAGAAGCAAGGCAGATCAGGCACCGCACCGCGCCAGCACTCAGACCGGCGCCAATAAACCGAGCAGCACTTGGATGAGGACGAAGGTGATAGCCGAGACGATCAGCAGCAAAATGCACGCGCGCCAGCCATTGCCTGGATTCAGGCCGAATGAAGCCGCAATGGCGCCGATTGCTACAGGCACCAGCCCAGGAAGGTTCCGGCCAGCGTCGTCGCCCCCGGATTCCGGGACGATCAGGCAGAAGAGCGCATAGGCAAGGATCATCGCCGTGGCGATGGCGAGGTCCTTCGGTGATGGATGCTTGATGTCTACGCCCCAGATTTGCATTGCGATTACCTCAGCGAAACGATTGGCTAGAACAGGGGTTGCTGCGGGTGATTTGGATCTGGCTTTGGCGGTCTAAGTGGGTGGCCAAGCTGGCGGCGACACTCGGCAAGCCAGACCCTGTAGGGCCAGCCCTTTCGCTTGCCGAATGGATAGGCCTCGGCGAGCGCCAAGCGCAACGCCTTCAGGTCGCTGCGCCCGACTTCACGGATGGTCTGAGCAACGACAGGCGCTGCCCGATCAGCCCAGGACAACTTTCCCATCTCGGCCTTATGTCAGGGCCGGAATGCCGATGGCGTCCCAATCGGCGGGTTGTGGTTGAAAGCCGTCAGCCCATGGCCACGGGACATCGAACTGATGTTCTTCCGAGGCGAAAACAGCCGTCTCAGTGTCGAGGTAGTCAAGGAACCAATCGTGCGATTTTCCCGGCACACCAACTACCGGCGCAAGGATGGCCACCAGATTGCGGTAGCCGACAGGCGGTGTCGGTGGCGTCCAGCCATGCAGCAGCTTGGCATGCTGAGGAGGATTGGTGGTGTTCACGCCTTTGTACAACTCGGCGTCCTTGGCTGTGAGGGCCGTGCCGTGGGTGGCGTTCTCGGGCTGCTTGTTGTCGTCGTTCATCATTCCCTTCCAGGGTTGAGGGTGGTCAGGCCGCGCACCGGCATAGCGCCAGTGCGGCGGGTCACTCTGCGGGGCCAGCTCGGTCGAGATGTGCCCTACCGGCGACCGCGTTTTTCTCTTCTCGATAACCGCCAAGCCACGCAATGCCGTGGAACGCGAAGACAGCGGCCCCCACAGCAAGCACAGCACCGCCACCGAACTGGATACTCGCAATGAACCCGAGAGCAGTGAGCTTCAACGCTCGCCCGGCGTAGTTATCCGGCCAACGCGTGGCGGCGGTCATGTCTGGGCCATAAACTTCCAGCTGCAAGCACCAATAGCCGACCACATTGAGCGCGAACAGGATCAGAGCTGCGACCGACAGCCACTTAGCCAGGCGAAAAACTCCTCTCCAGAAATACGGAAGTTCGAGGCGAAAAGCCGTGAGCCGGCGTTTACTCATTGCGGTGCACCTTGCTCAGGGTGGTCAGGTATTCGGCTACCTGATCGGCGTCAACCACGGCCAGCGTTTCTGAGCAGCCGTCGCAGCCCAGGACGAACTGGCACTGGACCTCATTGCTGCGCAGCCGTCCGTCCGGTGCACCGGAGGTGACCCTGTTGTGAGTGGCCCAGCTCAGATCGTTCCCGCCACAGGCCTTGCACGTCCGAGCAGAGAGCAAACTAGCCATGAGACGGCGCCTCCTGAGTTTTCGCAGCGGGGGTGGGCGTGACGGCATTCCAGGCGCGGCGATAGACGTGCTCAACACGAGCATCCTGCAGGTGCTGACTGGCAGTAATCACCGCCAGCAGCTCATTGCGGCTGAATTCGGCCCTGGTATCGGTGGGGTGACTGTCGAACAGCATCGTGATGGCCACGGCGGTAGTGTCGCGCAGCAACTGCTCCAACTCGCCGACACGGGCATGCAGAGCCTCGTGTTCGGAGGCCAGCACAACGTCGCGACCTTCGATGTGCGGATGGTTCGGGTGGTAGCGCGTAGCCTGATCCATCACTCCAGCTCCTCGCGCATGAAGTTGACCAGCACGCCCGCGACCGCGACGCAGCGTTCTGCACGCGGCTCGCCTTTGCGCGCCATCGCACGCAGCGTGGTTTGCTCGTTCGCCTCTTCGGTCAGCTCGCGCCCGTAGAACTCGCTCATGAGCGTGCGGGCAATGGCTTCGACCCGGCGACCATCCTCAGCCTCGTAGGCGCTCGTTACGTTGTGCATCAGGCTCACAGGGCACCTCCCTTGGTGTGCAGGACGGCTATTTCAGGAGAATTTTTTCTGCTCACAATCCTTAGCTCCGCTCGCCGAGAAATGCCCATGCCTGGGCGCAACTGCGGATCTCGACCAGCCGCCAGCCCGTGGTGACCAACTGGGGCGAACCGATAACCGCCTGCTTAATCGGGTCATGGACGTTGACGACATCGCCGATGCGCTCTGTCTTGTAGCCGGCCGCGTGCAGTCGGTCTTCGATGGTGATGTTCTCGCGGCTCATTGCGCACCTGCCTGCGTGGTGGCGTGTGCGCGCAGCGCGTTGCTCAGCGATTTGAAGCTGCGGCGGCCGACCTTCCACTGCCGGTCGCTCACGCGGGTGTAGTTCGCCGTGTACTTGCGGTGCCGAATAGCCGGATTGCTGCCCGATTCGACATACGTGACAGGCCAGCCATCAACGACAGCGGTCGTACCGATCAGCTGGCTGCGCGGGGCCTCTACGGGAACGTGGTTTTCGGTGTTCATCATGTCGCCTCGAACTTGCTTGATTGCGATTCCAGCCTCTCACGCCGCTGGTGAATCCCAAGGGCGCCAGGGGCATGCAGCGATCACAACCCAGGATTGAGCCCGTAGACGGCCAGACGCGCAGCCTTGTAATCAGCGAACGCAACGCCAGCTGCCTTGCAGGCGTTGTTGGCGCTCAGGTGTTCGGCCTGTGCGTGAGCGGCTTCGACGGCGCTGATGATCTGTTCGGCGGTATTGCGTTCCATGGCGGTTTGCTCGGTATCGGCTGGTGATGGATACAGGCTCGCATGGGGCTGGGGTATCCCAAGCCCTCGCCGGAGCAGCCGTTGCACCAGCTGACCGACAGGATTTCCCAGCGGATGTTTTTCTCTGGGATTTCGAGCGGACATAGGCTATCGCGGCCGGCGTACCGGCAGGCATGCCAATGTTGCAAGGATCTGGCAGGTTTAGACGGCGAGCCGATAGAGCCGCACGGCCTTGCGCTGGGGATTTCGGGAGGGCGTGGAAGTATGGGTGCGACCTAACCGAACCTCTCAAGCAGGCCACCCATGATTCTTTCCGAAAAGTACCTCGCCACACAGGCAAAGCTTCGCGCCAGCCTCTCCACCCTCGGCTGGCAAATCACAGACGTAGGCCCTATTGCTCTTGGCACCAAGACCTACCAAACGGCTGTTGGCGAGAAGCAGGCCATCGCCTACCTGCCGCCGTCTGGTGATAAGGCGGCGTTCTTCCAAGCCTCGTACTGGAGCGAGGGCCGCAACGTGCTGGCGACGCTGCGGGCCGGCTGGAAGCCCGTCACCCACTGTGAGTCGGACGAGGAGCTTCACGAGATGGCGGTAGCGTTCAATGCCGAGGTGGATACCGAGGTGGCCAAGACCTATGCCATGCGGCTTGCTGCGCCGGAGCAGTAAGGCATCGCCTGGCTGGCACCCTGCAGACTCATGCGGGGTGCTTCTACCCGTTGGCGCCGGTGAGCGCCATGTCTGCAGGCTCAGCCGACACCGCGCCGCGCGACGCCCGAACCGTTGGCTCGACGAACTCGGCATTCAGCAGATCGGCCAGCGCGTCTGCCTCAATTTCGCTCAGGAGAAGGGGCTGCGGCAGAACAAGCACATCCCCCATTGGTTGATTCAGTGACTGTTGCGCTCAGGTGGCCATCTGCAAAGGCCAGATCCAGCCGGCCGGCTGCCCGTGCCTGCTGTGCACTGGTAACGATTTCCCCACCAGGGGAACGGATCAGGGCAAATCCCCGGCTCAGCAGTGCGAGCGGGTTGGTCTTGTCGTAGAGGGTGCCCGCCAGCGCCAAACGCGCATTTTCCCGTGCGATCAGGGCGAGCGACTGAGCGGAGGCCCTGGAAGCGCCCAGAAGGGCCTTCTGTCGCTCACTGGCGATCAGACCAAGGGTCAAGCGTGAAAAACGATCCTGCGCAGCCTGCTGCTCGGCCTGCTGCTGGGTAATGAGCCGGGCTCGGCCGCTGTCAAACCGCGACTGACGGTCCAGCAGGTTTCGGTGCTCGGCATGAAGCCGCTCAACCACACGCCGGCTGAAGTAGCCCCATGCACGATCCAGGTACGGCCCCTGCCCCGCCACAAGCCGCTGAATCAGGGCGCTCGCCTGCTCTGCCCGCGCCCGCGCCGCCGATGCCTCGGACATGAGCGCCGTCTTGATGAACCCGATCACCTTGGACGGTGTGTCGAAACGCCGGTGCGCAACCAGATCGAGCACGCATTCGTCCACCTCGTGACCGATGCCGGTGAACACGGGCACCGGCAGCCGGCATACCCACGCCGCGAGGTTCGCATCGTTAAGCCAGGCCAGATCGCTCTTCGCGCCGCCTCCGCGAATGATTGCGACCGCATCGAAGCCCTGAGCCTGGTGACGCTCATGAACCTGCCGCAGCGCATCGCGAATGCTCTCGGAGCAATCCTTGCCCTGGAAGGTCGCTGCGAAATATTCAAACTGACACACGCCGGCGCCGGCCAACTGCTCGGCGTCGCGCTTGAAGTCGGCCAGCCCCGCAGCCTCGTGCGGCGCTACAACCGCCACGCGCCAATATCCACTCGGCGCCGGCAGCCCGCGCTGCAGATCCAGCCAGCCCCGCTCACGTAGAGAGGAAATTATCTTCTGCAGTTTTGCCTGCATGTCGCCCAGGGTGTAGCTGGGGTCAATGCCGGTCACCATGAGGCTGAAGCCAAACTGAGGGGAGAAATCCGCCCTGACTTTGAGCAGTACGTTCATGCCCGCCTGCGGCAAGCCCCCGGTCGCCTCTTGCCATTGCTGCAGCACCTTGCCGGCGACATTGGCGAACATCGTGCACCGTGCCTTGGCCACCTCGGTACCGTCTCGCGATTCGAGGATATCCATGTAGCAATGCCCATTGGGGCGACGCTTGAAGTCGCTCAGCTCGGCGACCACCCAGCAGCTGTCGGGCATCGCAGCGCGAAACGCCTTCTGGATCTGGGTCAGGTAGGCACTCAGGCTCAGGTGGCCCTCAGCCTCATCAGCCACGCTCAATGCCCCGCTCCCCTTCGGTACCCAGTGTTGCCTGCACAACCTGCTCGATGCGCGACAGCCGGTCTGCGCAGAATGCACGGGCCTTAGCGAACTCCTGAGCTAGTGACTCCAGCTCGTCAATGCTGACCTCGTTGCGCTCCAGGCGCTTTACGGTCTGCTCGATGAAGGCGATGTTCGCTTCGTAGGTGTCTCGGCTCATTGGGGATTCCTGTGACAGGGCAGTTTCGAGCCCATTATCACAGGAATACCGGAACACCCAAGCCAATCAGCGAGTGGGCGGGTACCAGTAGCTTTGTCCCTGCTCGATGTGGCCTGGCATATCGCCGTACTTGGCCAGGTACAGATCCTTGGCGAGGTTCAGGTGGGGCCGGACCAGGTGGTGAACCATTGCGGCGTACTCCCCGAAGGTGGGGTGGCGCTTCCAGTACTCGCCGCCGATAGCTGCGGCCAAAGATCGATCAAACCAGCCCTGTAGCAGCCTTTCCACGCCGGCCAACTCTTCTTCGGCCGTCTTTGCATCCTCGATCATCTGCCGGCCGTCACGCTTGGCTTGCTCACGCTCGTGGTACTCAGCCGGCAATCGGCCAAGGGCCACAAGCGCCTCCTCGAACGCCAGGTGCCTTTTCTCGTGGGTGATCCGGTCTTCTGCCAGATCCGGCGCGAACTGAAGTCCGCATAACGAACAGGTGACGGTGCCACTGCCAGACCCTGCGCACAGCGCAGCCACCGCATCAGATGCACGCTTGCGCAGCTCATGGTAGTGGCGCACGGCAAAGTGCTCTCGTGCGGTCACGTCCAGACGCTGGGCATGGGTCAGATCAGGGTGTGAGTGCTTGGCCTGCTTGGCGAGCTTCTTGGCGCGCTCAAGGTCAAGAAGGGGGGTGTGCATTTGCATACGGAAACCTCCAAGGGATTGCTCGGTGTCCACTGAAGAGCACCCTGCGAAGGTGCCGGTAGTTGTCTGCTGTGAAGTCGGTAGTGCTTCCGCTTTGCCCGTGTGGACGGCCGGCACCTACCCGGAGTGCCAGCAGAAAATATCTCCTGACGTTGGTCGTCAGTCAAGCCAACCGGCTGATCATTTCTTGAGCACGCCCTGCCGCCTCGGTATCTGCTCGCCTGCCTGAGGTTATCCACAAGGTTGCCCACGCTTTCCGTGGATAAACCGCAGGCAGAAAAAATCCCGCTCAAGGCGGGACTTTTCTGGGGTCCATGAAGACGCCATCAGCGCACGGGACGAATCGCGCCAGATGTCAGAGGGCCGGTACCCGAAAACTCATAGCCCGGCTTGTGGCCGAAGAACTCTTCGTAATCGCCGTCATTCAGTTCTTGTGCCTCGCCCTTCAGCACGCTCACCCAGAGGGTATGATCGTCGTCGATGTGGATGAAGCTCGCAGGGCCGTAGCCGTTCTGCTCCAGCCAGTCTGTCAGCTGCACGAACCGAGCCGGCGCGTAGTTCACCTGCCCTGCTCCCTTGCTGCTCGCCTCGCACACTGGCTCGGGCTGCAGGGTGTTGTGGAAGCGGATCTGGCCTTCGCACACGATGATGTTTGCCAGTACCGGCGTGGGAGCCGCTGCCCATTGCCGGTGACCGATCCTGATATCCAGGTAGTCATCATCGGCAGCGTATGCATCCGGCAGCGTCGCCCTGCTGCATCCGCTCAAAGCGCCCGCAAGCATCAGCGGCACGACGAGCGCGTTCGTAAATCTCAGCCGTTTCATTTCAACCTCCGTTGGCCTGTTGTGCGATCTGGGCCATCTGGTCATGTCCCATCGGGGTGTGCAGCGAAACCCCGGCTCCGTCCTCAAGTCCCTGCTGGTAGGCCCCGTACTCCTGCGGGCTCACTTTGCGGCGCTTCATCTTGCCCACCGGAACATCCGGGTGGTGTTTGCTCATGTAGGCACTGATCGCCCGCTCCACCTCCTCGGACACTCCGGCGAACTCCTCTACCCGGCGTGCTACCGAGGTGATCCACGACTCGGCGTACAGGTCACCGGCGCGGCGCTTGTTCGATGGGCTCGCGAACTGCAATCCAGAAAGATAATTCCTGCGTGAATCGGTCAGCTGTCGAGCCAGCACTTCGTAGGCGTAAGCCGCCATCTCGGCCGTGCCGGTATCACCGATGAAGGTCAGTGTCTGCCCGGATCGACCGTAACCGTACAGATTGATGCAGCCAAAGGCCTTCGCCACTGTCGCCGCGAGCATTCGCACCCAGCGCGCCGGCATGCTCTTGCCCTTGCCCACTTTCAGGGTGAATTCTTCTGCCCGAGATGCATGTACATCGCCAAGCTCAAACTTGAACTTGTCCATCAGCTTTTGCGCTTGGCGCATTGCCGCATCAGCTTCGTGCGCATTGCTCGACTTGGCCAGCGCAAAACACTTCTTGATCTTGTCCAGGGCGCGTTTGCGCTTCTCTGGATCGAGTTCGCTCGACATCTCTACAGCCTCCGCTTCGCGACACATGTTCGCAATCTAAGTACGCGCGTTCAGTGAAGCGCGGCTGTGAGATATCCCAAGCCCGCATCAGCCATGCCGATTACGAAGTTCCTCAAGGCCAAAAACCATATCTGCCAGCTCTGCAGGACCTGCGCTACGTGTCGAGCGGAAATATTCAGCACGGATTCCGGGCCGTCCTTCGAGCAGAAGTAAAACCGTCTCGCGCTCTACATCGCTCGCAATTCGCAATTGCTCGATCATGCTCACATACGCTTCGCGACACGCAAGCAGGAACTCGCCGCATCGGTCCTTGCGAGTTAGGCCCATGCATCCTGAATGAACTGCAAGCACTGTGTTGATTGAGCGAACAACGAGCGGAATCAGCTTGGAGCAGCGCTGAAAGCAGAACATAGCTTCGACCAGGTTCGCACCAGCCGGGTAATCGCCCTCCAGTTGAGACAGTTGCTGCCAGAAGCGGTCACTATTTGCAGGTAGCTCAAAACTTGAGAGATTCATTTTCTTTTGGTTTCTGCTGCCCTCGATCATCTTCATCAGGCCTTCGAATCGAATAGCTGGACTTCAGAACTGGCATTACGAGCATCATTTACTTGCGCTGCTATTACCGCCGCTTGCTCTTGGTCCAACCACTCCCTGATGCGTCCTGCGGAGAGACGGCCATTATTGCTGTCAGCTCTTAGTGCTTCGTGATCTTCACGATTCAGCGGTTGATAGCGATTAAAGGCATTGCGCAGAAGGTCGCCCCATGTTGGGCCTTGGAACCATCCCTTACTGTTGCATGTTTTAACGCACCAGTTTTCTATAGGCGCAGTGAAATTCGATAAATAGATCCCAGCCAATATATAACAGAACAATATCAATAGTTTAATGCCGTTCACCCATGAGGGGAGTCCCCATTGCTCGACGTTCAGAGTGATCACAAGGAAAAGCACTAGGATATAAATTCCACCGACGACGATTGATGCTTTGGAACGTATGGCCTCTTCGCGTGGACCGTTCGTGGTGGAATCATTAATCTCCCACAGATACTTTCGCATCTCGGATAGCTGCTTGCTCCGCTCGTTGGTGCTCACTTCATTCATCACCGCATCCCCAAGAAAATATGTACTGTCCTTCCATGTCCCGCATACAGCGTGGATATCCGCTGCGCGACACAGTGTTAAAGCCGTTGCTGCTCGAACGTCACTCGATTCATCAGGCAATACTCGACCGGGTAGCCGTTGACGTACTGCTGAGGCGATAACCCGCTGCCAATGTAATGGCAGGTTCCAACCATGAACTTCAAACCGCCAGAGGGGTATTTCTGGCTAAGCAGCACTGCCTGATCTCCTTGGATTGCGAAGCCGGTAATGTCCCCCCAGTTAAAGCTCACACCCCCACACTCCAGCCCGGTGTCTGTTACCTCCAGGATCTGCTGTACCACCCCTGACTCAGGCGCCTGAGCAAAGAACCTCCCGTTCGGAAGGATCGGTGGCCAGAACTCGCCAGCCCTTATCTCTTTGAATTCCAATCGGCCTCCCTCACTTTCCTAGCAGCCACACCAAAGCCGTCAGCGCATACCGATACACGCGGGCCAACACGACCACACCCGTGAGCGGCGTCAGCACCATGCCAGCTGCCAGCACAAACCCATGGAGCGAATCGGTCCAAGGTCCGAAGCTCGGCAGCAGCGAAATCTCAACTCCCATCGTTGCCCCCTGGATGATCACCAAGCAGGCGGGCATGCAGCGCTCGCACCTTGGCGATGTCGCCTCTCAGTTCGGCCAGCAGATCGCACCAGATCTTCCTAGTACCGACCGCTACCCCGACACCTGCCCCCAGAGCGAAAACGCTCCCTACCAATAGCTCCAGCACCATCAAAAAACACCCGCCTCAGTCACTCCCGGTGGTACCATCTTCACACCCCTCGCGGCAGTCCCAACTGCCCACTGCCTCCCTGGCATCGGCTACATCCGCTACGCGACACAGAACCCCAACTTTTTTCAAAAATCTCATCTCGTATTAGATTTATACGGAACGAGGTCCCTTTTTTTTTCGTTGTTTAGAACGGGCGAATGTTAGAACGCGAAGCTTAGAACGGGGCTCAAACCCGCATGGTCGCTGGGTTTCGCCCGTTCTAAGCTTCGTGAAAACCGCGTCGCGTTCTAAGCTTCGCGTCGCAGCGTTCTAAACAACCCGTTCTAACACTCGCCGGGAACCTTAGAACGGGGCTCAAACCCGCATGGTTGCTGGGTTTAGCCCGTTCTAAGCTTCGTGAAAATCCCGTCGCGTTCTAAGCTTCGCGCCGCAGCGTTCTAATCAACCCGTTCTAACACTCGGCTTGAAGCTTAGAACGGGGCTCAAACCCGCATGGTTGCTGGGTTCGGCCCGTTCTAAGGTTCGTAAAAACCGTGCCGCGTTCTAAGCTTCGTGTCGCAGCGTTCTAAACAACCCGTTCTAACACTCGCCGGGAAGCTTAGAACGGGGCTCAAACCCGCATGGTTACTGGGTTCGGCCCGTTCTAAGGCTACTCAGGTAGGCTCTGAGGCGGAGCATCGGAATAAATCGCATTGCGTAGCAACCTGGATGCATCGAGGGAGGCATTGCACTGGCCGAGTATCTTGTTTGTCCTGGCGGCGTGATAGTCCAAAGACCGCCGCAGGGATCTGTTCTCCTGACCGGCTTTGCGCAGATCCGCCAGCAACCTTTCGTAAAGCAGAGCGACCTCGCGAAGCTCCCGTGGCAGCGAATTGAAGGTGCTCGCCTTATAGGAAAAACCTTCCCCCTTGGGCAGATCTACCGTTAGGACCTCTCCGGCCACTGCCTTCGACTTTGCTCGCAGTTTCTGAACAGCGACACCTGACATCTTTGTGTCCTTGACCATCACCTTCTTGGCCCAGGTTGCGGTCCAGCAGCCGGGAGTCTTGATGCGAACGGAGATGAGCATGTGGGTATGCAGCTTGCGGTCGTGGATCTGCTCAATCAGTGAGTTGGCGTGGGCCAGATAGGCTTCGGCGACGCTCAAAGCCATGTCGTATAGGGCCTGATATTGCTCATCCAGCGGGTGATCGATGCGCAGCTTCTTGGGACTCATGCCAGGTACCGTAAAATTTTCGGAAGCATGGCAGACCACTGAGCGGTTAGGCGGGCTAAACCTACAAGATTCTTGTACCTTTAGCCCGCACAGGCGGGTTTTTAGTCTCGATAATCTCTCTCCGTGGCCAATCGGCAGCCATGCCGGCAACGCTCTGTCGCTTCGACCCTTCGCAAGCGACAAATTAGTGACCTTGTTGCCATTAAGGCTCCGCTACGGCATCGCCAAGCACATAACTTCGCCCCAACGCATAGCGGGCACTGAATCGCCCCGGGTTTTGTGGAGGCCGTTTCGTTTAAGTCAGGCCGCCATGGCCTGACCTGCTTGTTGCTGGTGGAAGTTTGCCTCAGCCTCCGCAGGCGGGATATATCCGATTGAGCTCAGCAGG
>NZ_JAAMQZ010000052.1 GCF_013522825.1 Stutzerimonas stutzeri
CCGGTTGAGTGGCCGGATGGCCGTGGAATCAGTGGCCGGATGCGCGTGGAATGGGTGGCCGGATCAGCGTGGAATCGGTGGTCAGATGCTCATGGAATGGGTGGCCAGATGACCGTGGAATCCGCACCGAGGCTGTGTAAAAACGTTTTCGAGCGCGACAGGTACTCAAAACCGGACTGGAAATCGCGCATCTGGGCGAAATCCACATCTGCTGAGGTGCCGAAAAATTTCAGATTTCACGTAGACGCGCGCACTTCAATTTTGACGAAGCGTTTTTACACACTCTGGGCCGGATAGCGTCTCTTCCCCCGCCGGCACCATGCTTGTACTTCGTCACCGAGGAGGACAAGCCATGAAAGCGACAGCCGCCATTAGCCACGAACCTTGGAACAAGAGAAAGCTCGTTGGTCAGAAAGCCCCGCTCCGGATCAGGGATATCTGAGCTGTCCGCGTCAGACTCCAGCTTGCAGAGAAAACCCAGGGACTTGGCTCTTTTTTGACCTGTCAATCGATAGCAAGCTGCTCGCCTGCGACCTCACCGTAAGCGAACGGGCATTACACCTTGCCGGCGGATACCCAGTTGTGCGGCAGCAGCTCGACCAGAGCGCTGGCCTTCTGCGTCGGCAGTCGTGTGAGCACATCCTTGAGATAGGCATACGGATCATGCCCATTCATGCGCGCCGACTGGATCAGGCTCATGATTGCCGCCGCCCTTCGCCCGAATAGCTTATCTGGGCCGCAGCTGGCATGTATCGTCGAGCATCAGTTGGCTCCCCATCAACGAGTGCTTGTCCTGATCGCGTGTTGTAAAGCAGCGACTTCAGAGTAGCGCCCGGCAGATGGAATTACCGAGGAGCAGACCGACACCGAAGACCGTCATCAGCCAGACGATCACTGATTTAGATCGACAGCTTCATGCGCGCCGCTTCAAAAGCAGAATGAAGAACAATCCGCCCAGTGCCGCCGTGGCGATCCCGATAGGCAGATCTTCAGGGGCGATCATGGTGCGCGCCACCACGTCCACCCAGACCAGGAACAGCCCGCCAAGCAATGCGCTGATTGGGATCAGCCGGCGGTGCTCGGCACCGACCAGCGCACGGGCCATGTGCGGCACCATCAGACCGACGAAGCCGATGGCGCCGGACAGCGACACCAATACACCGGTCAGCAACGAGGTGCAGACGAATACCTGCAAGCGCAGCCATTTGCCGTTGAAACCAAGGCTCACCGCCGTCTGTTCGCCACTCATCAACGCGTTCAATCCGCGTGCCATCGTCAGCAATGCGCTGAACCCGAGCAGTACACAGATGGCCGGCAGCCAAATAACGTCCCAACGTGCCGAGCCCAGCCCGCCAAGCATCCAGAACACCACCGACGCAGCCGCATGGTGATCGCCGGTGTACAGCAGCAGGTTGACCAGCGCCATCAGCACGAACGACACCGCGACACCGGCCAGAAGCAACCGGTCACTGTCCAGGCGACCACCGCGTCGGGCGACGGCAAGCACCAACAGCATGCTACCGGCTGCACCGATGAAAGCTGCCAATGGCAGGCTGAACACACCGAGAAACTCTCCCAGATAAAGCACCACTAGCACGGCGCCCAGCGCTGCGCCCGAGCTGACACCCAACAGATGCGGGTCGGCCAGCGGATTACGGGTCACCGCCTGCAGTGCCGTGCCGACCAGGGCAAGCCCTCCGCCAACCAATACACCAAGCAATATACGCGGCGCACGGATGAGCCAGACGATATGTTCGTGGCTCCTGCTCCACTCCCCCTCCAGTTCGAAGCCCAGTTGCATGCCCAGAATCCTCCAGACATTGTCCAATGGCACAGCAGCGGGGCCGAAGCCCAGGGCGATCACGCAAGACAACAACAAGGCGATAAGCAAGCCGATGATCAGTAGACGATAGCCGGCTGCACTGCGTATCGGCATTAGCGAGATACCCCGTTGAACAGTTGTGGATACAGGCCGGCGGCGACTTTCTCGACGGCCAGCGCATTCTCCACCGACGGCGTGACTTCCATGTAGGTGAGTACGATGAAACGTTGATCGCGGATCGCCCGGACAGCCTGCAAGGCCGGATGGCGCATCAGGAAATCACGCTTCTGCTGCCAGGTGCGCGGGCCGTAATCGACGATCACGATCACCTCGGGATCTCGTTCGACCACACTCTCCCAGTTGACCTGCGTCCAACTGGCGGACACATCGCCCATCACATTGTCCCCGCCAGCAGCCTCGATGAGCGCCTGAGGCATCCCTAACCGCCCGGACGTAGTGGGCCTGTCTTCGCCGCTGTCGTAGAGGAATACCTGAGGTATATCGCTGGCGTGTTGCACGGCAGTACGTACGGCATCGATGCGCTCACGCAACTCTCCTACCAGCGCTTGGGCTCGACTCTCAACGGAAAAGATCTTCCCCAGGTTGAGCAGATCACCGTACAAATCATCCAGGCTTGCCCGGGGCTGCGTCATGATCCGCGAACAGGACTCGGTGAGTTCGTAGACCGGGATGCCGAACGGAGACAGAGTCGTCGGCGTTACAGGGCCGCCAACGCGCATGCCATAGCTCCAGCCAGCGAAGAACAGGTCAGCATCGACCTCCAGCAACGTTTCGATGGAGGGATAACGACTGGCCAGTTGCGGCACATCGGCCAGTGCTTCATCTATCCATGAATCACGATGCTTAACACTGTCGAAGCCGGTGTACCCGACCATGCGCTCGCGCAGGCCAAGCCTGACCAGCATGCCCGTCATGTTGACGTCGTGGACGACCACTCGCTGGGGCGCCCTGTCGAAGGTCACGTCGCGGTCACAGCTGCGCAGGGTCAGCGGATAGTCGCTCGCCATGACCGGCAGTATGCAGAGGATTGGCAGCAGACCGAGTAGACAGCGAATGTTCATGATTGAGTGATCCAGGTTATGCGCGGATAGCCATGCAGAGGATGCTCATCGACCAGCGCCGGTACGCCGAAGACCCACTGCAACAGCTCGGCGGTAAGCACTTCGACGGGCGTACCGCTGGTCACAATGGCTCCTTCTCTGATGACATACAGACGGTCACAGAAGGCAGCCGCCAGGTTCAGGTCATGGAAGCTCGCCAGGGTACTCAGGCCGAGGCTGCGCAAGTGCTGCAACAGCTCGAGCTGGTACCGCGGGTCGAGGTGGTTGGTGGGTTCGTCAAGAATCAGCAGCCCCGGCTGCTGCACCAGCGCACGGGCCAACAACACCCGCTGCTTCTCACCACCGGACAAGTTGGCAAAGGTAAGCTGCGCATAGGCACTCATCCCGACCTGTTCCAGCGCCTCGGCGATCAGCAGTCGATCCTCGCGGCTGTTGCTATCGAACAAACCCTGATGCGGCGTACGGCCCATGGCGACCACGTCGCTCACGCAGAGGCCGAACTCCTGCGGAAACTCTTGCAGTACCACAGCGATACGCCGCGCACTCCAGCGCGGCGTTTGCCGCCATAGATCCTCACCATCGAGCAGCAGCCGACCGCTTGCCGGCTCGCTCGAACGATAGGCGCAACGCAACAGGCTGGTTTTACCGCTGCCGTTGGGACCGATAAGCCCAACGAACTCGCCATCGCTTACGTGCAGGTCGATGTCCTGCAATAGCAAACGTGGCTCACTACGCCGGGTATCGATGGCCCAAGCCAATGACTCGATGTTCAAACTCGACATACTCGCCTCTTCTTGAGCGCACCGGCGCATTAGCCGCTGCGCTGGTGCTTAGAAGCTGTAATCAGCCGTAACGAAAAAGGAACGTGGCTCGCCGAGATACCACTGGCCGCCATCGCTGCTGGCGGTCGTTGCGTACTGACGGTCGAACAGGTTATTCAGCTCCAGCCCCAGGCGCACTTCCGGCAGTACCTGCCAGTCGATGTTGGCATCGACCAGCGTATAACTCGGAACCTCCACGGTGTTGGCCGTATTGGCGTAGCGGCTGTCGACATAGCGAGCACCAATACCAGCCTCGACTTGCTGGCTCAGTACTTTGCTCAACCACAGGTTGGCGACTCGACGTGGCACGTTAGTCGGACGGTTGCCACTGCGATCACCGCCGGCCTCGACAAAATCATCGTACTCGGCACGCACGATCGCGGCATTGGCCGAGACCTGCCAACCCGCCCCCAGTGCCAATTCCAGTGTCGCTTCCAGGCCATCGGAAGACTGCTGGCCGATCTGTTCGGTTGGCGCTGCAGGTGTAGAACGGCTTAGCAGCTTCTCCTTGACGATGTGATAGGCCGCCAACGTCCACTCGCCGCGCCCGTCCAGAAACGCGTGCTTGATACCGAACTCGGTCTGTCTGGTCTCGCTCAGCTCGAACTGCTGCTGAGTCGGACTCAAGGTCAGCAGGTTGTTTACGCCTTCGGTGCTGGTGGCGTACTGGCCATACAGCGACAGCTCGGGCGTCAGCTCGAAGACCAGACCGGCGCGCCAGTTGTCACCACTCAGACTGCGGTCGACGCTGATACCCGTGGCCAAGTCGTCACGCTGGATATGCACCTGATCACGTCGAACACCGGTGACCAGCGACAAGCGCTCGGTGAGCTGCGTGCGGTTCTCGGCAAACAGCGAAAACTGCCGGGCCAGATTGCGCTCGCGCGGCCCGTAACCCAGCGGATCGTTGCTCTGATACTGACCACTACTGGATCCGCCTAGCGGGACGGTGTCGCTGAAGCTGCTACCGAAATCATGCTGGCGGGCGAAACGAATACGGTTGTAATCCACGCCCACCACAGTACGGCTATCCAGGCCGAACAGCGGGTGTTCCAGAGTAAAGGCCTGGCGGACACCGACCTGCTCCTGGGTGTGCTTGATCTCGTAAAAGCTGCTGCGGTCGATCAGATCGCCGGGCTGCCAGTCATAGGACTCAGCATTGCGCCAGTAGCGCTGAGTCTTGATGTAGTAGAGCTGATTGCTTGCCGTGAGCACGTCGCTGACATGCCAGTCGGTCACCAGCCGGGTGATCTGGTCGTTGTAGCGAATCTCGGCGTTGTCGACGTTGTAATTGTGCTCGCGCAGGCTCTCGCGATACTTGCCATCAACCAGCGGCGTACCGAAGTAGCGCGTGGGATCCTGATCGCCATTGTCGTGGGACAGGGTGAAGCTAAGGTCATCGCTAACGTCCCAGCGCAGCGCCGCACTGATCGCCAGGCTCTTGGAGTCGCCACGGTCGACCCAGCCGTTGCTGGCCTGCTGGTTCAGGGTCAGCCGATAGCTCAGCGTGTCGCTCAGCGAGCCACCGCTATCCAGCGCGGTCTGGCGGCGGTCGTCGCTGCCATAGCCGAGGCGCAGGTGATTGCGGATCTGGCCATTGAAAGGTTTCTTCGGCACTACGTTGATCACGGCTCCGGTAGCACCCTCTCCATAGAGAACCGACGCAGGCCCACGCAGCACATCGAGACGATCCAATGACCAGGTATCGACAGGGAACGTCACGGTGCCTGCTCCGATGTACTGCCGGGTTCCGTCATATAGCTGCATCGTCGACGCATGACCAGCGAAGCCACGGGCCGACAGCGCTGTGCCACCATCCCCCGGCGTACCCATGGTGGTAATGCCCGGTGTGCGGGTTACCGCATCCTGCACCGTACGGTTGTTGCGGCCTCGCACCTGCTCACCACTGAGACTGGTCGTGCTCGCCGGTGTCTGCAGCGCACTCAGTCCCAGGCGAGAACCGGAGGTTGTCGGCGTATGCAGGTCAGGTTGAGGCGAATTCTCGGCAACACCGACAATGGCCTCGGACGGCAGCGCCAAAACATGATCGTTATCAGCATGCACGGACGCAGTCAGTAGCACGCAAGGCGCCAGACATACGCGTAAAATTTTGCCCGGCAGGGCATCGAACAGGGAATTGCGGGACATATCGTTCCACTCAAGCAGGAATGTATGAATCCCGGAGGGAACAACGCATGGGAGTCGCAGGCGAAAAGCCCACGGAAACCGGCCTGCGCCCGCCCACCGCGGGTTTGCCAAACGAGGATTTTCAGGCCGGTCTCCGGGCTCGCGAGGGTCTTAAAGTACTCACCTTCCCATGCCATGGCACAGTGGTGTATCGAATACTTCTCTCGCATACCGTTGCGGGGGCAGCGCCGGATTGATCACGTTCCGTGACGAACCGGCTTCCCGTTTCATCCCATACGCAGCGGCATGGGACACCTGAAACTGGCGCGCATCTGAACATCGAAGGGCCAACCAGTCAATGGCACCCAGACCTGGCCAGGGAACGCGAGCCAGCTGGAGGGAGTCATCAACGCGCGCTCCACCGTCCCGAACGGGCCGGCGGCACGCTTATTTGCACGCATTAGAATTGGCCCAGCAGCTCTGCTGCGCGTACGTGCTCGGCGTCCCAGAGACGGGCCAGGTGCTCGCCCCGCCCGATTGGCAGCGGTCCGCTCTCAAAATCCACCACCACACAAAAGTCGACATGTGCCGGACGTGCTGGCAATTGGCTGAAGCGTCCATCACTGATGAGCCACAGGCCGATCTTGAGACCAGGCGCGCGTCGCCGGACTTGACCCAGAACCTGCTCTGCGAGCGCCACACCGGCAGGTAGCGGCGTGCCCCCACCGCCGCGAATGGCGCCAATCCAGGCCTCGTTGAACGCCACCGCCTTATGCGGCGCTTGCAGCAGGCGCGCCTGGCCGCCAGCGAAACCGATCACCATCAGCTCACCACGCTGCCGGTAAATCTGGCGGGTCCAGTGCAGCAGCAGACCTTTGGCCAACGCCAGGTTGCGTCGCTTGAGCATCGAGCCGGAGCAATCCAGCAGCAAGCAATGCAGCACAGCGCTCTGATCGGCGCGCGGCCGGAACCGCAGGTGCTCAAGACGCAGCGCGGCGCCAGCCTTGCTCAACAGCGTGCGCGGCCAGTGGATGGTGCTGCCCGGCATATGTCCGGCGGCCCGACTGCGCCCCTGTCGACCACCGCGGTGTGCGTGCGGGCCGAGCGAGGCGCCTGGGCTCAGGGCTTTTTTTTCGGTAGCGGCCTCGCCCCGCTCAACGCCAGGGTAGGCACTGCCTGCGGTGGCAGCGCTCCCCAGCTATCCGCTGAATCCTGCGGAGATTGCTGCTGCCCCTGTTGCTGCTCCTGCTGAGCACTGCCTTCGGTCTCAGCGGGCGGCGCCTTGCGCCGGTGTGCGAGGACAAGTTCGACCACCGCCTCAACGTCGCTGTCGCTGATCTGTTCCTGCCTCAGCCAGGCGGCATGGGCAGCGGCAGCGCGCAGCAGCACCAGGTCGGCGCGTACGCCTTCCACCCCTGCGGCATGGCACAGGCTGCTGACCTGCCGGTGCAGAGCGTCGCTGAAATCCAGCCTGCCGACGCGTGCGCGGGCCTGCTCCAAGCGGCCGATCAGCGCCTGCTGAGCCTCCCGCTGGCGCTCGACGAAACTGTGCGGGTCGCGGTCGAAGGCCAAGCGACTGCGCACGATGGCCTCGCGACTGGCGGGGTTTATCTGCGCACCGAGGCGCACGAACAGACCAAAGCGGTCGAGTAGCTGCGGGCGCAGTTCGCCCTCCTCCGGGTTCATGGTGCCGACCAGGGCAATACGTGCCTCGTGCTGGTGGGAGATGCCGTCGCGCTCGATGCGGTTGACCCCGCTGGCGCAGACATCGAGCAGCAGATCCACCAGCGCGTCAGCCAGCAGGTTGACCTCGTCGACGTACAGCACGCCGCCGTCGGCGCGCGCCAGCAGGCCAGGTTTGAAAACCACCTCGGCGTTCTGTAGCGCGGCCTGGATATCCAGCGAGCCGACCAGTTGCTCTTCGCTGGCGCCCAGAGGCAGGTCGACGAAGCGCTGGCCCGGCAGCAACTCGGCCAGCGCGCGGGCGCTGGTAGACTTGGCAGTGCCGCGCGGCCCCTCGATCAGTACGCCGCCGATATGGGGGTCGATGGCGGCCAACAGTAGCGCCAACTGCAGTTGCGGTTGACCGTGCAAGGCACTGAATGGGTATTGCGGACGTGAGCTCATGATGATTCTTCCAGATGCTGCTCGGCAGCCAGCAGATGCTCTTCGATCTGCTCGCGGTAGTCGCCAGGCTCGGCCCACAGGCCACGCTGGATGGCTTCCAACAGGCGCTCACCAATCTCCAGTAGGGCGTCGGGGTTGTGCTGGCGGAGGAATTCGCAGGTCGCCGGATCGTTGAGATAGGCGTCGGTGAGGCTGGCGTACTGGTCGTCGCGCACCACACCAGTGGTGGCGTCATAGGCGAACAGATAGTCGACGGTGGCGGCCATCTCGAAGGCGCCCTTGTAGCCGTGACGCTTGACCCCGTCGATCCACTTCGGGTTGGTCACCCGCGCACGCATGACCCGACTGACTTCCTCATCCAGGGTGCGGATGCGTGGCGCCAGCGGATCGCTGTGGTCGCCGAACAGGATCGCCGGCTGAACACCACTCAGATGGCGCACTGCCGCTGTCATGCCGCCCTGGAACTGGTAGTAGTCGTCGGAATCGAGCAGGTCGTGCTCGCGGTTGTCCTGGTTCTGCACCACCGCTTGCAGCTCGCCGAGACGCTGGGCGAAGCGCTCGCGCTGCGCCTCGCCGTAGACCTGCTGGCCGTAGGCATAGCCGCCCCAGTTGAGGTAGGCGCGGGCCAAGTCGGCATCGCCCTGCCAGTCGCGCGAGTCGATCAGGCCCTGCAAGCCGGCGCCGTAGGCGCCGGGCTTGGCGCCGAAGACGCGGAAGCCGGCCTGCCGCCGCGCGATCTCGACCGGCAGCCCCTGCGCCTGTAGTTCGGCAGCCTCGCGAAGGATGCGTGCGCGGATCGGGTTGAGTTCCTCCGGCTCGTCCAGTTCGGCAACCTTCTGCACCGCAGCATCGAACATCTGCATGATGTTAGCGAAGGCGTCGCGGAAGAAGCCGGAAACGCGCAGGGTCACGTCTACTCGCGGACGGTCCATACGCCTGGCTGGCAGTACCTCGAAATCGGTGACCCGCCAACTGCCTTCCGCCCACTGCGGGCGCACGCCGATCAGCGCGAAGGCCTGGGCGATGTCGTCACCGCCCGTGCGCATGGTCGCCGTGCCCCACACTGACAGGCCAAGGCTGCGCGGGTAGTCGCCATTGTCTTGAACGAAACGCTCGATGAGCAACGCAGCAGACTTTTCGCCAAGCGCCCAGGCGGTCGGCGTGGGGATCATCCGTGTGTCGACCGAGAAGAAATTCCGTCCAGTTGGCAATACGTCCGGACGCCCACGTGACGGCGCGCCACTTGGCCCCGGCGGCACGAAACGGCCCGCCAGGCCACGGCACAATTGGTACAGTTCCTGCTCGCCGCACGCCAGCAGGCGCGGGCGCAGATCGTCCTCGACGCGCTGGAGCACAGCGCGGGTTTGCGCCCACCCCTCGCCAGCTGCAGAAGCAAATTCGTTAGTGTTCAGATAGTCGGACGCGTCTAAGTCGTCCTTGTCACGAACACATTCGCTCTTACCCATTCCTGCCGCAAGCTCGGGGTTGGGCACCTCCAGCAATTGCAGAGCAAGCAGTTCGATGCGCTCTCGGGTGTCGCCGTGGGTACGCCAAGGCTGCTCGCTGACCGCCAGTAGCGCTGCTGGCTGGGCGCCCTGCCAGGGCTGGCTCCAGTCCCCGACGAGCGGGTCGAAAGCGGCTTCCGGCAACAGGTCGCGCGCCAATGCGCGTACCAGGCTGGCGTTGCGCCCCTGACCGTCGCCGATTCCATGCCGGGCCAGCGCTAGCAAGGTGTCGCGCAGCAGACGATCCTGTGGAGACTGACCGAAGATATGCAGGCCGTCGCGGATCTGGCTTTCTTTCAGCTCGCACAAGTAGTTATCGGTACGGTTGAGCAGCAGTTGCTCTTCTTCTTCGCTGCGCGGCGCAGTCAGGCCGAGATCGGAGTGGAGATTGTGTTCGACGATCAGGGCCAGCACCTGCTTGCGCAGCAGTGCGGCACGGCGCGGATCTAGGGTCAGTGCCTCGTAAAATTCGTCGATCAGCCGCTCCAGGTCCCGGGTCGGCCCGTAGCTTTCGGCACGGGTCAGCGGCGGCATCAGGTGATCGATGATCACCGCCTGGGCGCGGCGCTTGGCTTGGCTGCCTTCGCCTGGATCGTTGACGATGAACGGATAGAGATGCGGCAGCGCACCGAAGACCAGCTCCGGCCAGCACTCTTCACTGAGCGCCACACTCTTGCCCGGCAACCACTCGAGATTGCCGTGCTTGCCAACATGCACGATGGCGTCGCTGGCCCAGCTCTGCCGCAGCCATAGATAGAAGGCCAGATAGTGGTGGGGCGGGACCAGGTCAGGGTCGTGATAGTTGGCCATCGCATCGAGCTGGTAGCCGCGTGCCGGCTGGATGCCGACAAACACTTGGCCGAGGCGCAGACCGGCAATCATGAAGCGGCCCTGGCGCAGCATTGGATCGGTCTCCGGCACCCCCCAGCGGGCAACGATGGCAGCGCGATTGGCCTCCGGCAGACCGGCGAAGAACGCCTGGTAATCGGCCAGCGCCAAACTCTGCCGTGCCGGACGCAACGCCCACTGTTCAGGATCGTTGGTCACGCCCTGCTTGAGCATCTGCATCAGCGCGTCGCCATCGACGGGAATGTCCGCGACGCCGTAGCCCTCGTCACGCAAGTGTTGAAGGATACCGATCACCGAAGCCGGTGTGTCGAGGCCAACGCCATTGCCCAGGCGGCCCTCGCGGGTCGGGTAGTTAGCGAGAATCAGCGCTACGCGCTTGTCGGCGTTGGCCAGACTGCGCAGCCGACACCAGCGCTGCGCCAGCTCGCAGACGAAGGCGATGCGATCCGGCAACCCCTGATATTCCACCACATCGCTCTGGGTCAACACGCTACGCTGCCCGAAGCCCTTGAAGCTGATCGCGCGGCTGATGATGCGCCCGTCCACCTCCGGCAGCGCCACCAGCATGGCCATGTCGCGCGGCTGCAAGCCGTGCGGATCGGCACGCCAGCCGGCCTCGTTACCGCCGGAGAGCATCACCTGCAGCACCGGGATATCGCCGGCCAGCGCGTGGTCGCCCGGATCATCCATCGAGGACTGGGCGAACGCCGTGGTGTTGAGAATTAGCGCCACCTGCTGCTCAGCGCAGAGCGTGCGCAGGGTCGCCAGGCACAAGCCGTCCTTCAGCGACAGCAGGGCGATCGGTAGCGGGTTAAGGCCGCGCTCCAGCAGCCCCTCACACAACTCGGCGAACACACGGGTGTTGCCCGCCTGCAGATGCGCACGATAGAACAGCAACACCACGCACGGCGCGCCTGGCGTCCAGCGCTGCCGCCAGCTATCGACCGAGGCGTTGTCACATTGCGGGTGAAATACTGCCACCGGCGGCAGCGCACGCGGAGGCTGGACGTCCAGGTCGAGGTTGAAAAACCGTACGCCGAGGTAGCGGTATAGCTGCCGCGCATTGGCCGCTCCGCCTTCGCGCAGGTAACGCCACAGCTGATGGCAGTCATCCGGCGCAACAGTACTCAGCGCGGTGAGGTTGTGGTCCTCAGTCATGTCGCCGGAGAACATCGCCAAGGCGATATTCTTGCGTCGACACAAGGCAACCAGTTGCTCGGTCCCGTAGGGCCAATAGCTTTCGCCGCCCAGGTGGTCGACGACAATCAGTCGCGCGTGCTGCAGCACCTCATCGACGTACAAGTCGATGGACGCCGGCTGGCGCAGGTGCAGCAGGTTCGCCAGCCTCACGCTGGGATAGTGATCCTGCGGGCAGGCCGCCGCCAGCAGCGCCAGCGTCGTATCGGCAGCGCTGAGGATGACGATCTCCGCCGGGTCCTGTTCGAGACGAGTGATGGTTGCGCCGCTCTCGTCGACGTAGCCGCCCGGCAGCGCCGAGAGCATATGCATGGCTTACACCTCCGCGCCGAGCAGGGCGGCGCGCAGCACCTCGGCGTCCAGCGCCTGGCCGATCAGCACCAGGTACGTGCTCGGCGTCTCACCTTCACCCCAGCGGCGATCGAAATAGGCATCGAAGCGCTGGCCGACTCCCTGCACCACCAGGCGCATCGGCTTGTTTGCCAAGGCAACGAAACCCTTCACACGGAAAATGCCGTGATGTTCAACCAATGCCTGTAGCGCTGCGAGCAAGCGCTCACGATCGACCACCGACAGCTTGATCACTACCGAGTCGAATTGATCGTGGTCATGCTCGTGTTCGTCATCACCGTGGTCGTGATGGCTTTCGCGCAGGTGAATGGATTCCTCCGAGGCGCTGCCCAGGCCGAGCAGAACGTCCAGGGCCAAACGGCCGCGATCGCTGGCGACCACCTTGACCTGCGCCGGCAGTTCCTCGCGCACCAGCGCCTCGACTGCAGCCAGGGCCGCCGCATCGACCAGTTCGACCTTGTTCAGCACCACCAGGTCGGCGGCCAGAAGCTGATCCTCGAAGAGTTCGTGCAGGGGCGATTCGTGATCCAGATTAGGGTCGGCGCGTCGCTGTTCATCGACCGCCTGCGGATTGGCAGCGAACTGGCCGGCAGCGGTAGCCGGCACGTCAACCAGGGTCACCACCGCGTCGACGGTGCAGGCGTTCTTGATCTCCGGCCAGTGGAAGGCCTGCACCAGCGGCTTGGGCAGGGCCAGGCCGCTGGTTTCGATGAGAATGTGGTCGAGTTCGCCGCGGCGCTCGATCAGCTCGCGCATCACCGGGTAGAACTCTTCCTGTACGGTGCAGCACAGGCAGCCGTTGGACAGCTCGTAGAGCTGTCCGGCCTGCTCCGCGCCCTCCTCGTCGCAGCCGATGCCGCAACCGCGGAGGATTTCGCCGTCGATGCCCAGCTCGCCGAACTCGTTGACAATCACCGCGATGCGCCGGCCATTGGCGTTCTCGAGGATATGACGCAGCAGCGTGGTCTTGCCGCTGCCGAGGAAGCCGGTGACGATGGTGACGGGGATCTTGGCGGTCATTTGGAACTCCAGGGTTTTCAGTCGTCGAGAACAGGAATGCGGGCGATGAACTTGCCCTTGATGCCAGCCGGCCAGTCACGGAAAGGCACCTGGCCGGTGACGGAAAGCTGGTAATGGCGGGCATAGTCGAGCAGTGCCTCTGCCGATTCGCTGCCGGGGCGGAAGTCGCCGAGCACGTAGGCAATCTTGCCGGGGGCGCGTAGCAGAGCGGCGCAATGCCGTTGGCAAGCCATCAGGCAGCGGGTGCGGCGGATCACCAAGTCGTCGTCGACCTGGAGCAATGCCTCCACTTCGCTGGCCAAGCACTCGCCCGGACGCACGGCGTCGGGCTGTGCGGCGTCGTAGCCGCAGGTTTCACAGAGCACCAGGGTGGTGGTCATGGTTGTTCCTCCGGGTGCCGGCAAGTCCAAGGCAGTACAAATGGCTCCAGCTGATGCTCACCAAGCACCGCCTGCACGCGATAAACCTGCTGTAGATGTTTGGGAGTGAGCACCTGGCGCGCGCTGCCACAGGCCACGAGGCGGCCCTGATCGAGGAGCAGCAGACGGTCGCAGAAACGGCTGGCCAGGGTCAGATCATGGAGCACCACCACCACGCTACGACCCTCGGCGCACTGCTCACGCAGCAACTGCATGACGTTGAGTTGATGGTACGGATCGAGCGCGGCCACAGGCTCGTCGGCCAGCAGCAGCGGGCTGCCAACCGCCAAGGCGCGGGCCAGACGGGCCCGGGCGCGTTCACCGCCGGATAACTGGTCGAAGCGCCGCCCAATCAACCCTTCCAGGCGCATGCGCGTAATGGAGGTGTCGACGGCAGGCTCGTCCGCTGCACTGCGTCGATGCGGCAGCCGGCCGAGAGCCACGTAATCACGCAGGCGTAACGGCCATCCGCTTACGTCACCCTGCCCCAGATAGGCCAGCCGCAGCGCCCGCTCTCGCGGCGCCAGGCGGGCCAGCGATAGGCCGTCGAGATGTATTTCGCCCTGATACGGCAGTAGGTGGGCGATGGCCTTGAGTAAAGTGCTCTTGCCAGCACCGTTAGGGCCGATCAGGCCGAGCATTTCGCCTGGCTGCAGGCACAAATGAATATCATCAAGCAGCAGGCGTCCGTGCAATTCGACGCCAAGCCCTTGCAGCTCCAGCACGCTCATGTCGCGGCCCTCCGCTGGCGCAGAACCAGAACAAGGAAGAACGGCGCGCCGATCAAGGCAGTGACCACGCCCAGCATCAATTCCTGTGCACCGCTGACCAGGCGCAGGACGATGTCGGCAGCAAGCAGCAGAGCCGCACCGCCCAGGGCGCTACTCCCCAGCAGGCGAGCTGGGTGATAGTCGACCCAGCGGCGCAGCAGATGCGGCACCACCAGGCCGATGAAACCGATGGCGCCGGTAACCGCCACGCTGGCGCCGACGCATAGCGCAGTACCCACGACAATTTGCAGGCGCAAGCGGGCAAGATTGACGCCGAGGCTGGCAGCTTCGTCTTCGCCAAGGGTCAGCGCATCAAGCGCGCGGCCGCTGGTGAGTAGTAACACGAGGCCGATGAGGATGAACGGCAGGCACAGGCGCACGTCGGCAAAACTGCGGTCACTCAGCGAGCCCATCAGCCACAGCACAATATCCTGCATGTCGGTGGGGTTGGGGGCGAGATTGATGGCCAGCGAAGTGAGCGCAGCCGCCAGCGACGACAGCGCGATGCCGGCCAGAATCAGCGTCAAATTGCTGGCCCGCCGCCGAGTGATGGCATACAGCGTCAGGGTCGCAAGCGCCGCGCAACCCATCGCTGCGGCCGGCAGCAGCCAGGGAGTCAACGTCGCAAAGCCATAGTAGAGGCACAGCACCGCACCGAGACTGGCGCTCGAACTGACACCGAGCAGCCCCGGTTCGGCCAGTGGATTACGCAGCAAACCCTGCAGTGCGGCGCCCGCAGCTCCTAGCGAGGCACCTACCAGAATCGCCAAAAGCACACGCGGCAGGCGAATCTCATTAACGATGATTCGCTGCTGCACCACGGGGTCCCTGAGCTCGACTCCGCCGGTTGCCGGCTGCAAAAGCGCTACGATGACCTCATCAAGGCTAAGCGGCACTGCGCCGATACCCAGAGAGAACAGCACCAGAGCCAGCAGGATCAGCACCAGCAGAGCATTCAAGCGACTCATGGGCGTCCCTGTTCGGCCAGAGCCAGACCGTCGACCTGCGCGGCCAGCTGCTCGGCGCTGTCGATCAACTGCCAGTCGCTGCAGCCCCATCGATTGCCCGCTATTTGCAGTACTGGGCGCGTGGCGATCAACTGTTGCACTCGGGGATGACGGGCATAGGCGGACTTGGCATAGCCTTGGTCGATCGGCATATCGGCACTGACGAACAGGTCCGGAGGGCTGACTACCAGCGTTTCGAGATCGAAACGGCCCCAACCGACACGGCCCAACTCCGCCTGGTGGTTAGTCAAGCCAACTGATTGGAAGACGGTATCGACATAGGTGTTACGTCCGGCGCTGCCACCGTTGGGACGCAGATACAGCGCGCGCAACGGTCGTGGATGGGCCTTGAGGCGACTCAGGCGGGTCTGTACCTCGGCGAGCAGAGCCTCGCCTTCTGCCTCGCGGCCGAGACTCGCTGCGACCAACCGAGTACTGGCGAAGATCTCCGCCCAGCTTGTCGGAAACGGCACCACCAGCACCTCGATACCGTGCCTGCGCAGCAACTCGGCGCGGTTGTGCGCCAACCAGCGCCGCGAAGCGAGGACCAGGTCCGGGTGCAGGGCGATGATTTCCTCGGCGCTGGCATGGTTGGCCGGGTAGCGCCTGGCCAACCCGGACATCGACGACAGACGCGCATCCTGACTCTGCGCCGACACCGAAAGCAGCTGCGTCGGCGCGGCTAGGCGCAGAGCGAGCTGGTCCGCACACACATTGGTTGAGACCACCCGAGGCAGATCGGTGGCCGCCGCAGGCAAGCTTGCCAGCAGGGCAAGAAATAGAGCGCGGCGCATTAAAAGTCGAGGCCGGCCTGGGCTTTCACGCCGACGTTGAAGACGTGCTTGACGTCACGGACCTCGCTGACTGTGTCAGCCAGCTCAATCAGTTCCGGCTTGGCCGCACGCCCCGTGACGATCAAGTGCTGGTGGCTCGGCCGCGCGCGGATGGCTTCGAGCACGCCGGATGTGTCGAGGTAGTTGTACTTGAGCATGTAGGTCAGCTCGTCGAGAACCACCAGGTTCAGGTTGGGGTCCTGGAGCATTCGTTCGGCCTGCGCCCAGGCTTGGTCGGCGGCGGCCTTGTCATCATCCCAGTTCTGGGTGTTCCAGGTGAAACCTGTGGCCATGGCGTGGTATTCGACCAGCGGTGCGTGTTGGCGCAGGAAGGTGACCTCGCCGGAGGCCTGGGTGCCCTTGATGAACTGCACCACACCGGCGCGATGACCGTAACCAAGTGCGCGATAAAGAGTGCCGAACGCCGAGGTGCTCTTGCCCTTGCCGTTGCCTGTGATCAGCACGAACACACCGCGCTCGATCTGCGCCCGCTCAATGCCGGCGTCCACCACTGCTTTCTTGCGTTGCATACGCTCGTTGTGGTTTTGCTTCTTCTGCTCGTCGATCACCGGCCCACACTCCCTCAGTCGCTGCGAACGGTACGCGTACGCGCACCACATGACAGGCGGTAACCAGGAGGGACTGGGGTTCGATGCGCAACACATCAAACTCAAAAATGACGGCACTGGGGAACGGCACGCGTCTAGCGCGAACCACAGCGACGGCAGCCACCCCCCCACCGGGGTACACACCTTCTCGCCGATCAGGCCGGTCTTCTGGCTGGCCGTCATCCGAAGCCCGCACCTTCCCAGGCTTAGGCCCAGTGGTATATCGCGGCTTCGTCAGGCTCTACAGCAGCGGGGGCTGCGCCGGACTCTGGCGTGGAAACTTCCACCGCCGTACCGGACTTCCCGTTTCAGCCCACCCGGCGAATGCGGATGGGACACCTAATCGAATGGATCGCAGGGTAGCGGTTCGTGGCCTCTATCGCAATCAACCAAACATCGCACCGATTGGCCTCCCGAATTCCGCGTCACAGGCGAAGCCGGCTGCTGCAGCGTTGGGTTTCGAGATACATCGCTATCTGGACAGCATGGACGGTGCGCAGACGGACAAGCCCAAGCTGATCATGATGCTGGATGCTGGATGCTGGATGCTGGATGCTGCCAATCTAGCTCGCAGGCTCGGCTTCGCACTATACCTGCGATATATCGATGATCCTGAAGCCTGTGCGCTGGCTTATCTGGCGGTGCAGTCTAGCCATCGCCGACTGGGCATCGGCGCGCATGGTCGAGGAGATGGTGTCACGTTATCCGTAGGCTGCGCCCTGGGGAAGGTTACGCCGTAATTCACGTAACAGACGTGAGCCGTTTCGGTAGCGTCATCGAACTTCTGAAAGAAGTCATCGGATGGCACGCCAAGTACTACCGGCCCCTCATCCTTGTAACGCTGACAGAGCGTTTCACTCTTCGAACCGTGGTGCGAGACCACAGAAGCTCGCTATTGACCACAACCAGTGCCTGCCCTGAAACTGTTGGCGCAGATCGAGGTTTTTTTGGAGCGAAGCTTCGGCAGCTCGTGCTGCAGCAGCGTCGGGCAGGACTCTGCAAACACCGGACCCGAAAGCAGCATCAAAGCCAGGGATATAGCAAGCAAGCGCTTATCATGGCGACGACTCCGATCAAGATTGCGGTTTACGCTACTCCCGAGACCATAGGGCGACAACACATTCCAGCAGGCCGCCGAAATCGCCTGTTGGCCAAGGCTGTATTCATTCAAATGGGCTCAGCTTTGAGCACCATCGGCAAACCCGCCACGACAAAGGTCACACGCTGACAGCGCTCGGCCAGGGCCTGGTGCAACCAGCCGGCCTCATCCACATAGCGTCGGCTCAGCTCACCCAGCGGCACCACGCCAAGGCCGGTTTCATTGCTCACCAGCAGCACGTACCCCGGCAGTGTCGCCAGGCAGTCGAGCAAGGCCTCGCGCTCTTCGACCAGGTGCGCCGGATCGTCCTGCATCAACAGATTGGTCAACCACAGCGTCAGGCAATCGACCAGCAGGCAGTGATCGACCCGCGCGTGTTCACGCAGCACTCGCGCCAGCACCAGGGGTTCTTCCACCAGCGCCCAATCGACGGGCCGGCGGGCGCGGTGATGGGCGATGCGTTCGGCCATTTCAGCGTCCAGCGGCTGGCTCGTGGCGATATAGGTTACGGGCAACCCGCTTTCCATTGCGAGGCGTTCGGCCAGGCGGCTCTTGCCTGAGCGCGCGCCGCCGAGAATCAGCTCAAGCATGTTGATCTCCAGGATCCTGGAGCGAGCCATGCTCGCGAACTATGGCACCCGGTGCCGTAGCGGTTTCGCGGGCACGCCCCCCTATGAATGGTGCGAACAAGGCTAGACACCACACAGCTCCCGCAGCAGGCGGGTATCCAGATGCGTCTCGACCAGGTCGGCTAGGCGTTCGATATCGCGCTCGCGCAGGGCGTGGTAATCGACCGCTTCGACGTCATCGAGCCCGGCCCAACGCAACAGTGCCTCACAGGCGGCGGGTGACTCGAACAGGCCGTGCAGGTAAGTCCCCAGCACCTGATTGTCCTCGCTGATGGCGCCATCGCAGCGGCCATCGTCGAGGCATACAGCGGCTTGCCCGAGCGCCGACCCCTGACTGATCCCGGCATGAATCTCATAGCCACTGACGTACGCATCATCAATCATCAGGCGGCCACAGACGTTGCGCAGCTGCTTTTCGCGTTCCAGTCGCGTTGACAGCGCCAGCAGACCGAGCCCATCGCTATGGCCAGCCGCGCCTTCCAGCCCGTGGGGGTCGTCAATACCTTCACCCAGCATCTGCAGTCCGCCGCAGATGCCCAGCACCTTGCCGCCATAGCGCAGATGACGCTGGATGGCCCTCTCCCAGCCCTGCTCGCGCAGCCATGCAAGGTCGGCGCGGACGCTTTTCGAGCCAGGCAGAATGATCAGATCGGCGCTCGGGATGGGCTGTCCGGGGCCGACGAAACGCAGATCGACCTGCGGATGCAGGCGCAGCGGGTCAAAGTCGGTGTGGTTGCTGATGCGCGGCAAAACCGGCACCACGACTTTCAGCGCTCGCTCGCCCTTGGCCGACTGGCGCGCATCGACGGCATCCTCAGCTTCCAGATGAAAATCCATCAGATACGGCAACACGCCGAGCACCGGCTTGCCGGTGCGTTGCTCCAGCCAGTCCAGCCCCGGTTGCAGCAGCGCGATATCGCCGCGAAAGCGGTTGATCACAAAGCCCCGCACCCGCGCCTGCTCGCTGTCCGAAAGCAGAGCCAGGGTGCCGACCAGATGGGCGAAAACGCCGCCCTTGTCGATATCGGCGATCAGAATGACTGGGCAATCCACCGTTTCGGCAAAGCCCATATTGGCAATGTCATTGGCGCGCAGATTGATCTCGGCGGGCGAGCCAGCGCCCTCGACCATCACCACCGAATACGCCGCGCTCAAGCGCCGATGGGACTCCAGTACCGCATTCATCGCCACACGCTTGTAATCGTGATAAGCGGCGGCATCCATCTGGGTGACAGCCCGCCCATGAATGATCACCTGCGCACCGATATCGCTGTTGGGCTTGAGCAACACCGGATTCATATCAGTGTGCGGCGCAAGCCTGGCGGCCTGGGCCTGCACGGCCTGCGCCCGTCCGATCTCGCCGCCGTCAGCGGTGACCGCACTGTTGAGCGCCATGTTTTGTGGCTTGAACGGCGCCACCGCAACGTTCTGGCGCGCCAGCCAGCGGCACAGCGCGGTCACCAGGGTGCTCTTGCCCGCATCGGAGGTGGTGCCCTGGACCATCAAGGTACTCATGAAACCCTTTTCCTGTAATGCACCAGCGCGCTTGCCAGCCGGCTCCAGTCTCGCTCGTCTGCCGGCAGGCCGAAACGCAGGCTCGGCGGAGCATGAAAACGGCGTACGAGAATGCCCTGACTGGCGAGAAACTCGTACAACGGGTCGACCTCTTCGCTCAAGACCCATTGAAACAGAGCGCAGCCACCGGCAGACGGCAAGCCATGAGCGGTCAACAGGTCCGCCAGTCGCTGGCCGTCGGCCAGGAGACGTTCACGCTGACGGGCCTGCCCTGCACGGTCAGCGAGCAAAGCCGTGCCGATGAACCTTGACGGCCCGGCGATGGGCCAGGGCCCCATGGCATCGCCCAAAGCCCGTAACAGCTCGCCTTCAGCCAGCACAAAGCCCAGCCGGGCACCGGCCATGGCGAAAAACTTGCCGAACGAACGCAGCACGATCAACCCCGGCAGGTGGGTGTATGGCGCCAGGCTGTATTCAGGCGTTGGATCGATAAAGGCTTCATCAACCACCAGCCAGCCGCCCCGCTCCGCCAGTCGTGCATGCCAGTCGAGCAATTGTGCGGGCGGCAGCAGGCGCCCTGTGGGGTTGTTCGGATTGACCACCACCAGCACGTCGACTTGATCGAGCGCACGCCGCACGCTGCCCTCACCGAACGCACTTGTGCGATGCCCTTCGCGGCGCCAGGCCTCGGCATGCTCGGCGTAACAAGGCGAGACGATGCCGACCTGCAACCGCCGTCGCAGCCTGGGCAGCATCTGGATCGCCGCTTGCGAGCCGGCAACCGGTAGCAGTGAAGAGACACCGTAATAACCGCGGGCGACGGCCTTCAGCTCATCTTCGGCTTCCGGCAATCGACTCCAGGCGTTCAACGGAATTACTGGCAGGTCGAATCCATAAGGCGCGATACCGGTGGACAGATCGAGCCAATCCGTCAACGGGATGCCGAAGTCATGCGCCGCCGCGCGCAAGCGTCCGCCATGTTCAAGCATACAATCCGCTCCCCAGCAGAATCAGCAGCAACCAGAGGCCGACGCCAGCCCAGACCAGATCCAGCGCCCGCTCGATATCACGCGCTTGTGGCGCTTCGCCCTCGCCCAGCGATGGCCGCTCGTGCCGCTCGCCGTGGTAGATCGCCGACCCACCAAGTGCCACGCCCAGCGCTCCGGCCCCGGCAGCCATTACCGGCCCCGCATTGGGGCTATCCCAGAGTGGCGCCTGCAGGCGCCAGCAACGCCAGGCCTTGCGTGTCTGGCCGAGCACGGCGTAGGTCAGCGCCACCAGCCGGGCAGGGATGAAGTTGAGCACGTCATCGATGCGCGCAGCGGCCCAGCCGAAACGCTCGAAGCGCTCATTGCGATAGCCCCACATGGCATCGAGGGTGTTGCTCAGGCGATAGAACACTACGCCCGGCGCACCGGCAATCGCGAACCAGAACAGCGCGGCGAACACCGCATCGCTGCCGTTTTCCAGCGCCGATTCGGTGGCGGCGCGGGCCACGCCCGCTTCGTCCAGCCCGGAGGTATCGCGGCTTACGATAAAACCGACGCGCCGGCGCGCCTCGGGCAGATTTCCGCTACGCAAGGCGCTCACGACCGGCAGCAGATGCTCGCCGAGGCTACGCAGTCCCAGGGCGCAATACAGTAAGGCGATCTCCACCAGCCAGCCGATACCCGGCAACAGGCTGAGCAGCCAGGCCATCACTGTCAGCGGCAGCACGGCAATGCACCAGGCGGTAACGCCGTGGCTGCGCCAGCCACGCCCATCCGGGCCGTTGAAATGCCGCTCCAGACGATCCGCCAGCCGCCCGAAGGCCACCAGCGGATGACCGCGTCGCAGCTCACCCAGCCATGCATCCAGGCCGACTCCGGCCAGGCAAGACAGTGCCAGGCTCACTCGTGATGCCCCCAGCGATCAATGAACAGCAACTCTTCCAACGGCCGTGGCTGGGTCCAGCCTTCCAGCGCCAGCATCGGAGCCGGATAGAATTCGTCGACCGGGCCGAGGCAGATCACCGCCACGGGCGTGGCGCCCATTGGCATCTGCAAGAGTCCAGCCAGCGCCAGGGGGTCGAACAACGATACCCAGCCCAGGCCCAGCCCTTCGCCACGCGCAGCCAGCCAGAGATTCTGGATCGCACAGGCCGCCGAGGCGAGATCCATCTCCGGCAATGTGCGCCGACCGAATATGTACGCTTCGCGACCCTCCATCAGCGCCACCACCAGCAGCTCGGCGCATTCTTCGATACCTTCGACCTTTAGCTGCATGAACTCGCTGCCACGCTCGTCCAGTGCTTCGGCAGTCAGCAGGCGCTCCTGCTCGACCAGCCCGGCAATGGCCGTGCGCAACTCACTACGGGTAATACGGATAAAGCGCCAGGGCTGCATCAGGCCGACGCTGGGCGCCTGGTGCGCGGCTTCCAGCAGGCGTGCCAGCAGTTCAGGTGCCACTTCGCCGCCGCTGAAATGACGCATGTCGCGACGTTCGGCAATGGCGCGATAGATGCCGGCACGCTCCTCTGGACCGAACGCATGTTCGCTCATGGTCGTAACAACTCCGCGGCTGCCGTCGGATCAGACGGCAAGTAGAAATGGATATAGGACGCCGTCAGGCGCCCCTGGCGATAGACCGCCTCGGCGGTGCGCCGGTAGTTCGGGCATTCGCCCCGCGTCAGCGGCGTCAGCGGTGTTTCCAGCGCCGAGTGGTGGAAGGTATGCCCACGCAGCCGCCCTTCCGGCAGCGCCACTTCCTGCAACGCCAGCGCCGTCAGACGCGGTTGCAGGCGCGCTTCGCCGGGCAGCAGGCCGAGCATGGTGCCATATGTTCCGGCCTTGTCGGTAAGGCCTTCGAGCAGATAGAGCATACCGCCGCATTCGGCGAGGATCGGCTTGCCGGCGGCATGATGGGTGCGGATCGCTTCGGCCATCCCCTGGTTGTCGGCCAGCGCGCACAGATGCAACTCGGGATAACCGCCGGGCAGGTAGAGGCTGTCCACCAGCGGCAAGGCCGTGTCGACGAGCGGCGAGAAGAACAGCAGCTCGGCACCCAGCTGGCGCAGCAGGTCGAGGTTGGCCTGATAGTGAAAGGCGAAGGCGGCATCGCACGCCACGCCAATGCGCACGCCCTGTAGCAGCGGTTCGAGCGTACGCGACAACGGCGCGGCAAAGCTCACCGCTGGCGGCAGCGCCACATCGGCGCTGGCCGCCAGAGCATCGGCGGCGGCATCCAGGCGTGCGTCCAGATCGGCCAGTTCGCCGGCCTGCACCAGCCCCAGATGCCGGCTCGGCAGTTCAATATTGGCGCTGCGCGGCAACGCGCCGTACCAGCGGATCGCCTCCGGCAGGCTGTCGCGCAGGATCTCGCCATGCCGCACGCTGCCGGCCCGGTTGGCCAGCACGCCGGAGAACGGCAGGTCCGGCTGGAAGCTGGCCAGACCATGGGCCAGGGCGCCGAAGGTCTGCGCCATGGCCGAGCCATCGATCACCGCCAGCACCGGCACGCCGAAACGCCGCGCCAGATCGGCGGCGCTGGGATTGCCATCGAACAGCCCCATCACCCCTTCGATCAGGATCAAGTCGGCCTCGCCAGCGGCTTGCCAGAGCAACCGGCGCGACTCTTCCTCACCGACCATCCACAGGTCAAGCTGATAGACCGGCTGGCCACTGGCGCGGGCGAGAATCATCGGGTCGAGGAAATCCGGCCCGCACTTGAACACCCGCACGCGCCGCCCGGCCCGCGTGTGCAGGCGTGCCAGGGCGGCGGTGACGGTGGTCTTGCCCTGACCGGAGGCCGGCGCGGCGATCAGCAATGCTGGGCAACTTCTGCTATTCATCGCGGCCTCCCGTCAGCCAATACGTTGTATGCGCATCTTGTGTCGCTCGTCGCGCCCGCCCATCAGTGCACCTCCCGCGCGCGCATCAGGCGCAGCGCCGAGACGATACCGACATGCAGCACCACGGCTGTACCGACGTAGAACGCCAGATTGCCCAGGTGACGCGGGACGTACTGGGCGATGCGCACCAGGAAGCCGGCCAGCGTCGGCTCCGGATAGCGCCCCGAGAAGGCATAGAAAGCTCCGCCGGATATCAGGTAGGCCACGAAAGCCGCACCCACCAGTGTCATTGCCAGCACGGCCAGGCTGCGCAGGTCGTCGCGCTGCCAGCCGGCGAACAGCCGTCCCGCCAGCCACAGGCTGCCGTAGGCCGGCACCAGCGCCCAGTAGGCCGGCGACACGCACCAGTCGCTGATGCTGCCACTGGCCAGGGAGCCGAAGTCCAGCACCGATGCCAGAGCGAACAACAGCGCGAATACCCAGCGCGGACGCAGGTAGAAGCCGGCCAGGAAGAAGATCGACCAGCTGGCGCTGGGCAGATTCTGGACGCTGGCGAAGTGTTGGCCACGGGTCATGGCCATCATTAGGATCAGCGCGGCGCCGATTGCCAGTTGGGCGCGCATGGACAGGACGTGCATGGTGTTCTCCTCCGGATTGCCGGTTTACAGGGCCTGATAGCGCACGGTGAAATACACCGCGCGACCGGGTTGTTCGTAGGTCTGTGCGGTTTCGTAGTCACGGTCGAACAGGTTCGCCAGCTTGACCTGCAAACGCCAAGCCTCGTCGAAACGGTACTCGCTGCGCAGATCTACCAGGGCGTAGCCAGGCATGCGGGTGCTTTCCAGATTGCTAGCCTTGTCGAAGCGCTCGCTGGCCGCGTATAGCGAGGCGCCCAGGCCGATGGCGCCGAACTGGCGATCCAGGTCCAGGTTGAACTGGCGCTTGGCGCGGCGTTGCAACAGATGGCCGTGGTTGGCCTTGCTGCGGTCCTGCGGGTCCATGAAAGTCAGATTGGCGTTCACATCCCAGCCGGCCAGCACGGTGGCGACGCTGGTCTCGATGCCACGGATGCGCGCCACGTCGACATTCTCCGGACGCATGGGACGGCTGCCCGCCCAGACGATCAGATCTTCAATCTGGTTCTCATAGGCATTGACGCTCCACTCGCCCCAGCCATGGCTGCCGCGGATACCCAGCTCGTAGCTTTCCGATTCTTCCGGCTGGAGGTCCGGGTTGCCCTCCATGCCGTTTGTAAGAGGGTAATAAAGATCGTTGAAGGTCGGCGCGCGATAGGCAGTGCCGTAGGCGGCGGTTAGCGTCAACGCGTCGCTTAGGTCGAAGCTGTAGCCCAAGCTGCCGGTGTCGTGCGCGCCGAAGAATTCATCATCGTCGCGGCGCAGGCCGGCCTGCACGCCGTGACGGCCAAACGCGGCCTGGTACTGGACGAAGTAGCCCTTGTTATAGCGGCCGTCCTCAGCATAGGCGTCGCTACTGTCGACACGGTCCTTTTTGTAATCCACGCCGAGGCTCAGCACCTGGGCCTCGCCGAAATTGAAGTCGTTCTGCCAGCTCAGACTGTCGCGGCGGGTATCGAAACGCGAATAGAAGCGGCCGTCCTGAAAGTTGTCGCTCAGGTCCTCGCTGTGCCCCGCCTGCAGGATGACATCCCAGAAAGCAAGCGGCGAGAAGCGCGCACGGCCGCTGAGCGCCTGTAGGGAGCCGTCGCCGTAGGCATTGCGGCCAGTGACACCACTCTTCGAACGACTATCGACGTCGCTGTGATTTTCGCTCTGCAACCAGCCACCGTCGAGCTCTAAACCGTTGTCGAAGCGATAGCCGGCACGCAGCTGGGCGGACAGTTCGCGGTAGCCGTCTGCATCCGGTTCGAAGGCATTGGGCTCAGTGCTGCGGTAGGCGCGGGCATTGATGCCGTCGGTGGACTCGCTGGCCACCCCGAAGTTGAACCAGCCGTTGCCGTGGTTTCCAGCCACGCCAGCCGATCCGCTGTAGCTTGAACGCGAACCAGCGCCCACTGAGAAGTAAGGTTTGAAGCCATCGGCGGCGCCGCGGCGGGTGAAGATCTGGATCACCCCGCCCATCGCCTCCGAGCCGTACAGGCTGGAACGCGGCCCACGGACGACCTCGATACGCTCAATTTGTTCGATTGGAATGTTCTGCAGTGCGGCGCTGCCAGAGGTGGCCGAACCGATCCTGACGCCATCGATCAGCACCAGTACGTGCTTGTCGCTGGTGCCGCGGATGGACACCGAGGTGTTCTTGCCGCGCCCGCCGTTGCTGGTGATGCTCACCCCGGCCAGGCGCTGCAGCAGCTCCGGCACGCTGCCGGCCTGCTGGCGTTCGATCTCATCACGGGTGATGAGGCTGCTGGAAGCGATGGACACCGGCGAATGGCCGGTCCGGCTGGCGGTAACCACCTGCTGGCCCAGCAGCAAGGCATCGCCATGATTGGCCAGGACACACGAAGGAGCGCCCAGTAGCACCACGGCCAAGGAAAGGGAATTACGCATTGATCAAGGTTCTCCGTCGTACCCACCCGCACGACAAAAGGTCGGTGGAGACAGACGGAAGAACTCGGAAGGAGGGAGTACCGCAAAGGTACGCACCCACCCAGCGCCCGCCGCACTGTCAGTGAAATGCGACAGGCCGGTCTCCGGGCTTGCGAGCGGAGCCTTGCGGCATCCAGAAATCGCGCCTTCCCGTGCGCGAAGCACAGTGGCCGTTGCGGTTTCTTGACTCGCCTACCGTTGCGGGGGCAGCGCCGGAATCTTCGTGAGAATGGACCGGCTTCCCTGTTTCACCCCTCTGACACTAGGCCAGGGGGGTACCTGAGGCGCCGCGGAGATTAGGGCGTGTTAACACATCTTCAGTCCGTCAACTATTAGCGCGAAGTTGATGAATCCGATGAACATCACATCAAGCTTCTCGAAGCGAGAGAATATACGCCGAAACCCCTTCAAGCGCCGGAAT
>NZ_JAAMQZ010000053.1 GCF_013522825.1 Stutzerimonas stutzeri
ACGAGTAGAACAGGCGCTGCTGTCCTCCCGGTAACTGCCCCATCATGCTGTTCGCCCCCACGCTCGCTGACAGAGCAATTTTGCCAACGGCATGGAGAGGCCGCTACTTTTTCAACAGAATCGGCCAATAGCTGCCCGTCGTGGTCGTCGGTTTCGGCCGAGGCTGTGTAAAAATACTTTTGAGCAGACGCAGTCGTCGAAATCGACGCAGAAATCACGCCTCTACGAAAATTCTAGCTCTTGGAATGGCCGAACTAGCGCAGATTTAACGTAGGAACCTGACCAACTCCGCGCCGCCGACGCAGAGGTGAAACGCCGAGAGGCAGTAGGGTGGCCCCTCGACTCAAGTCTGTGCAGTTGCTCACCAGCTACTGCGCCTGACGAATCATATCGGCGGCTTTCTCGGCAATCATGATGGTCGGTGCATTGGTGTTGCCGCCAGTCACTGTCGGCATGATCGAGGCGTCCACCACCCGCAACCCCTCAAGCCCGTGTACACGCAATTGCGCATCGACCACGGCCAACGCATCAGAGGCCGGCCCCATCTTGCAGGTACTGGTCGGGTGGTACTGGGTGTCGGCCCGCGCCCGGATATCGGCAATAATGCCTGCCGTGTCATCGCGCTGGACGGGATAGAGCATCTTGCCGCGCCACGGTTGCAGCGGGCTGCTTTGCAGAATGTCCATCTGCAACTGCACACCCTTGACCAACAGCTCGAGGTCGCGTGGATCGGCAAGAAAATTGGGGTCGATCTTCGGTGGCACTCGCGGGTCGGCGCTGGCCAGTTTGACCGTGCCACGGCTGTAGGGGCGCAGCACTTCAACATGGCAGGAAAAGCCGTGCCTGGTGTGCATTTTGCGACCGTGATCATCAACCAGCGCCACCACAAAAACCAGTTGCAAGTCAGGTGCTTGCACCTCGGTTGAGGAGCGTACAAAAGCCCCGGCTTCGGCGATCGAACTAGTGATCATGCCGGTACGCTGCTTGCGCCATTCGAACACCCCCTTGGCCATTTTTATAGCGCCATTCAAGGACAATCCGAAGGTCTGGCTGTCGCTGGCACTGATGTAGCTCTGCACGTGATCGATGTGATCTTGCAGGTTTTCGCCGACGCCAGGCAGGTCGTGTACCACGGGTATGCCCACCGCCTGCAAGTCCTTGGCCGGGCCTATACCCGAGAGCAGGAGCAGCTGCGGCGAACCAAAGGTGCCTGCACTGAGGATGACTTCACGACGCGCCCGGACTTCCTTAGCTTCACTGCCCTGGTAATAGGCAATGCCACAGGCGCGCTTGCCTTGCATGATGATCTTGGCCGACAGCGCATGGGTCTTCACACATAGATTGGGGCGCGACAGGTTAGGCGTCAGATAAGCCTTGGCTGCACTGCAGCGCTCGCCATTTTTCTGCGTTACCTGGTACATGAACGAACCGAATTGATCGACGCCGTTGTAGTCGCGGGTGGTCGGTATGCCATTGAGCACTGCGGCATCGATAAACGCCTTGCTCAGCTCACTTGGCGTGCGCAGTTCGGCAACGTTCAGCGGGCCACCCGCGCCGTGGTATTCGCTGGCGCCGTGGGTCTCGTTGTTTTCCGCACGTTTGAAGTACGGCAACACATCCTCATACGACCAACCAGGATTGCCCAGGCTGGCCCAATGGTCGTAGTCCCAGCGGTTACCGCGCACATAGAGCATGGCGTTGATGGAGCTAGAACCACCCAGCGTCTTGCCACGCGGCTGGTAACGCTTGCGGTTGTCCATGTGCTGCTGCGGGACGGTGTCGAATGCCCAGTTGTTGTAAGAGGTTGCCACCATGCCAACGAAGCCGGCCGGGGCGTGAATCAACACGCTCTTATCCGGCCCGCCGGATTCCAGCAAACAGACAGACACACTGGGGTCTTCGCTCAGGCGACTGGCCAATACACAGCCTGCCGAACCGGCACCGACAATGACGTAATCAAACTCTTCGTACTGCATTCTGATGGCTCTCGCTTCTTGTACTTTTTATGGCGGATTTCAATCAGCGCCGCTTCTAATGGGCCGTTGTGCCCGATGCGTGGTTCTCTAGGCTGTGGTGCCTGCGAATGAGCACTCCACTGCGCCGTGCTCGCCCATCACCATGCGCACGTGATCGCCAGGACCGACGTCGAGCATCGGCGCCAGCGCTCCGGTCAACAGCACATCTCCGGCACGTAATGGCTGGCCGCGCCGGGCCAGCTTGCGCACCAGCCAAAGGCCGGTGGCGAGGCAGTCATGCAGCGCTACGCTGGTGTCGAGCAGCACCGGCTGGGCATTTTTATGCAGGCTGATCAGCAGGTTTGGCGTAGGCAGTTGCGCCAGCGGCACGGGCTGATCACCCAACACATAAAGCCCGGATGAAATGTTGTCAGCGACCGCATCCATCAAGGTCAACTGCCAGCCGATGATGGCCGAGTCGTTGATTTCCAGTGCCGGCACCGCACCCGCAATACAGGCCAGAAACTGCTCATGGCTGATCTCGCCAGCCGGCAGATCGTGGCCGAGCACCAATGCCAGCTCGATCTCGACTTTCGGTTGCAGCAGGCGCTCCCAGGCGATGGCTTCACCTGAGAGGCACGCCGTGTCCGCGAACAGCCGCCCATACACCGGCTCGTCGACCTTGAGCGCTGCACGCAGGGCCGCCGAGGTCAGCCCAGCCTTGGCCCCGCAAAGACGGCGGCCTTGAGCCAACGCCTGCTGCATGCCAGCGGCTTGCACGGCATAGGCTTCATCCAGGTTGGCCAGGGCGAAAGTTTCGCTAACCCGTGGCACGGGATGCCGCTCGAGCCGTGCCGTTGCCAGGCAGTGGGCCGCGCCGAGCAGGCGCGGTTCGGTAATTGCCACCGGCGCACTCATCGGCTGGGTACTTCGCCGATCACGGTGGTGCGGAACATTTCGCGCCGCATGCCGTGGTAGTCGGCCACTGGCATATGCCAGGTGCTGCGGTTATCCCAGATCGCCAGGGTTCCCTGACGCCAGCGCATACGGCAAGTGAAGGCTTCCGAGGTGGCCAGTTTGAACAGGTAGTCAAGCAGTGGACGCGACTCTTCCGTACGCAGGCCTTTGATGCCTGTGGTGTAGGCCGGGTTGATGAACAACACCTTTTTCCCGGTTTCCGGGTGGCGGGTTACCAACGGGTGGCTGCGCTCGTCAGCCGAGGTATCGCTACCGTAGTTGATCGCCATGTTTTCCAGCAGCGCGTTGTGCTTGGCGTTAACGCCATAGGCCATTTCCGGGCTGTGCACCGCGTCGAGGTTTTCCAGCAGCGCTTGCATCCCAGGCGATAGCCACTCATACGCCAGGGCCAGATTGGCGTAGCAGGTATCGCCGCCATAGGGAGGAATGTCGTGCCCATAGAGCAGGGTGAATGCTGGCGGGCGCTCCTGAAAGGTCCAGTCGGTATGCCAAGCACCACCGAATACGAAGGGTGCTTTTTCGGAGGCTTCCTTGACCACGTGTACCACGTGCGGATGATCGGCCATGCAGGTCACATAGGGTTCGCGGCCAAACTCACCGAGGTGCTGGGTAACCCGCTCCAGGTCAGCAACGCTCAGGGCCTGGTCGCGGATGAAGATCACCTTGTGGGCGAGCAGCGCCTGGCGCAACTCGGCAAAGCCCTCGTCGCTCAGACGCGTCAGATCAAGATTTTCGACGTCCGCACCGATGGCGCCGGTGGTCGGGGTTACACGAATGTGACTGTAACTGGCAGCACGGTTATGGCTAGGCAGGGTGTAGATGAACTCGCTCATGGCTCGCACTCTTTTGTTGTTGGAGTGCTTACAGAATGCGTGGCGGCTGCTAGGCTAGCCATGATTATTACAGCCAAAAAATGATAATTACCGCCAAGACTATTTTGAATGGAGGGTTGCCCGGTGGACTGGCGCCAAAACCGTGCCCTGACGGGCGTACGTTACCTGCTAGAAACCGCCCAGGCCGAAGGGGTGGAGGCCGCGAGCTGCCTGATAGGCAGCGCCATCTCCAGCGAAACACTGCAGCAGCGCAACGCGCAGATCGAGGCCTGGCAAGAGCTGGCGGTAATCCGCAACTTGCTCGAACACGCCGGCCGACCGGGCCTGGGATTCGCTGCCGGGCAGCGCTATCACCTGACGTCACTGGGCTTGCTCGGTTTCACCATGCTCGCCAGTCGCACGCTGGGAGAGGCGTTTGCCACCTTCAGCCGTTTTCAACTGTTAGCGCTGACGCTGTGCCCGGCGCGAATCGAAGTGGAGCGACGCGGTAGCTGGTTACTGTTCGATGCCAGCGTACTGCCGCAGGATGCTCGCGCCTTTGTTATCGAGCGCGGACTCTCCGCGTGCCTGGGCGTGGCGTGCGAGTTACTGCAGCGCCCCCTTGCCCCCCTGGCTATCGAGATGACCAGCAGCGCACCTGCGGATCTCGCCGCGTTGCAGGGGGAATTTGCCTATCCGGTGCAGTTCGAGGCCGGGCGCAACGGCATCCTGTTTTCCAATGCCGACCTGACCTTCACCCTGCCGCAGGCGCACATCAGTGCCCACAGTGAGGGCGAGCAACTGTGTGAGCGGCTATGTACCGAGATCTCCCACAGCCTGGTCAAGGCGCCCACCGCGCGTTTGGTGCAACAGGTGTTGATCCGCGACTCGGCCACGCTGCTCAGCAGCCGGATGGTGGCCCAGCGCCTGGGCCTTTCCGAGCGCACCTTGTTGCGCCGTTTGGCGAGTGAAGGTCACTCGTTCCAACAGCTCAACGAGCAAATCAAGCAGCGTTTGGCCGAGCGCCTGCTGAGCGACTCGCGTCTGGACCTTACCAGCATCGCCCAACGTCTAGGCTACGCCGAGGCGGCCAGTTTTTCGCGGGCATTCAGTCGCTGGACTAACAGTCCGCCCGGAAAGTGGCGCTGCCATGCGCACCTGCGCGAAGCTTAGCGATCCATGTACAGTCGACAAACAGTTAACGTCCGCTTGGGGTCCAGGCTGTGTGAAAACGTTTTAGAGCGAGTTTGGCAGTCAGAATCGCAATCAAAATCGCGTTCCTACGCAAAGTTCAGGTCTGGCTGACCAACCAAACGCTGGCAGATTTTACGTAGCAACGCAGACTTCAAAACGACGCATGCGTTTTCACCCAGCCTGGGTCGGAAACAGCCCTTGGTGAGCGACCGCTATTGGCCGGTTTCTGCCAGTTCCCAATGGCTGCTATGGGTCGGTAGCTACCGGTGATGAGCGACCAGAATTACGCAGAGGAGATAGCTAATGCTTTTACCTGGTGCCGAAGCGCTGGGACTGACCCACAGCCAATGTCTGGGACTTCTAGAAAGTGCCGACGATACACTCGACTTTCTGAACGCCAGCCTAGCTTATCTGATCCATGCGGAGAGCCAGCAGGCGCAGCCAGATTTTGAGCTGATTGCTGAGTGGAAGGCTTTGGGTCAGGAGGTGTTCGAGGTGCAGCATGCGCTGCCAGGTTCGGATGTAGGGATCTATCAGCAGGTCATCAAGACTTATGCTCAGCGCAACCGTGATCTTCGTCCGGTTGTTGATCGGTACATGACGAAGTAGCTGGCGGCTCGGTGGCTGGCTGCACGGGGCGCCCTGCACCAGTGCGCTTGCCGCCCCATTGCGCCCTCACTTCTTCTCGGCACCGGTGCCACCCCTCGGCCCGTATGAGCATTGGCCAAATCAGTCTCGGATGTTCTTGCAGGTGCCGATTGATCTGCCGGTAAATCTGATAGGCCTTAGATGACAGCCCATTAGGACTGTGCAGTAGATCAAGCAGCATGCCCACGGCATTACCATCGTTGAACTCCTGCTGCCGCTCACCAAGCAATTGCCAAAGCGATGGGCGGCGCTCAGTTAGCCAAGCAGCAATATCCTGTTCGGGAAATAGCACGACGGGGGTGAATAAGCCTTCATGGAACTCCGTCACCTCCTTGGTCAGGATGCGGTTCACGGCTTTGTCGAACTGCTCTTTCTGGCGAACTCCAGACTTGTAGCGCGCCGCTGCAGCACGTTTATCTGCACCTTCTGACATGAGTGGTGTACCAGGTGAGTGATGCGCGCAGAGCTTTCTCCCAAGTAATGGTTGCCGCCAGCACAGCGAGCAAAAGTTGAACGGATTGATTCGCTGCTCCCTGTCTAGACGAGTCTGACTTTGCACTGGGATTTTCAGTTGCCCACACATGCTGAGAAAGTAGGTGACCTCAATGACGGTCGGAAAGGTGTACTCCCTTGGCGGTAGGGTTGTGTGCGAATGGATCAGCTCGATGGCAATTCCTATCTCGAAAAGCATCGGATCGTTGATCTGACCGAGCAGAGAAGCCAGCTCCGAGCTAATCATCCAGATGCGATTCCACGTTACGGGCTGTTTCTGATTGAGCACGTGCCAATGCCCAGGGGGGATCAGCGGCTGGAGATATTGCCGAATTAAGCGCAACGCGAGGGCCGGGGTAACAGCCACATCCTCGGCGTGCAGATGAATGGCCCACAACGCTACGGCGACCTCCTCGTATACGAAGGTCTCGATAAGTTCATCGTCCAGGTAGAGCGGCAAATCAAGTGTCCAATCTGGCTAGTAGTTAAGTATCCACTAACTACCTAGCATGTGGCATCGGGATATTGCAGCTCAGGCAAGGGGATAACGGTGGAAACGATGACACTTATGGAGGTGAGCCAAATTCTCAGAGTTTCTGAGCATACGGCGCGCAACCGGCTGAGCATGGGCCTACCGATGCCGCCTTCGTTCCGCGTCGGCCGCAGACGCTTGTTCCTCAAGCAGGAAGTCGAAAGGTGGTTGGCCGCGCAGGCTGGTGTAGCCGGTGCCACAACCGTTGAACCGCACACAACCATAGGGAGTCAGGTTATCGATTAGTCCATGTAGGTACACAAAAACAACGGACGCAAAAAAGGCCCGAAGCAGCAACTCCGAGCCTTTTTCTAGATGACGCAAGCACCTTTAACGCCTGTGGATTCTCAGCGTCCTTCTATCGGCTGTCAAGGCCGAGGGGCAGGTATTGCCTGCCGTTCAGCACCCACCCACGGTGGTACGAAGGAGTATGGATGAGAGTCAGGATTGAGCCGCGCCTGCTGCGCGAAGCTGTTCGCTTGCACTATGGCACACGTCTATCAACACGCGAAGTCGCTCATAGCACTGGGCTTTCTCGCAACAGTCTAAAGCGCTTACTGCGCCACCTGGAAAACGTCCACCTCAATGTGGATCAGCTTGCTGGATGGAGCGACGAGCAGCTTTATGACCACTTGGGTATCAAGCCGTTCAACGGCTTTCGCTTGAAAGCCTGTCCTGACTGGAACTGGGTGCATGCGGAAATGCGCAACCCCAGCGTCACCCTAGAACTGCTATGGCGTGAGTGGCGGGCTACCGAGCCAGACGGCATCGCCTATTCGCAATTCACGGCAAGCTATCGCAACTTCCTGAAACAGCAACCATTATCAATGCGGCAGCTGCATCAGCCTGGCGACAAACTTTTTTTAGACTTCTCCGGCAAGACCATGCCGATCTATCTGGACGGTCAATCGGAGTCTCGACAGGCGCAAATTTTTGTTGGCGTGCTGGGCTATTCCAGCTACACGTTCGCCTGCGCCGTGTGGAGCCAACGCATTGAGGATTGGATGCACTGCCATGTGCAAGCCTTCAATTTCTTCGCGGGTGTGCCCCGTCTACTGGTTCCCGACAACCTCAAAGCGGCGGTGATCAAGCATGGCAAGGATGAAGTCCAACTCAACTTGATCTATCAGCAACTGGCCCACCATTATCAGGCCATCATCCTGCCGGCCCGCCCGCGTAAACCCAAAGACAAGGGCAAAGTAGAGGCCGGAGTGAAGCTTGTTCAGCGCTGGCTGTTGGCAGCCCTACGCCACCGCCGTTTCTTCAGCTTGGCGGAGCTCAATCAGGCCATCTTGGAGTTGCTACCAGCATTCAACAAACGCCCGTTCAAACGCCAGCCAGGCAGTAGTCGGCACAGCCTGTTCGTCGAGGTGGAGCAGCCTGAGCTCCAGTCGCTGCCGATCCACGCTTACGAGCATGCCGATTGGCGCTTCAAGGTGAGGGTACGTAGTGACTACCTAGTGGAGTACGACAACCACCACTACTCCGTACCGAGCCGATTGGTGCAGCAGCAAGTGGATGTGCGCGCTACGGGTGTGGTGGTGGAGATTTTCCACAACCATCTACGCGTCAGCAGCCATGCCCGTCAGTTTGTATCTGGTATCAGCATGCAACCGGAGCACCGGCCGCCTAACCACCAGTATTACGCCGACAGCGAGCCCGCAGCACTACTGGCTTGGGGCGAGCGCGTCGGGCCTGCATTGCTGCGTCACCTGCACTATCACCTGACCGAACGTACCGATGTGGCCAACGGGCACAAAGCTGCCAGCGCCTTGCGTAAAGAGGCTCGTTTACATGGTGATGCCCGACTGGAGGAGGCCTGCACCTATGCGCTGACCATCAAGACCTTCGCCTTGAAAAGTCTGCAATCCATCTTGCGCGAGCAGCCCGACAAGCGACCTAGCTTGAAAGCTCTGCCCAGTTCTACACCCGCTCACGAAAACCTGCGTGGTGCCCATTACTTTGCCGATGAAAAGGATCACTCGCCATGCTGAACCTGCAGACTCAAAACAAACTCCAGCAGCTGCAACTGTCCGGCATGGCCAAGGCCTACCGCGACCAGCTTGAGCAACCGCGCATGCAGGAACTCCCCTTTGATGACCGCCTGGGCCTGATGGTGGATCGTGAGCTCAGCGAACGCGAGAACCGTAAACTGTCTCGGCTACTGAAGCAGGCGAAGTTGCGCTATGCCGCTCACTTGGAAGACGTGGACTATCGCAGTAGTCGCGGCCTGGATAAACAAGTGATCGCCGGTCTGGCGGGATGTGCCTGGATTGGGCAGCAACAGAATCTGCTGTTAACCGGAGCTACCGGCACAGGCAAGAGCTGGCTCGCCTGCGCATTTGGTAGCCAAGCCTGCCGGCAAGGATATTCGGTGATCTACAAAAGCGCCTCGAAACTCTATGAAGAACTGCAAATCGCCATTGGCGACGGCTCTCTGCCCAAGTACCGCACAGCCTTGAGCAAGGCTCACCTGCTTATCCTTGATGACTTTGGGCTGGCTCCGGTCGAGCCCACGGTGGGGTATACCTTGCTGGATATTGTCGATCAGCGCATGCAGACCGGCTCGCTGATCATCACCAGTCAATTCCCTACTGAGCACTGGCACAGCATGTTCAACGACGCCACGCTGGCCGAGGCCATTCTGGATCGCATCGTCCACCGCTCACACCGCATCAGTCTCAAGGGCGAGTCTCTGCGCAAGTCGGCTGCCAAGGCGTAATGATCGATAACGAAGGGGGTATACCCCCTTCGTTATTTTCGCTCCCGCGAAAATAACCTAATCACTGAGGTTGCATCTCAAGGTGGCGTAAGCAGGTATGCAGTTCGGCCTCGTCGGTGTGTCTGAAATCTCCCTTCAACCAAGACGCCAGGCAAGAAGCTCCAATGCCTGTGACTGTCGATGCTTGATCCAGTCCCAGTGCCTTGGCGGTAATAGCATCACTGATACGCACGACGAGCATGGCTTTGCGCTGCATTACATCAGCATCAGCGCAGCCGAGATCGGCATAAATATTTCGACTGCCTTCTTCAATCAATTGCGGTGACCTGCGCGGAAGATGAGCGGACAGTTTAGCGCTTGAGTGGTGGGTCAGCATCGCCAGCGCAGTGGATCACAACCGTTGGAGTGGCTGGGTCGGAATCCCCAGCACGAGTGGGTCAACCCTACTGGAATAAGTTGTCAGAACCACAAGCGCCTACAAGCTGCGCGACCTCGAAGCCCGAAATCAGGTGAAGATTTTCTCCTCGAACTACTCGCTCTACCAATTTATGTGTAATAGAAAGTCAATAAGAACCGGGCCATGCTCGCCCTTGGAGCTTCTCATACCCAACCGGTATGGCTGTAGCTTCTGAGGAGATCGCCGTCGCTCACCGGATCATCCGGTCATCCTGTTAGTAACCGGTCAAAGCTGATCTGTTACATCGAAGGCGGACACCTGTCCATCGACAACACCCCTGCCGAGCGGTGAACCGCCCTCCCATGTACATATGACCAAAACGTCGCCGTTATCCTACCGTTCTGTCATGCCTACCCACGACGGAGTATTGACGGTCTCCGTCCTATAACATAGCTTTTCCGAAAGGCGCTCAAGTACATATCGTCATGTGCATACGAGCCTCGTGTCGTTAAAAGAAATGGTTGGTGCCGCATGAAAGTGCTCTTCATGATGCCGTTCGGCGTGTCGAGCTTCTCCGCCCCCATCAAGATCAAGGCTTCGTCTTGGTGTTAGTGCCAGATGCACGTCACCTTGCGGTGCAGGAATGGAGTGTGAACATGAAAGCAGAAACGGAATCGCGGATTTTTTCGGTGGACGAATATGTCCGTCCGTCTAACGGCGAACCGATCCGTTCAGTTGTTCTGGAGACCAACGATTCTGTCGTTGTAGTTTGGCACGCCTACCCTAGGCAGGAAATAGCTGCCCATGTCCATCCTCACGGCCAAGATACTTGGACGGTTATCTCAGGTGAGGCCAAGTATTATCAAGGCAACGGCGTAGAAATTCATCTTAAAGCTGGAGATATTGCCATTGCAAAACCTGGGCAAGTACATGGTGCCGTGAACTCTGGTCCAGGACCTTTCATATTTGTCTCCGTGGTTGCGCCGGGCAGTGCAGGTTTTGCGTTATCTGAGAAATAGGCGAAAGGCCTGAGAGGAACCTGATGAATACACGAGTATTTACGTTCGCTGGTGGAGAAACGGGGGTTTGGCGCGTTGTTGCGATGAATGCCGTGGCAGGAGCCCCTCTCCCTGGAATCCCACGGCTCAACGTAGCCGCTGGCTCTGTTTCGCCGCAGCCTCCGGGCACCAAATGGCTCCTTCGCGGGATAACGAGTAACGAGCGCTATGTCGTGCGTGAAGAGAAGGATCGTCTCGTGGCGAAGCAGCCAAGCTTGGGTCGAGCAGAGGCTACCTGCGCCGCCCTGATCCCTATCCGGAAAAACCCCTCATGGTGGGGACTGTCTCAAGACGAACGCCGGAAGATTTTTGAGGAACAGTCCCGTCACATTCACATCGGGCTCCAATATCTCCCTGCTGTGGCCCGCCGCCTCCACCATTGTCGGGACCTGGGCGAGAACGAACCCTTCGACTTCTTGACTTGGTTCGAATATTCCCCGTCTGATGAGACGGCCTTTAACAGGCTTCTGGCCGAACTCCGAGCCTCGGTGGAGTGGCAGTATGTCGACAGAGAAATCGACATCCGGCTAGTGCATGAGCCGGCCTAGCATCAGGTTTAACTTCGATCTACGTGCGGCACACTCCTGCGACACCCGCAGCCCAGCAAAACCCCGAAAAATCTAGTGTGTCGCATAACTTAGGAGTAACGCGACAGGTATGTCTAGCGAGCCACTAGTCGCTTAAGAACTTTTCTACTTATAGCCTCCTCTTTCTCTCATCGATCTCCTCGGCATCCTGCCGTCTAGAGCCGGCACATTGTCCAGCTTTCGAATGAGGCTCTCCAGCTTTTCCAAGTCGCCCTCGGCAATGGCTCGCTCGTCGGGAGTTAAAGGCACGGCCTCCAAGTACCGTCCGATAGACGATTTGCTTTCCAATGCTTGGGCCCTTGCGCTGGCTTTCGGCAAGTTGAAGTCACACCCCGCACAGGCCATGCGATGTGGGCAGCTGCTCCAGAAGGGATTTGAACAATACGAGTCGCCCAAGTCATAGAAGGTGTAGGGGGCATCTGAATGGCGAACAATTACGTCATGATCGATCAAAACGGAGACCATATGGGCCATTTGATCGGCTTTAACGAAGGATGCTGCCAGCTTGGTAGGCCGAATTCGAATGTAATGCAAAGTCGAATTCGGCGAGCTATGTCCCGACCACTGCATTAGCTCGATCAGCGACATGCCCTGAGGGACGCTGGCGAGCGCCGTCACTGCGGAGGCACGTCCCCGGTGGCTGGTGATTCGCCCGCGACTGTCCTCCAGTGGCACACCCGCCTTGGCGCATAGCATTGGAATGATGGTGCCATTAATGACACTGGAGCCTATGCGCTTGCCTCGAAACTGAAATAGGTAGCTAACTTTTTCCCCGGTTCGCTCATCCAGCAAAGCGGCCTGGTTAGCAGGCCTGTCCTCCAGCCAGGCGTCAATGCGCTCCTTCACGACCACCGCTACAGGTTTGACGAAAGCTTTGAACGTCTTGCTGGCAGGAATATCGAGATAGCATAAAGTTTTTGCTGGAACGATGGTCCCATCCTCGTGTACCACATCATTGGTCTGAGGATGCGCGCATCTTTTATCCAAGCGCATGATTTCATTGCTGCGCAAACCAGCGTGCGTCCACACTACAGCAATGGCTTGAACCATCGACAGCGGATAGTGAATCTCCGAAAGCAGATCACTACGCTCAAGATTTAGACTCGCCCAAATCAGCTTGAGCCAGGTCGAGTCATCAATTACCCGCGGGTTGATACCCGAGTTGAATGTCACGGATCGCGGGGTGGCGAGGTGATGCCGGGGGCTGAACTTCAAACGACCCCATCCCCAGAGTTCAAAGTCTGTAAAAAATCGTCGCAAGGCATGTAGAAAGCCGCGCTTCGAGTTGGCAGCGATAGGCTGACCAAGCCCCTTTAGCTGTGTTCCCTTCGCTGACTCCAAAGCCCACTCACCGACCGTCATCCGGTCGACGGCAGCAATAAATGCAGCGCAAGTGGACATGCTCCAATCGGTAGGCGCCGCCATTCCTGATTGCTCGCGCGCTAGCCAGACACCGGTCCTCAAGATAAAACTGTAATTGCTTTCACGTGTGCGTGGACGCAAGGTGGAAGTGTCTCGCCATCGACGGCACCACATTGCCCAAGTCGGATCGATGCCTTCGATGCTTTTCGCCCGCCAACAGGTATAGCCTCGCATGCGTAAAGGTTTCGCCAAAATCCCCATGGCAGCGAGGCCGTGAGATACCTTTCCGACCGATCTCGCGACACCTTCGCTTCGATGCTGTTGGCCCTTCAGTAGCAGTTCCTCGGTGAATGTCTCCAACCGCGGATCGCCGTTTTCCAGCATCAAGGCACCCAGCACGTTGGAAAGGAACTGCTCAAGATGGCGAGCAGCGTAGCCCAGCGATCTCAACGCTTGGCTCAAGCGAACGTGCTCATGTCTGAACACGGCATGGCCGAAGATAAAAGAAGCATATATCGCCGGCTGCCGGAATTTGGCGATACGCTGCGGGGTTCGAAAATCGCCGAGATGGTAAGCAACGGAAGCGAGATATGGTCGTGATCCTGCTCGATTACTGAGCAAGGTCAACCACTGCGACTCAGACCAACACCAGTAGGGTTTACCGGTTTTGCTGACATTCCAGAGAATGACTGCCACTGATGAAATGGCTAATCGCTGAGAAACGCCGCTGTGCGCCGCTATATCAGCTAGCGGCCTCATGAGCTCAGGTATCTCTGATTGGAGGTAGCCCCAGTCTGAACGGTGAGAGCGATTCGAAAGTATGCTCAGCTCGATTTTCGATAGATCGCTCTGACGTACGTACTTGCTCGCGTCGAACGGAACATAAGGGGTGACTGAGGGGGTGCTCATAGCAATGCCTCAGACCCAAAGAGTTCACAGAACATCCGAGCATCGAGACTGCCGACGGAGTGCGCCATCTTTGCGGTTAAATCCGCGCCAGATAGGTGCAGGTAAATCAAAGTGGTTTTGGGGTCTCGATGTCCAGCATACGTGGTCAGTTCATGGAGCTTCCAGCCCGCACGGGCCAGATGGGTAAGCCGAAGGTGGCGAAAGGTATGAGTGCTCAGGTGCGATAGTTTCGCTTCCTTGGCCCACCCTTCAACCGTTTTACTCCACGCCCAACGGGACAGTGGCGAGCCTCGATTACGATCTGATGCTGATCGAAACAACGAACCTCGCATCCAGCCAGCGCCGCGAAGAGCATGTAGATGCTCTATCAAGACAGGTGCAATGTCTGGGCTGTAGCACACGACGCGGCTGCGTTTGCCTTTGGTCGTTTCCGCTCGCACCGAGATCAGTCGGTGTGCAACGTCTAAATCCTCAATACGCAAGGCCACCAACTCGGCACGGCGAAGAGCCCCGAAATACGCCAACGACAGCATTAGTCGATCACGGATAGACGACCTGGCCGCAATACTGAGAAAGTGTCGCCACTGCTCATCGGTGGGAATGTCTGGCAACTTAATCAGCCGTGGGAGCAAGCCCCTGACAAACCCTCCATGTCCAGGCACTTGGGCCAGCCGACCATGCTGTCCGCGGGGCACGGGGTTGTGCTCGCAAAGACCCTGAAAAACGAGGTGGTCGTACCACAACCGGATAGCAGTAAGCCGCTGGTGCAAGGTTGAATTCGCCACCGCGCTCTTTGCGCCAGGTAGCAGCTCACGGATGTAGAGCGTGACTTGTTCGAATGTCGCGGATTCGGGTTTCAGCCCACTCCCTTCGCAATGCAATAAGTAATGCGCAAGGGCACGGCCATAGGCGTCAAGGGTGGCCGGCGCACGCCCCAGATTACCCAAGAGCTCCAGCCAAGCTTGTACACTGGAATAACGACTTAACACTTGCTTGTGCAATGGGGTGGTGGTCATGGGCGCCCCCTGAGCGTCAACGGATTCAGCCTAGCTCAAAAGCATTCCACCTAACTTAATCGCTCAGCAACCGCATGATGGCCATCCTGGAGGAGCATTCGCCTCGAATCTCCCCGTACTCATCGACGAATGTTTTTCGTGGCTCGATGGTATTGCCGACCCGGAGGCTTGGGGCCGGCAGGCGCAGGCACAAGTGATGCAGCGCATTGGTCTGCCGGTAGGTGTTGGCATAGGCCCCACCAAGACCCTCGCCAAGCTGGCCAACTGGGCGGCGAAGAAATGGAAGGCCAAGACCGGGTGCGTGGTCCTGCTGACCGATCCCCTGCGGCAGGAAAAGCTGCTGCGCTATGCGCCGGTGGGCGAGGTTTGGGGGATTGGCCGGAGGCTGAGCGCGAGACTCGAAGCGGAACTGAGCATTAAGACAGCCTGGCAGCTGGCCAATGCCGATCCGAAGCTGTTGCGCCGGTATTTCAGTGTCAACGTCGAGCGCACCGCGCGCGAGCTGTGTGGAATCCCATGTTTCCCACTTGGCGCAGGCCCGGAGCGCAAGCAGCAGATCATCAGCTCACGAACATTTGGGGAGAAGATTTACCGCTTGGAATCCCTGCGCAGCGCCGTGGCGCATTACACCTCGGTTGCTGCTGCCAAGCTGCGCGCCCAGGGGAGTTTGGCCAACTGCATTCAGGTCTTTGCCCAAAGCAGCGCCTTTGCGCCCGGCGAGCGCTTCAGCGGAACGCGGATCATGGCACTGCCGTACCCGACCGACGACACACGCGATCTGGTTGCGGCAGCTCAGCAAGGGCTCGGCGCGATGTTTCGAGAAGGCGTGGCCTATGCCAAAGCCGGTGTGATCCTAAGCCAGTTCGTAGAGCGGGGTGCCATCACCGGCGACCTCTTCGCACCGGCGCCGCGCAGCGGCAGCAAGGCAGTCATGCAGGTGATGGATGCGATCAACGCCAGACAGGGCAGGGGAGCTATTCGCCTCGGCAGCGATCATGAGGGCGGCGGATGGGTGATGCGGCAGAAGCATCTGAGCCCGACCTACACCACCTCCTGGCAGGGATTACCCCAAGCGCGCTGCTGAGGGTGCCTAGCCCTGCTCACCGTTCTTTGCTGGCTTCTTCTCAGCGCGAAGCTCCTTCAGCTCTTCCTTCAGCTCGCTCAAGCTGCCCCTGGCGGTTTCCAGTTCTCTGCTGGTGGACTCAAGCCGCGCCTGCACGGCCTGCAGCGTGATTTGGGCCTGGTGGGCATCGCCGTTGGCACGGGCGGCTGCCTCCTGAGCTGCTGCCTGCTGCTGGCGTGCCTCACGCTCGCGCTCTTCTGCTGCCGACACACGCTGGGTAGCGGCATCGAGCTTGGCGGCGGCGACTGCCGCCTGTTGCTCTGCCGACTGCTTACCGGACAGTGCCTCGTCGAGCGCGGTGCGGAGCCGTTCCACTTCCCCTTCCAGGCGAGGCATGGATTCGAGCCGCAGTTCGGCTCGGGCCAGGGCGTGCTGCGCCGTCTCTGCCACTTCTCGCTCACGGTTTGCCCTGGTGTTGGCTTCCTCCACCTCTTCCTCGGCTTCGCTGCGCACGCGCTCGATCTCCTCGCGGATCTCGCTGATGGTCCCTGCCTGCTGCTCGACCTTGGCGCGGGCTTCGTCCAGGGCGCGGAGGGTCGTGGCCAGCTGCTCGGCCAGCTCGCTATTTTCCTGCTGGCACAGCGTCAGGGTGTCCTCGGCCTCGTTTGCGCGCTCATCGGCGCGAACGGCGGCTTCGCCGGCTGCTGCGCGGACTTGCTCGGCAATGAGCTGGACGATGCGAGGGTCCAGCTGAATCTCCGGCGCCGCCACTGAAGGCTTGCGTGCACGCCAGCTGGCGAGCAGTGGGGTGATCTGGTTTGGCGAGCCCCCACCAAGATAATCGCGCACGGAGCGCACGGAGACGCGGCTGCCTGAGGCCTCAAGGGCATCTGCTGCAGCGAAAACCCTATCCGGTGTGATGTTGGCCATGGTGTGCTCCGTAACGAAATAACAGATAACGAATAACATAATAACACATAACGTTATTAATGCTGTGATTATTGGAGCCGATACAACACCGCCGTGCTACTGCAGGGTTGCTGATCAGGCGTTTGCTACTCACGCTCTTATCGCTGACGCATATGTCGAGTCGGCGCGGGGCGAGCCCAGCGCTCAGGTGGCGCCGCAGATCCCGCGAATTGCCAGTACCGCCCATAGAGGTGCCCGGCGCGCCGAGGCCAGCCGTGGGCAGCGCGTCAGCGAAATGGGGGTGTCGGGGCTCATCGGTCAGCCGGGCTTGGGTTTCCCAGAAGTAGTGTTCTCCTGATGTCAGCACTTCAGGGAGGCACCATGCAGCTCAGGGCTTACCAAAACGATCAGGTTTCAGATTTGCGTGAGGGAATTCGCCAGCAATTCCTCGTGCAGATGCTCATGAGCCCTACCGGCTCGGGCAAGACCGAGGTCGCGAAATACGTCATCGCCAACGCGGCGGCAAAGCAGAACAAGGTCTGGTTCATAGTCGATAGCGTCAAACTGCTTGATCAGACGCTGGCGCGCTTCCACGCCGATGGCATATATGCCGGCGCAATTCAGTCGAATCACCCGTGCACCGACTACACGAAAGTGGTTCAGGTGGCGACTGTTCAGTCTCTCGGGCCGCGCCTGGACTGGTTGCTGAGAACTCAGCCGCCCAAACTGGTGGTGATCGATGAGGCGCACGTCCTGTTCAAGGCGCATCAGGATCTGATCCAGTGGTGCCGCAAAAACAAGGTTCCGGTGATCGGATTGAGCGCAACGCCGTTCAAGCGGGGGCTCGGCAAAATCTATGACCGTTTGGTCAACCGCATCAGCACTCAGCAGCTGACAGAACAAGGCTTCCTTGTCCCAGCCGAGTGTTACGCCCCGCATGTGCCTGACCTGAAAGGTGTAGGAACATCGACTGACGGCGATTGGGCGGAAGATGAGCTAGCCCGCGTCATGGGTGGCGCGGATATCCTGGGCGACGTTGTAAGCCACTGGAAGCAACTGGGCGAAAACCGCCAAACCCTTGTATTTGCCTGCAACGTCCATCACGCCAAGCAACTTGCCGAGTCGTTTTTCAATGCGGGCGTGATGGCCGCGCACATCGACGGATACATGCACGCCGACGAGTCCGACGAGATTATTCGGCTCTACAAGGCTGGCAAGATTAAGGTGCTGGTTTCAGTGGGGATGCTAGCCAAGGGGTTCGATGATCCCAGGACCTCGTGCATTGTGATCGCCCGCCCGACCAAGAGCCTGATGTTGCACTACCAGATTCTGGGACGGGTTTTGCGGATATTCGAAGGCAAGACCAACGGCATCATCATCGACCATGCGGGGAATCTTCTGCGTAACGGGCTCCCCACTGACCCGCTACCAGATCGGCTCGACATGGGTGACGGTGACCCGGTAGACCGGGCCAAGCCGGATAACAACCCTGACAAGGAAGCTAAGACCAAGCCGTGCCCCACCTGCAGCTTTGTGATGACCGGGTTGATCTGTCCCCGCTGCGGGTTCGAGATCAAGATCGACGCCGGCGTGGAGGTAGCAGCTGGCGTTCTGGTTAAATTGGCAGACCGCAAGACCAAGCTGGCCCCGAACACGAAGCAACACGCTTACGCAGAGCTGCTGGGGTATGCCCAGATGAAAGGTAAGAGTCCCATGTGGGCGCAAGGCGCCTATCAGGCGTTCATGGCTGAGCCAATCCCGCGCGAGTGGGTGAACACGGTTGCGTCGGTGCCGCCAGGCGAGCCGATGCAGCAATGGGTCAAGGGCTACAACGTCAGGCGTGCGAAGAGTAAGCGGCGCGCATGAGGGCCTTGGGATTTTCCCTACCAGGGGCAAGCTATCTGCAGTCAATCGGCATCAAGGAAATTGCTGTGCACTGCTACCAGAAGCGACTTACTGCTTACGCACTCCTAATGGCAACACTCACTGGTTGCGCCAACCACGCTGCGCCGAGCAGCGTGCCGACCACCCAAGCGGCGCGAGATGCCGTCACCACACCCTTTCGGCCGATCCCGGTCTACATCCTGCCCAGCTGCAAGACCCATGCAGGGGTACGTCACTGCCAATGGATCGAGCCGCGCGGCCACGCGCCGAACAGCGAGGCACGGCCAAAAGTGGAGTCGGGCCAGGGCATCGCAATCTGAGCCAATGGGCTCTCGAAACAGAAAACTGCATTCCAACAAGCACAGGAGATACCGCATGACTCGACAGGAACTGGTAAAGGCCGTTGCAGAGCGGGCAGGCCACAGCCAAACCGCTGTAAACGAAATTCTCAACGCCATGATTGGGACGATCCAGGACACCGTGGCTGCAGGTGACAAAGTGGTACTGGTCGGCTTTGGCGCATTCGAGCCGGTGAGCCGGCCTGAGCGCGATGGGCGCAATCCTCAGACCGGAGCGAAGATCACCATTGCCGCATCGACGACCCCGAAGTTCACCCCCGGAAAGGCGTTCAAGGATGCCGTCAATCAGGCGGGAAAATGAGTATCCATGAGGAAATTCAGCGGGTCATCGCGGCCCCTGACACCAGCCACTGGCTGCGTGATGCGCTAATCGCGGCGTCCCTGCGAGATCCTGTGGACGCCGCCAATGACGCCGAAGTGTTGAGCGATCTGATGTCCCGACGCTGCGCGCAGCTTCTGGGGGGAGGGGAGGGCTAAACCTACAACAATCGTGCTGCTTTAGCCCCTTTTGGTGGAGGCTGCGTATGGGACCATACCGCAATCACCAAGGGGCTTTTTCATGTCCACGATTTCTTGCGGCAAGACCACCGGCGCCGGTCATTTCACAGACCTAGCGAGCCACGCCTGGATGATTCTGACTTTCCGCCATCGGGGCGCGGGGCTTGATCTGGGGGGCGCGTACATGCTGCTACTCGGCATCGTCGCGAGCCTTGTCGCCGGAGTAACTGCGCTGCTTCCGGTCGCCGGCGATCAAGTTGAGTTCTTGGCGTTCTGGCAAGCCGCTCTGGTAACCGGCATAGCGATCAGTGTGTTCTACGTTGTGCTCGGCCGGCGAAGCGCGGCAGCCATGATCGCTCTCATACTGTTCACCGCGCCGGTGGAACTCGCCCTGCTGCTGCTCTTCGAAAGCCCCCATCTGTTCATCCTGCTGATCAAGCTCTGGCTGTTCAGTGCTCAAGCCGTCTTTGTCCTCCGTGCTGATCGTGTCGCGGTCAGCTGCCAGTAATTCCAGGCGAATTTTTCTCTGTGAATCCGACCCACGAACAACAACCGATCATCGACTATCGCGGGCCATATCTCGTTGTGAAGGCGTATGCCGGCTGCGGAAAAACGGCAACGCTCGAAGCCTTCGCCTACGCCAACACGTCGATCAAGATTCTGTACCTGGCTTACAACAAGGCCATCAAGGATGAGGCCATGGCCCGATTCCCTGACAACGTGATCTGCAAGACAGGCCATCAGTTGGCATGGCCGGGCTTTGGCACCCGGTACGCCCATAAGCTGGGCAATCCGAAGCTCACCGATGTCTCCAAGCTACTTGCGACACGCGATTGGGGGTTCGTGCGGCACGTCATGGCCGTCTTCAACAACTTCACCAGCAGTGCAGAACCGGAAATTGGCATGTGCCATTTCATCGCGGCTCTCTCGGACGAAGAGCGAGACGCATACGGAGATTCACGCATCGAAAAACTACTCAACGGGGCGGGGGCAGTCTGGGAGGCCATGACCGACGAGAAGAGCGCTTTTGTCTGCGCGCATGACGCATACCTGAAGCTGTACCAGCTTAGCGATCCGCAGCTCGACTACGACTGCATCCTGCTCGATGAGGCACAAGATACAAACCCCGTCCTTGGAGCCATAGTCGCCGGCCAGCGTGGGCAGAAGATTTTTGTGGGGGATAAATGGCAGCAGATCTACAGGTGGCGCGGCGCGGAAAACGCCCTGGATAAGCAGATCGAGCAGGGCGCCGAAGCGATGTACCTGACCAACTCGTTCCGCTTCGGGCCGATGATCGCTGGCGTTGCCAATGCCATTCTGCGGCTCCAGGGCGAGACACGCCCACTGGTTGGGCTAGGGCCGGCTGACAGAGTGCAGACCTCAATGTCCGGGATACGCGGCCAGTACACCATCCTGAACCGCACCGTGACAGGTGTGCTGATGTCTGCCATCGACTCCGTAGCCAACGGACTCACTGTGTTCTGGAACGGCGGAATCGAGGCCTACAATCTGTCACAGCTCGAAGATGTCTACTACCTGAAGACCAACAAGCACAGCCAGATCCAGGACTACCGGCTCAAGCACTTCAAGTCATACGAGGCATACACCGACGCTGCTGAGGCGAGTGAAGATCCCGAGATGCTTCGCACCATGCGGATTCTGAAAACCTACGGTGACATCCCCCGGCTGATCTCATCGCTGCGTCAATGCACGGTCGATGACATCACCGAAGCTGACGTGGTGCTGAGCACTGCGCATCGAGCCAAGGGCCTGGAATGGGATGTAGTGCTGCTGGAGGAAGATTTCCCGGACATTTTCGATGAGGAACGAGTAGACCCCTCGCAAGTAGGTGATGAGCTGAACCTTCTGTATGTGGCCGTGACGCGCGCGCGACGAACCCTTGTCATCAATTCCATCGTTCAAACAATCATCGTTCGAGCACACAGAGCGGCGAAGAGAGGGCTGCCTGCAAGTAGAGAATCCCTCCATGATTGAGCTATTTGTTGCCCTGCTGCTGGTGCCTGCATCGGTCATAACCATCTGGGACCTGATGATGCACAGGCTTGCACCCAGTGCGCGCAAACTGACGCGGCTGACGGGCTATATCGGGGTGCCAGTACACGAACTGTCTCACGCATTGGTCTGCGTGCTGTTTGGTATGCGGATAACGAAGATGGCGTTCTATCAGCCGAACAGTGCCACCGGCACGCTAGGGTTCGTCGAGTACCGCTATTCGCCGTACTCTATGAAGCATGCGCTCGGGATGGCCTTGCAGGGAATTGCGCCGCTTCTCGCCGGAGCCGTCATCGTGGGTCTTCTGCTGGCCAACCGTGAGCCAATTGAGCTGCCGGATAGCGGCATAGGACATATCGCGGGGTGGCTTGGTGGGGTAGTCGTAGGTACCGCTGTCACAGCCTGGGCTCAGGCCATGTCCGGCCCGGTGGGGTTTGGTGCTGTGCTATTGGCGACAATCGTCAGCATGCACGCAATTCCAAGCCTGGCAGATATCAAATCCGGCTTGCGGGGCTTGATCGTATTGGTGGGGTTTGCAGCAGCTGTAGCTGTGGCCATCGATCTGTTCTGGGTGTACGGGCCAGACGTAGGCAATGATCTCGACAGCATCGTTCGAGTGGTGACGCTCCAAATAGAAAGGGGCATGTGGGGAGCCCTTTACGGGGCCGTGAGCTTGGTCACCTTGACGATCCTCGGCGGGCTGGCACTCATCGTGATCCCCTCTCTGTGCCTGCAAGTAGTTCAGTTCATCAGAGGGGCGCGCGGCGATATCTGAGTGACCAACGCGGCAGAAATTGCTCAGATATCTAGGGAAGCGCGTCCCAAGATCTTCAGTCCCGTGGGGCAAGCGATTTGGGTGCGCTGAAGCCGAGCCCATACCACCTCGGTGGGTCAGGATCTTGTGTGCCCCCCTTGTGAAACCCATCCAGGCGATGGCATGATGCTCTGGCGCAAGCTGTGCGCTGAACAGCTAAAGATCTCTTGCAGACGTGCAAACGTCTCGCACTCCAAGTGCACCGAAAGGTGCCGCTCCAGAAATCAATCACCCACGCATGCGCGTTGGTGTTTGTTCCGTGCCTAGCACGGGTCGAAGCTGACGACTCATTCAGCCCAATAGCCCTTGCGGGGAATCTCCGTAAGGGGGATTTCTCCGCTCAAATCTGGAGTAGAGAAATGGAAAAGCAGCACGTAATCAATCTGACGAAGTTCAAGGCTACTGCCGAGATGGAACGTTTCGGCGTTCACGATTTGTCGGATTGGAAACAGTTTCAGGAAATCCGAGATCTTCTGTATTTCCCGACCCCTCCCTCGCCGGAGATTATCACCAGTCGCGTTGAGCGCCTGGGTGAGATCGCCCTGCAGGAGGCTAAGAAAACGGGTGCGGTTGACGTTCTGGTCGCCTGCCCGCCTTGGATGAACGCTACGCTTTGCCGTGAGCTTCTGTATCACGGCCTCAAGCCAGTGGTGTCTTTCACCAAGAAAAACCTTGAACAGGGACATGTCCTTGTTTCTCTTGTAGCAGCTGCATAAGCCGCAACAAATAACCAACCTACCCATCGGGGGAGATATCCCCTATGGGAGTTCTCCGTCTTTGGGCAACTTGCTTTTGAGAATGGAGAAATAAAATGCAACTGAATATCCAAGTTGGAATGAAAGAGTTTGGCTTCCAATCCGATGCAACTGCGCCGGCTTTTTCGCCAAACCACAATCTTTCGCAACACGTTGAGCCAGCAAAGCCGTACTTCTTCAGGAAGGAACTGCTTTCTCAGTTTATGAGTTGGCTTTACGCCCCGGCAGGTGACAGCTGTTTGCTCGTCGGCCCAACGGGTGCCGGTAAGTCCTCGCTCGTTGAACAAACGTGCGCGCGACTCAACTGGCCAAGCATTACCGTCTCAGCACATAGCCGCATGGAGATGCCGGAACTGACAGGCTACAACCTGCCAGTAACGGACCCTGTGTCGGGCGATCTGAACACGAAATTCGTGGACGGGCCGCTCACCAAGGCTATGCGACATGGGCTCGTGTTCGTCCTGGACGAGTACGACACCCTCGATCCTTCGGTAACGGTGGGCCTCCACGCGGTAATGGAGGGGCGTCCACTGGTGATCGCTGAAAACAACGGTGAGGTCATCCGGCCACATGCCAATTTCCGTTTCGTCGCTTGCGGCAACACGGCAGGGCAGTCGGATGAGATGGGGGTTTATGCCGCTACGATGCAGCAGAACCTTGCATCGCTCGACCGATTCCGAGTGTTTGAGGTGGAATACCTTGAGCCGAAGGAGGAAGTTGACCTGATCGTTAAAGCCGTACCAGGGATAACAAAGGAAATCGTCGAGAACATGGTGAAGATTGCAAATAGTGTTCGTGATCAACACCAAGGTAAAGGCGGAAACTATCTCAGCGTTACAATGTCCACTCGGACTTTGTTGCGTTGGGCTCGGATTGGCAATGGATATACATTGGCCAAGAAGAAAAACCCGTTAAAACTCGCTCTGCAAGAGTCGCTGCTTAATCGCTGCGACAAAGTGCAGAAGCTTGCAATCGATAAGATGGCAAGCAGCGTGTTTGGTAACGACTGGCCGGTTGAAGTAGACAAACCGTTCTAATCGTAAACAGCCCTGAGGGGGAACTTTCCCCTTAGGGGCGAAGTTCCCCCTTTTTTTGCTTTAGAGAAAAGGAGAACTTCGCAATGACTATCCAACAGAACGAAATCCAGATTCTGGACCAGATCCTGCTGGTAGACCTCTCGGGCATCCACCTGTGGACTGCTCGGAAGAAACTGAAGCCTGAAATGCTGGAGGGTAAAATTCCACCGGCACGGCTGGCCTCATTGGGTTCGATGCGAGTAATCGATCCCGAAAAGCTCAAGCCGTTCGAGAAAGTCAAACGGCGTGCGATCAAGGTCCTGGAAGACTATGGAATCAAATTCCTCGGCGGCTATGCCATACCGCAGGAGAAGATCCAGAGGGTTGTAGACGAGCTTGAAGCTCTGAAGAACCAGTTCTATGACCTGAAGAAAAACTTCATTCCTAACTATGACCGTTGGGTCAATGAATGGGTGCAGCAGGAGTGGGAGCGTGCCGAATGGCGAGAAGCCATTATGCAAAGCATCACGCCGAAACATCAGGTAGAGGCCGGTCTTCAGTTCGGTTACGCGGCTTGCCGTGTGGCGCCGGACGGCGACAAGCACCTATCTGCAACGCTTGGGAGTCAAGTGCGCGGCCTGTCGGATCAGCTCTACGCTGAGACGGCAGAGACAGCCGAACGTTTGATGGAAAACGGCCTGGCCACTCGTGGCCATGTCACCCAGACGACCCTCAACACGATTCGCAAGATGAACACCAAGCTCAAGGGCCTGATGTTCCTGTCGAGCGATGTCCAAGCCCTGTCCACCTACATCGACGAAACCCTTGCGGTTTTGCCGGCCTCAGGGGTGGTCAATGGCACGCAGTACAGCAACATTGTGACGTTGGTATCGGGGCTCTCGGATGAGGACTCGATACGCCGGCTGATCAAGAACCTCAACATCGCCAATGGCTCGCCCGAGCAGGATGATGTTGCGGTACCAGCTGCTGTGCAGCCTGCGGAAACAGTCACGACGCAACCTGCTGAAGCGACTGAGCCGAAGGTGCAGCTAGAAAACGAACTGGTATCCCAGCAGATCCAGGCAGAGGAAGAGATCGAGCAGGCCGGCATGGCTGATTCGTTCAACCCCTTTGATCTGGTCGGCGCCGAGGATGCTGCTTCAACCGAGCAAGCAGAGGACGAGGACGTGCTTCCAGAGCCTCAACCGCTGGTTGTTCCACCCGTATCTGTCAGTAGCGTCGTCTCTCACGGCGTATTCAGCTTCTGACACCAACACTAAACCCCGCCTGGGAGCAAACCTCCCAGCGGGGGTTTCTCCGTCTGGCGGTGGCGAGAATGGAGAAACGAAATGGCTAAATCCCTGATTGGATCGCTCCCGTACTACGCACAACACCTGGCCGAACAAACCGGCGTCAAGGTGGTGGTGCAAGGAACCCGAGCCTTCACAGATGGAAAAACGGTAACTGTCCCATTCAGTGAGGATGATTTACCGCTGTCCTTCGGCTTCATCGCGCATGAGTGCTCCCATGTCCGTAACACTGACATGGCGGTATTCGGCGCGGCTGCCCCGGTTCCGTTCCGCAAAAACTTGCTGAACATCCTGGAGGACATCCGTATCGAGCGTCTGTCGATGGATCAGTACCCTGGCACCGAGGATGACATTCGGTACCTGAACCGCAAGGTTCTGCTTGATCCGTTTCAGCCTGAGCGAGTCGCGCAGGCAACAGACGTAGAGATCATCCATAACGCAATCCTCATGGGTGGCTACTGGAAACTGCAGGAGCCGCAACTAGAGGTACCCGCGCGAGCCTATCTCGAAGCGCTTGAAGCCCGACTGGGCCAAGAGTTAGCCGACAAGATCATGGCCGAGGTGCTGAAAACTCTGAAGTGCGACAGCACGAAAGAGGTTCTGGCGCTGGTGGATTCGATAATCGAGCTGCTTCCGTCAAGCGAAGATAAGCCTGAGTCGGAGCCTGAAAAGGCCAATGACGAAGGTGCTGATGAAAGTTGCGGATTCCACGGTCATCTGGCCACCCATTCCATGAGCATCTGACCACCGATTCCACGCTGATCCGGCCACCCATTCCACGCGCATCCGGCCACTGATTCCACGGCCATCCGGCCACTCAACCG
>NZ_JAAMQZ010000054.1 GCF_013522825.1 Stutzerimonas stutzeri
ATGCCACCCCTGCGTCGCTGCGCTCCGACTGCCCGGCCGGATGGCCGTGGAACAGGTGGCCAGATGGCCCTGGAATGCCTGGCCAGATGAGAGCGGACTGGGTGGCCGGATGGCGTGGAATCCGCAATAAAAATATTGCCAAAGCATTTGATGTTAGTGAAAGTACGGTAAAGAGCCATGTCAAAAACCTGTTAAGAAAGTTCAATGCTCGCTCTCGGCTTGAATTGGCAGTATTAAGTTACCGCACGACAGGTGGGGGCGGGGCGATGGGCGGTGCTGATATTTCTAGCTTTGGCTCGCAGAGCGACGATGGCTGGATCTCTATTTCAAACGCCAAATTTGTCATCAACCGTTCTGGGTATATCGTTCGGCATAACAAGGATTGGCAGTTGTTGATGGGCGGGGATACGTGTGGGAGTATGGTTGTAGACAATGTTCATCATAGAGACAAAAAAGCGTGGGAGACGTTTTTAAATGCTATTGTTCAGTTCGTCCCTAACTCGCATATTTCAGATGTAAGATTTATATCCAACTTGGGAGATGAATTGACACTAACTTTAAACTCTTTTATATTTCATGATGAATTCTATTTTGTGGTTGAGAAAGTTAGTACGGTTGTGGATTATAAAGACAGGTTTAATTTTGGCTTCGCTAATGCGTCTAACTTGATCGAGTCCCTGCCAGGGCTTTTCTACAAAAGTCGCAAGGCTTCAACTTGGGTCATGGAGTATGTAAGTTCGGGCAGTGTTAAATTGCTTGGTTATACTCCGGAGGAGTTGGTTGAGCGTAGAGATAGTACTTGGGAAGAACTTATCATCCCTGAAGATAAATTTATTGTTTGGAGTACTGTCGAGGAGGCAGTCAGTGGGCATACTCCGTTTAGAATTAAATATAAAATTAGATGTGCGGATGGTGTCGTCAAGTCAATATCTGAATGGGGAGTAGGAATTTACGGCCCCGAAGGGCAACCGATCGGTATCGAAGGCGCTATCTTTGAGGATAATCGCGTAACATAACCCTCTTGATATGCTGCTGAGATAATTTTCGGCCCTCAACGTCCTAGACGTCGGAGGCATTTAACGGCAGCTATCGGCCAATTTAGCCTATCGCCGAAGGGCAGCTATGGGTCGATTCTGTTAAAAAAAGTCGGATTTTCAAATGGCCTGAACTCAGGCACGACCACCACTGGAGAACCTACTCACCACATTGAGTGGCTTTTCGGCCCTTCGGTTGTTGGCGCTGACGCCGAATTGACCCAGTTGCCGAGATGTCACTGACCCAGTCGGATCCCACGAAAAACATTGCCTGTGCAGTGGGTCGTCGATTCTAAGCTGGGGCAGTCTTGCATCGGCACGTGGGTCAATTCGGCATAGGCCTCAACAGTCACGCGCTAAGGAAGAGCTTCGATAGGCGTAGCAGGACGAATTCGCGCTTTAAAGTGCTCGAGCCAAGCGCTGGCCATAGATGAATAGGCGGCATCGTCTTTGGTAAAAGACTTTATCTCGGCCAAAGTCCGATCACGCAGTAGGCGCAGCCTCGACGCGACGTTCTCTGCTGGTGTTCCTTGCAATGCTGCCTGGACAGCGGGCGTCTCAAGTTCAGTAATCGAGGATGCGAGATCGATAACGAGATCACCGAGGAACTCGAGACGTCTCAGCAATCTCGTTCGATCCTGTACGAGCTTTAGTCGATTGAGGCCATAAATCTGTATCGAGACCGCGCCGCGTACCTGCTGATCCAGTTCTCCTGTCGGTACAACCAGCCCAGCCGGATGTGCTGGGTCAAAACTGTACATCAAACTAGTTGCTGGGTCGTCACAGCACGGATTGATTAGCAGCGCTTGTTCATCCTCGAGTTCTGCCTCCTCGTCCAGTGCGCGTACACCCGTAGCTGCGAGGGGAAAACTGTCCTTTTTGCCTGATTGGCTGACCGCCGGCTTCACAGTCGCAGCGAGTACGGCAAGGCTAGACGATGGCTCGACCAAGACCTGCCCACGCTTGCGGTTACAGTCGATACAGCTGGGTAACAAATTGTCCCAACCCATCGCGATCCACCAGTAACCGCCATGTGCCACGTCCTCGGCAACGGCACCTTTAGGGCGATAATGTTCGATGTCGACAGGTGCTGAGGCGGCGTAGACTGTCTCGCAGTAGGCGCATTTGTCGTAAAACAACTTCTCAAGGGCGGCCCGTACATCGGCACTTTTGTACGCTGTATAAGTGAAACTCTTCTTTTTGCCACCATTTTGGTTGGCTGGCGGGTTTGGTGCGTCGCGGTGTTCCTTCACCTTTGCCAACTCTGCCGGGCCTGCGCCGCCGAGCAGGAGCGATTTTGGAACATCTACACTGCCGCGATCTACTCGACGCATCTCAGAGCGCTTCCAACGCAGCGAGAATCTCAGCTTTGGCATCATCACGCAGCCGCTGGAGTGTTTGGCTGCTGGCGTCGCGACGACGCCGAAGATACTCCGCGACAGTGTCCTGCACGATGCGATGGACTTCACTAGACCCAACTGGAAGCGCACTGGCAATGTCGCACTCAAAATCCGAGAGAATACGGATATCTTCCAGGGACAGTTCATCGCCCCGCGCGCGCGCGGCAATGAGATCGGCGATCCCTGCAAGACTACGATCGGCCGCGGCATCGTCTGTGGAGAGCATCTGGAAAAAGTCGGAAGTTAGCAGTTGCTCGATCCGCAGGTCTGCGACTGACGGTAGCCCCATCATGCGCTCTACGATTATAGGCATCTGACTTGCGCGCTCGCTATCGGTGGCCGCGATACGTTGGAGCACTACCACTTCACCTTCTCCCATGCCACGTAGGCATAGCGGGTCATGGGTCGTGACGATGAATGTCATCCCCGGAAGCGCGTTACGCAGACTGGACATGACCTGCACTTTCCAGCGCGGATGTAGGTGGGCCTCGATTTCGTCAATCAAGATGACTCCTTTGGCAGTCCGAAAGCTTTCAAATCCTTCGTATACCTGGGGATCAAGTAAGCCGCGCAGGATGTCGCACACCATGGCAAGCATTGAACGATAGCCTGACGATACTGCATGCAGCGGGGTTCGACTGTAACGTAGTTCACCGTCTGGTTCTGTCAGCGAGGTAACCATGCGCAGTTGGCGCGAGCCGCGCTCGCGCTGTATGACGTCGAACTCCCCCTCGATCGATAGCAGGTCTCGCAAGGTGCGGATCACCATGTCGAACTGGTCTCGTTTCAGGGCTTTGAGCCAGGGCTCGGGATTGGAAAGTGTGCTGCCGTCGAAGAGGTTGCGGATATGCTTATGGGGTGCAGCTCTGCGCGTGCCGGTCAGGAACCGTCGGAATGCACCATAGGCAAATACTGGTACGTGATGGTTTCCGAGTTCGCTGAGTACGGTCGGTGAGCCATGCTCAATCGTCAACGTCACCGACTGATCGTTCGTAAGCTTCACGCGCACTTCGGCTGGCAACGCTATGTTTCCGCGCTCGAGGCCGAGTTGCGAGGGATCAAGAACCATCTGGGTCCATGGCACATTAAGCGCGGTACGCGCAGCAGAGGTAGTAAGCGCCAGTGAGATCGCCTCAAGAATCGAACTTTTACCGGTCGCATTTTCACCAAGAATCACCAGCGATGGTGCGCGCCGGCTGGCTGGGTCTCCCGGTCGTGCAGCTGGCTCGCTTAAGGATAGTTGCAGCCCTTCAATCGCTTTGAAATTGCTTATTTCGACGGCTGCGATTGACGTGCGTGCCGTGTAAACCGAGCCGATTGCCCAGTGACTGGCGCGCAGGCCCTGATCCTCATCTGCTATTGCTGAAAGAGCCGCCTCGAGGTGATGAATAGCATCGCCACCGTCGGCAAGTCTCGAAAAAAAGACGCGGATTTGGTTGCTGGAAGTTTGCCATGTCACTGCTTTCGAAACTGCAATCCACCTCGCGATGCGACGCAAAAGTATGAACCAGGTCCCACCGAACTCTATCGTCGGAAAATCAAAGATCAACTGCCAATCGGGGGAGTCATTCAGCTTCTTACCTTCCCGGAGGAGTAGGAGGAGGCGGTCGATAAGCGATTGATAAGTCTGGTGACGCTGGTGACGGCGCTCGGCACGATTGAGGTCGAAGACGAGTACGGTAGTTTCGCCCTTTCGCGAGCTTCCTATGATTTCGCCATTAAGCTTGGGAACGAGGTGTTTCTCGAAGTCACGGTCTCGCACAGGATCGAGCAGGAGAATGGTTTCCTTTGGTGGATAAGACGGCCAAAGACCGTCGTCTCGCTCGGTATAGGCATCGATCTGGCGAAGCGACGGCAGCGGCGCGCGGGCACCGGCAATTGGAAACTGTGTCTCACGCGGAATGCAGCCGGTGCAAATTGGCAGCAGGTTTTGCCACGCGTCGGTGAGCCATAGGTAGTAAAGGTGTGCGTTACTCGTTTCGACGAGAGGTAGTGCGTTACCTGCTGGACGGAAACGGTGAACAGAAAGCACGTCCTTTGCTTCGCAGAAGGCACAGCGGTTTAGGCTCATCGCGGCAACCGCGGCAATTAAACGTTCGTCTGTCGAACTGAGTCCGATAGCTGGCACGCTAGTCTGAGCACGGCGTTGTCGGTCGAGCGCCCAAAAGTCGCGCATCTGTTGTCGCGCCTGAATCGCCGCTTTCGACCGCAGAACTGCCGGCGATTTGTCCGGTCTTTCAAGCTTTTGCATTGTCGGCTCCGTCAGGTAGCGCGGCAATGATCGGATACGCGCTCAGGCGTTGGACTAGTCGTGCAATTTCGGATTCGCTCCATGCTGGTAGGTCGCCATCCTCCACGGCACGTTCGTAGGCGCGGGTGCGCATGTAGTCGCGATAGCGGGGGGCCGGGTGTTCAGTCGACAATTCGAGGATTGTCCGGTAGGTGAGTTCACCAGGGATTTGAGTAAGAAGAGCGAATAAGTTCTCGCGTGCATCCTGTGCTTCGTCGCGCAAAGTTGGCGAATAGACACCTTTGCCGGCCCGCTCGATGTCGTCAGCCACCCTGACCGTGCGATGGGTCAGCAGATAGAGCTCTTTAAGGTAGCTAGGCGTTTTGAAGTGGCCGAAGATTGGACTCACGTTTCGGCGGCCACCAATCAACGCGACGCTGAAAGAGCTGACGAAGCCAACGGGATCAAGGAGGGTACCGGAATCAAACAAGCCATTGAGCGCCGGGACGCCCCGGGCTGGATCGGCATCAGTTCGCAGCGCATGCCAAGTTGCGAGTTGCTCCGGCGGCGTACCCGGGTCTGCTATTTTGCGCACCGAGAGCGTGGCGATGTCCGCAGCAGCCAAACCACCTCCTATCATGATTGCACGGCAATAACGCAGGCAGTCTTGATTGGGGGCCTGATGCTGTGAAAGCCAACTACTGAGCAACGGTGCGAATTCGGTATGGAGCCATGGTGCGTAATAGACGAGGTCGTGCAGCACATAGTAAAGCGACTGTTCGGAGGGCGTATGCTTGAGTTCCCACTCGACTTCCTTCCAGAGGAAATCCCGCGAAATCTTTGGCCATGCTCGGTAAAACTTTTCGAACCAGCGCGGGAAGCCATTCAGCTCCCATAAAACATAGCGAAGCGCGCGACGTGCGTCTGTCTTTCTGAGCACCAGCCCCGTTTTTTCGCTGTCGCGGAGCTCGATGTCGAGTCCAGACATCGCGAAAATGAGCGCGTAGGGGATGCTGTTGGTGTCGGCTCCTTCGGAGCGGATTCCTGCCTTATAGGCGCGCCAGAATGCAATCGCCGCGTCGCGGTAGGCTTCGGCTACCGCAACTCCAAACTCGGGGATAAGTGCCGCCCAATTGGCGCCTTGGGCTCGGCTGTTACGTGACTTGTCTCCTTCGATAATTTGCAGTAGATGATATTGCTCCGAGCTTAGTTGACCTGGCTTGAGGTTCGGGGGGTGGCGGATGATGTCAGGATTAGCGGTGAGCCTGTCCACGAATTTAGTGCGCGCGCTGGAGTTCTTCGCGTCTCGACGCTTCTGTTTGATGTGCCGGTCGCGTTCGTCTTGCTGATACCGCTGCATTTCAGGCGAAGTCGTCGGATAGAGCTTGGAATTGAGGGACACTTCCAAGTCCGGATTGCCTGCCACCGCGTTATGTAAATCCTCGAGCCACGCCGCTGGTTGGTCATTTTCGGCGTAGATGCGAACAGCACGCGACAGCGCTACAAGCTTATCGTCGGAAAGTTTTCGGTCTCGAATCCAGGTAACTGTGCGCGCGAAACTGGTCTCATCGAATTTCCAGAAATGTCCCATCCAGCTGACTGGCCAATCATCTTTTAGCTCTTCACCCTGCACAGCTCGATACTCGGTCACCGTCCACCAAAATAGTGCGTCGTTGAGTTCAGGCCATTTCGGAACAAGTTTATTTACGATCGACTTTCGCTCTTGATAGTCATCGCCGCGCCAGAAGTGTAGGGCTGGGATGGCAGCGAGGATCGCGAGGGAAACCTTCGATAATGCCGCTGGCGAGCGCGCATAAATCAGCCGCTCGATACAATGCAGCGCCGGGCTCATAAGCCATTGAAAGGCTTCCGAGACGTGACATTGTCCACGCTCAACATGCGGTTCCCGCATGAGATATTGCAGTAACCCCTTGGCGAAGATGAACAACAGTTCGCCTGTCTCGAGAACAGTGGAAAGAGGCAGTCGCTGGATGAAGCCATTAAGTGAGAGGGTCAAGCCGGTGACCTCGAACTCATGGCGCGGCTCGGAATTGTCGATAGATGCTAGAAAAAGTTCGATTGTCTCCGCTGTGGCAGGAGCGTTGTCCACGAGCTCTGCCAACAGCCGACGCTGGATTTGCAGAGCATTAGTATTGAGCGATTGCCAAAGCGTATAGAGTTGGTCCGGACTACCGAGACATGCGACCGCACGGATCGAGATGAGGCGAGCGTAGATGCCGCGAGCTGGATTGGCAGCGATTTTAGACAGGCTGGCAACACAGTTGCGCATTTCTCCCTGCCAAACTAGGCGCCCGAGGACAAAGATGGCATCGTCGTTTTCAAAATGTTTTTCGATAAGCGTATGGACATAATCTTGCAGGTCAGCGTGGGCGATTTTGGCGATCTCTGCATTATCCAATCCACGTAAACCTGAAGTGGGGTCAATCACTTGGTCAATCAGCATGGATAGTATATTGCGCCGGACATCGACGGGGAGGCGGGCCGCGTCACCGCCTTCCACGGCGACCTCGGGGTGGTCAGTGAGTACGCGGTCGCGGATAGAGTCATTGAAAAGTATCAACCAAGGAAGAACTGGCCTCAGGCGCGGGGTAAGGATGTTTTCGCCATATTGGCTGCTGAATAGCAGCATTTCGATGTGATGCCTCCCGCCGCCGCGCTTTAGCTGCTGTTCGATCCAACGAGCAGCGAGCAGTTCGCGAACCTCACGATGGCGAAAGCGCACTTCGCCGAAGATTGGTTCACCGAAAACGCCGGTCATAAGCAGTGCTGCGATATCAGCATTGGCCCACCCAGGTAGCAGCAATTCGGCGTCAATCCCTTCGGCACCAGATGAGCCCGGGAGGCGTATATTCGGACGTCCGGTCAGCACTGCCGCTACAGCAATGAGCTGTGCTCCTTCCTCTGCGCGCGAGAGAGTCAAGGTTGACTCATCCTGAGGCGACAGCGTCAGTTGGCGACGAACGCCTTCCTGTAGGATGTCCAGCCGACTCGCCAAACTCTTGGTCTCGCGCCATGTCGCAAGAAGATCGTGCAGGTCGAAAGGAAGCCGTGCGAGCGGAAACAGCCTACTGCGCTCGAGTGCCGCCAGAAAGTCTGTGCTGTCTTCGACACCGCTATGCTCGGCGAACAGGCGAATCTCTGATTCATCCAGCGGGGCTAGCTGATACAACTGAAGCGTTGGGGGCGGATCATCCTTACTGATTCCTACCGCTGAATAGTCTCCCTCTATGGCCTCTCCGCTTTGGACAACGGTAGACAAATCATCGCCACCGGTCGCTTCCTGCCGCCGCGGTTCGAACGGCAACACTTCTTCGATCAAAGTGCGATCAAGCACTGGGCGCCAGGCATAGGGACGGCTTGAAATATAGATATGCGCTCGCTGGCGGGCATTACGGATCCGTTTGGCAAAGCCGCGGATCGCTGACTCGAACGCTCTCGGCTCGGTGAGCCGGATCTCGTCGACAGAGTCGAGGAAAAACCAAGCTTCGTCAGTCCCGGCCAGCCAATCTTCGAAAGCTGCTTCAGAGCCCACCTCGAAGGCAGTCCCAAAATCGTCGTCGATATCTTCGATGCGAATGAAGAACCCAAGCCTGCCTTGGCTAACCAGTCGCTTGGCTGCAGATTGCAGCTCATAGGTCTTACCCGCGCCCGCTTCCGCCAGTACCACTACGCGATACTCACCGAGAAGGTCGTCCCAGCTCTTGTTCTCACCTCGATTGAGGCTTGACCACACTTCGTCTAGTGGAAAATCACGCCTCTGATAGGCTGCGGGGATGGGCGTAAATTTACGCTTGAGCGGTACTGACTGCATCAGTCACGCACACGTTGAGGGAAGTTCCACTGCTTGGTTTGCAAGTGATCGTCCTTGAGAATTGAGCGGATGAGCTTGAGGCATGAGATCTACAGTCAGTGTGCCCGCCTGCTCAATGCTTCGCAACATACTGCCGATGGGGTACTACATCCATCAAAGCGTGTACCTGAACGGTTCATGCTGCGGCTATGATACGGGTCGTACTGGACTGCCCAAATCGTTTTGACCATATGAGTTAGTAGCCGAGCATTTTTGACCCGCTCTTGCCTTACTGGAGTTAATCGTTAGTGAGACACCCGACTTGAGTACCAACATCATCACAAAGGAAGGTCATGACGCCCTGAAGCAAGAGCTCGACTTCCTTTGGCGAGAGAAGCGTCCCGACACAACTAGGAAGGTTACCTGGGCGGCATCGTTGGGTGACCGCAGTGAGAATGCGGATTACCAATACAACAAGAAGCTGCTCCGGGAGATTGATCGTAGAGTCCGATACCTTCGTAAGCGGCTTGAGGACGTGCGGGTAGTCGAGTATTCGCCTGAGCAGGAGGGAAAGGTCTTCTTCGGAGCCTGGGTCGAGATTGAAAACGAGGCGGGGGAAATCAAGAAGTTTCGGGTTGTGGGGTACGACGAAATCTACGGTCGTAACGATTACATCTCGATCGATTCGCCGATGGCGCGTGCACTTTTGAAGAAAGAGGTGGGCGCCGAGGCAGTTGTGCAGACCCCGGGCGGAGAAATGTTGTGGTGGATCAACGAAATTTTATACAAAAAATAGTATGGTTTTTTGAGTATAAATACTATTTATGAACGCCCGGATTTAAAGGCCTGCAGAGGCAATAGTATGGGAAGTGGGGGGATTGGGTGTACATCGTACCAAGGATAGAGGGTAGCCTCATCACCCCAAAGATCCGAGGCTTCGATCTCCACTGGCGTGATGCTATCGAAGCGGATTTGAGTAGTGTCTATTCCCCGGGCCTTAAGGTTCTCGTTTGAGTGCGCCAGCGCCTGGGCTGCCTTGCGTGCTTCAGACCTCAGGATCTGGTAGCGGTATTCGTTGCCACGATTCTTGGACATTGGTAACCAGCAGCGGGATTCGGATCGTGGCTAGGATAACGGCTTTTCTATACTTTCACAGGGGTTGCGCGACGTGCCTGACTGGGGATGTGGCGGGAACGGACATTTCCTGCTGCTGGATGTCCGTTTTCCTTCCTAAGTCCGCCCCCAGCTATTCAGCCGCTCACATAGGAATTGAATCGGAGTTAGCCGGCGACTCTGACTTAAGAATGGTCGGTGCAATCGCAACGTAAGTGGTGGTCTTCTTGCTGGCGGACATCTTCAAGATCCCGGGCAACTTCATGCATGAACTCTTCGAGCTCGATTTCACCCAGCCCACCGATATGGCGCTTGTAAGACTCATGGATCTTTTCAGCTGCAACAGCTGGCAGGTCCTGGTTTCTCCATGAATGGAAAAAGTCCTCATCAAAGGAATACGTAGCAACCGCGGCTTCGGCACAGGTCATTTGCATCAGATCGGCAATCGCGCGAGTAACTGCGGCCATCCATTGGGAATAGGGAAGGTCCAGCGGTTTGACTGGTGGTAGCCAGTGCGACTGCATCACCTCGATAGATCCGTCGTGATAGTTCTTGTAGTAGAGCTCTGAATACATCTCGTACGCGAGATTGTAATGGTCCTCCAGCAAGGGAACATCCTGCAGCAGGAGAGGGGCAACAGGGCCGTAGTGGCGGTGGGAAAGCACGTCGTTCGAAGCGAGCTCATCTACTGCGTTGCAAGCGGCCTGGTACGCGGTATCGACCTGAGGTTCCGATGCTCCAATGGCTTCGAGAACGAGGTAGTCCGTCCACAGGAAGCGGGCGGCGAGGGCTTCACGGAATGCTGCGTTCATAATTTGTCTCCAGAGACTTGAGTTGTTCAATGGAGCAATCATGGGTGGCCTTTGCGTGTGCCAGAAGCAGGCACCACTTCTGGATCGCTAGGGAATCTACAAGGCTGCGCTCTTCGAAACCGCAGATGGGGTGTCGTTTGCTATGTGGTGGCGCAGGCCAATCAACCCCAATGCTGGGACCCATATGCCTACGAAGTCGGAAAGCAGCTGTGCCCACTGGATGTATCCCCGAGGAGGACCTTCATAAACATATTCGTGAGGCTGGATCCCCACCTCCCATGTGAGTGACCAAATCCACATCATTCCTGCACTCATGAGCGCCGCTTGCGTCGGCCGGGTAAGTGAAGGCCAGTCCCTCACATACTGCCGCAACATGACTGAGCCTATGAGGTAGAAAGGGATGACGATGGTGCAGATGAACTTTCGCAAGCCATGCTCCATCTGGAAAGGCATCCAAGTGGGCCATGACAGGAACAGAGGAAATCCACACAGGCCCGCCAATGCGACCATAAGGTTGGCGCGACGGCCTCGTTGCGTGGAAAACGACCGGATCAAAGCCCACCCTACCAGGGTGCAGCCTGCGAACCCCACGCAGTGTGCAAGCTCCCTCGGACCAAAGCCCCAGGCGGGGTTTGAACCGACGAAATACATCGTTGCGAAGGGGCGGGTGACTGCAATATCAAAGCCGAGGGCAATCAGAATCACGCCGAAACATCCCACAGCCAATATCTTTCCTGAATTCATTTGCTCGAATAGCCCTTGTGCTGTGCACGTCCGAGGATCTTGCCTGAGCGGGGGTATTAAATTCCTGACTAAGGATTCTGACTCTCTTGAATTCGCTCAATGATTACCTGGTGGCGGGAGAAGTTTCGGATCATGTAGTTGACCGTCAGCAGAGTTGCCGTGTACCCAAGACTAACGCCGATCGTGCCTGCAATAAGCAAGGGCCAGTCGTAGGGGGCTTGAGAAAAGAGTGTCAGCGCGGCGAGCAAGCTACCCAGCGTTAAGCTGGCCCCTAGATGTACCGCATTTCGCGGGCGGCTTACCCAAGGCCACTTTATCCGCAGCATAATCAGAGCGAAAACTGTGAGGAAGTAGAGCAGGATTAGGGGTGTCAACCGGTGTGCCTCAAGAAAGCTCTGACTCACACTCCAAACTAGCAGTAACGCCATCACCCCAATAGGCACCAGGTGATATTTGGCTCCTTTGGTGTCCCAGAGAGATGTGAGTATCGAGGATACTGTGGCCACGATCCCAGCCATGCTGAGCGCGACTAACAGCATCTGAGCGCCCCCTGTAAACCCGCCAGTCTGGAAGGCAATGCCACCCACTGCGGTGAGCCCCCCACCGATGAGTGCGATGGATCGAGTAATCACCCGATTCAGACGCTGTGGGTCTCTGAGGGTTGTGCATGACTGCCGCGCCCGTTTTATTGTGGGACTGGACGTCCGATCAACATAGTCGATGGAGAAATTGGTTTCCGAATCTGTGTGCCGAGCCGCTTCAATAATGCTCTTGATCCCGTTTTGGCCTGCGTCCAGGCACGGCTGCGCAACTTGGGCACCTGCACCGATCGCAGTCGGGTGGGCAGTGACGTCGCTGATGTCGACGGGTTTTCCGGGAAACACCTTGAGGCGCCAGCAGTGACTTTCAGTCAGGATTAGAAACGATGCGTCCTGATTATGGATTCCAAGAATCGCCGTTGCGTGGGCCGCGAGATCGGCCTCCAGCGGAGTTGAAGGCCTAGTGATACCAGCAGGCAGGTTCCGGTCAAGCAGGTAGTCAACAATCAGGTTGCTTACTAGAACGTTTCCGGATGCGCCCACGGCGACGATAGGCGAGTGCTCAAACGTGAGGGGTTTAACTGGGACCCAAAGCTTGGATTTCAGTGACCAATCCCGTTGGGCGATGAAGCCGGTCTGCACCATCGCTGCGCTGTCACTCACCAGAGTGTCGGCGCTGAGGGTTTTCAGATCCCATGTGATCGTTGTCAAAAAGCACCTGCGATGAAGTTGATGGGAGGGTTGACACCGTCACAGAGGTGCCAGGTAGGGGCTGCTGCGGCTGGCCTGTTATTCAGCCGGGAAATATTCCAGAGTTTCTGTATCAAAGCGAGTGTTGATAGCGTTCATTACCGCCTCTTCAAAGCTTTGGCCCTTCGCTTCGCACCAGCCGAAGCCTTCCACGTGCCAAACGGCACGGTGTTGTTTGTAGGTGTGGCGGTTGAAGTCGATTTGAACGGAAGCGAATCGACTGCGCTCATGCAGCCACTCCCAGCATTTTTGCATATTGTTGGCCATGATCTGTCCAGTCCGCGGCTGCTATGCGATGACCAATCATCATGATGGCCACCTGTGTGTGGGTTATTCGATGGACAAGAGCCACTCACTGACAACTGACCTAACGTCAGCACCGTGGCCCAGCAGGGCTGCTGCTAGGCTCCCTGAATCGATGGCATCAATACGGCCAAACCAAGCCGTGCCATCCCAGTCCTCACCTTCATCTGTGCTCTGGAGGGCGATCTCGGTTGCGGCCTGGTCGGCGAGGGTGAGGATGCGTGCATAGCCGACACACACCAGCGATTCGTCAGTGCGCTCCTCGTTCGCTTCAACGTAGCGAATGAGGGCATGATTCAAAACTGCGACGTCTTCGAGATCTTTGGTGCGGTCATTGGTGGAAATCATGTTCAAGCCTTTACGTTTTGGCGAGGGTTGGTTACCTCTTGATAAAGCAAATATTGAGGGTGATCGGCGCGTGCCAGAAGCGGCTACCAAATAAAATCGGGGCCCGTCGTGAGGGTGTAGAACTAAGCGGATGAGGGGGGGGACGCTGAAATGACAAAGCCCCGACTGACAGGGCTTTGAGTTAAGGGAGCGCAGCGGCTGGTTACTGCGGCGCCGTATCCCGAAGTTGTGTGGTGCGGAACATAGTTGCAGATGCGAGGTGTGCCCAGTCACGAGGTGTGACCTCGAGGCAGTCGCTTTCAAACAGCTGGTTGATGGTGTCGATTAGTGCGGAAGAGCCTCCTCTGTTGGTGCGCTCTCTACGGCCTCAAGGGCCTCATCGAAGTCACAAAATGTCAGGGTGGCCATTCCTTTTCCTTGTAGGCTGTTTGACTGGTTTCTTTTTGGTTCACACCCGCCGAATGATGTCGTTTATGCATTCGACATTCGAATAGAGGCGCCCGCTGCGATGCCAGCTTTCAGCGATCGCCGCACTATCCTCACCATAGAAGCCGTTGCAGTCGAAGCTGTGGCGCTGGGTTGCACGAACTACCGTGACGCGTTCGCCGCCCCGAGTGATGTACGCACCTGGTTCGGTGATGACTGCCGGAAGGGTTACGAGGGGCCAAAGGTAGACGGACATTGCGAGCACTCCATAGCTGATGTGCCTATTTTGCAGGCGACTGATGTGTGCCAGAAGCTAACAATTACGATAGTTTCCATTCCCGCTGTGAGGGTGCGGCGATTTACGCCCGGTCCATTATCTTGGATCTGTCCAGGTGAGATGAGCCCACCCACCAACCGAACAGTCCGCTTTGGAGCACCTGCTTGTGGTTCGCCCCCATATTCAGCTCTCGAACAGTAATGTTAGAGATCACAGGCATTAATCATGTCCTGAACCATAGCTAGAACGAGGCTGCAGATGTATGGGGTTTTGTACCTTTCTACTTTGTTAATCCAAAACATAAGTGCAGCAAGGCCTGCAGGGCCAATGTCAATGCCCTCGCCGAGAGAGAAAAAGCCTGAGGTAAGTCGTGGGACATCTGCCTTGGATCCGGACTTAATAACTATCAAAAATAATCCTAAGCTGTACCCGTAACACACGAAAATCCGATGGCTTGCGCTCATCTCGTGGCCCGCTACCAATTCATGCATGTACTCACAATCGCCGCCATGACTTAGGTATTCAAAGGCCAGCCTGCTGGCTTTGGCTGTTTTGGGAAAAATGATCAACGGGAGCGATCTGAGCATGTTTTCTAGGTCACCAATCCTGAACTTGGACAATGGTTCACGTGATGACAGGAACGCCTTCATCTGATCATTGCTTAAACTCTCTGGCAGACTTTCGTCAAGGGGATATGGCAAAGTTCGCAGTGTCTCGGCTAGGCCATCCGTCTCTGAGGCCCAGTAGTATTCAATTCCAGCATTATTGCAGTCATAATCGTCTTGCTCGTCTTGCTCGTCTTGCTCGTCTTGCTCGTCTTGGTGGCGAAGCGAAAGCCAGTGAATCCAGTCTCTTTCAGAAAAATTTAAATTGTACTGACGTCTTTCGGAAAGACGCGGCACCTTCTGAGCACTTTTCGATACCCAGCCAAAGTCCAACCGACACGGGGCTGGATGTACAGGCATGATTGGACGCACAGGAGTCTTCTCTTTGAATTGAAGGAAATCCTCCCACTTGCTCGATGATATGTAAGGGTGAACCTCTAGGCAAAAGTCTTCATAGTCTTCATGATTCTTACTCATAACTCTAAGAAGTGAATCTACTGATTCAGGCTGAGGCTTCTGACTTAGATCGTGCCACCAAAGAGCATTTTCAGCTCGCTTCTGAGCTTGGGCCTTGCTTGGACCGAAAGTTTTACCCGCATTGGTAACGACTTGCTTGATCTGACCGGTAGCATCTACTTGCCGAAGGGCCTGAAGTACCGGCGCACATTCGATAAGATCCTTATCAACGCATAAACGTTCTGGAATACCATTGATCACACGGCTGTGCATCCAGGCGTCATGAAAGAAATTCGCGAGGGATATCTCCTCATCGTGACGGTAATATCTTTGGTGGTATAGCCCCAAGCCCTCGACATTCAACGTCAGCGCAAGAACTGGAATCAAGCCCATCCTGATTCCATCCGACGGGTGCAGCCCTTCATAAAACCAGAATGCCTTGCACGCGTCATTTACGTACAGGGACTTGAGTTGAACAATAGTGAAGTGATGAGTGAGCATCGAAGTCATAGTCCCTGCGGGGATTGCCATTCTTTTTGAATGTCCGAGCCCCTAAATTTAGCAGGTTGTAGTGAGGCTAGGACAATCCACTAGCTGGCCTTCAGCAGGCCGTTAAGCGCACTATCCGATGCTGAGTCACCCTGCAGCCATCTACGACTGAATTGAACTGCGGGTAAGCCAGGTAGCCATAGAGATATCCTCAAGGGCGTATTCTCCGCGGTTTGCCTTCCAGACCAGCTCTTTGTCCCGCAGCACGTCTAAGGCCTTCTGAACGTTCGGGGTTGAGGCGTTGGCGTCGACTTGTGCGAATTCGAGTTTACGGTTCACGGCCTGAAATGTTTGATCTGAAAAGGGCACGAATGGCTGCTTGCTGATAGCACGCTCAGCCATGACCTCAAGAACCGCTTGTTGGATAGGGGAAAGCCCGTTAAAGGCGCTCTCGTAGTCACTCCACACTCCTGCTTGGTGGTTCAGCGCGCCTGTGCGCAGTAGCTCGCCAAGGTTGCTGGCCTCACCTAGACCGACGCTTACCTCAGTGAGGAGCTGATTCAACATCTCAGGCCGGTGTCCAACAAGGTCGAATGCGTCAGCTAAATCCTCAACGCTAAACTGATTGCTGGATGCGAGGCGGGCATTCCAGATTTCCGTTGCGAACGCGACAAAGTCTTTTCCCAGCAATGGGAATGGAGTGATGTTGGCACCGTAGAAGGGCTGCTTGCTCTTGAGCACCAGGTTGGCCAACTTGTCTCTACTCGAGCCGGTGAAGACTAGGCGCAGCCCGTCGTCCCCCACGCCGCTGTTGAGGTGATCACGTGCTGCCTTGAGGGCGAACATGGTGTTCAATCCACTCTCGCTGTTTAGGGCATGCTGAGCTTCATCAATAATGAGTACGATCAATTGGCCAGAGACCTTGTGAAGTACGTCCAGCGCCTTCGCAAGGGTAGTGCCGGCAGGCAGGTGAGGCTTTGTGAAATCCCAGCTGAGGGTCCGTAACAGGTTGACTTTCTCGATGCCGATCTTCTTGGCAGCCTTACTAACAGGGCTGTCGAATTCCCCCAAGGCAGACCCGATCACTCCAGCTATCAGTTCGGCCGGGTCAGTTTCGCGGTTGGCCCAAAGGTCGACATACACTGCCAGCCAGCCACGCTTTTCACATTCGGGGATGAAATCGTTTCTGAGGAAAGTGCTCTTGCCAGTGCGCCGAGGCGCGGCCAGGAACAGGCCTGAGCTATAATCGACAAACGACTCACCGGCGACATCTCGCGCCAGAGATTCTGCAAGCGCAGGGCGTTGGAAGATAGGGCGTTTCTGACTGATGCTCATGCTATATCCTCAAATATCCGAAAGACTATAATCTATAGTGTAGCGGATATTTCGAGATATTCAGAGTCGGCGTCCAACATCACCAAGCTCCGGATAAGACTCTGGTCAAGCCTCGGTATGGCGGATAGGCCGCGCTCGATCAAAGCTTTAGCGCTGCGATCAGTTGAATTGTCGCAGTTGCTTTACGGGAGCTGTGGATACACGACATTGCAACAGGTGTCACGGTGGCGACCACAACGGCGCAGCAGGCCGCCCACCCTCCAGCGACGTAGGTGCCAATTGCAGCCAACACCAGCCCTATAACGAAATATGCCTCACGCCTGTTGAAAATGTTGGCAAAACCTTTGTTCTTTCGAGCCATTGCTTCAAGGGTCGATCTCAATTGCGCTTGATCTTCAGGCCGCACCTGGTTAATCATATTTTTAGCCGCTGAAATGGCTTGATTCTGGTCGACGCGATAAAGCGAGTAAAACTCAGCGTTCATCCATACGATGAAGTCTTGTGAAGGGGGGCGCATTGGTGGGTTTAACTCCGTGGTGCGGGATGTGCCCGTTCTGAACAGTGCACTGCTCGCAAGATGGTCATAGGTGCTTTGCTGATGAAGCCTTAACTATGGCTTTTAACCGTTTCGCAGGGCACGGTCGTGCTCGATCAGTGCAGCAGCTTTCGACTTGAGGCGCCCCTCTGGCCAGGTCTCGCATTTTGACCGCAGCAAGAATCCCAGCCCGCGGAGGGTGGGTTTGGGGGTGTCGATGCCAAGATCCTGACAGACCCTGCAGGCCACGATTCCAGTATCGGGGAAGTATTTGACGATCGATGTCTTGTGGCTGCAGCAGGTGCATTCCATGTCCAATCAGTCCTTTCAAGGCGCAAGCGCGCGTTTAGCAGGCTCCACTCACTTCACCATCCCAGGCTACGATGGCCTATGGACGCTCGCCGTACTGCCTAGCAATTTCGGGGATATTGATGCGGGGTCTATTTGGCTCTTCGTCCACAAACATTCCGTACACGTGGGCGCTCGTTTTCGGGCCATGCTTAACCGCGATAGATCTCAGAATTCGTGAGCCGTGCCAGGGTTGCAAGTAAAGGTGATCAGCCAACGTAAATGCTCCCAGAACAGCAATGTACGTAATGGCTAACGTAATCAGCGGCATATGATTAGTGACAGGCTCCAGCACCGCGTAACCTACGCAACCCACCAAACTAGTCCCTACGTAGGCAGCCCAGCTGGCGCGGGCATAACCGACGGCATTGAGAACCTGACGCAATGCCTTCTTGCTTTGAGGTGGATTTGCATTGCCCTGCACACTCATTTGACCAATCCAGTTAAAAAGTAATTTTGGGATGTTGCAGTCGGGCGGTATGCCTTGCAACCCAAATGCGGGCTGCCATTTACCGAACCGGCTTTCACGCCATCCCATCAGCCGCCATAGGTACTCCGTGCGCGGGGGGCAACTGAGTTCATAAACGGTGAGGGTGAGTCATTTGCACATCCGCCTGCACACAAAGTCCGCTTCACTCCAGCCACATCATTCATCGATCCCTCAAAGAGAATTTCAAGGGTAGGGTTTGCCTTGATGAGGCTGGCCCGGGAGTTAAACTGGCGCACTGAGTTACACCCTCCCACATCCTATGTTTCAGGGTTCACAAATGAAGAAAGCACTTTTGGGAATGGCACTGCTGGTTCTCGCAGCGCCGGCATTTGCGTCAACAAATGAGATCGAGATTCCGGCACTCACTCCTATCCCTTTCATCGTCAGCACTCCCGGAGATCTCCTCTACGGCTACGTGAAGAACTGGGGTTCCTTGGGCGATGAGAAAGGCCCGATGACTAAGCTTGCGAGCCACGTCGCGGATCAGCTACAGGAGAGTAGTTGTGCGCTTAATATTCGGGTCTCCAGAGGAACAAGTGGGCGGTTAGAAGCCCAGGAGGGGGTTGCAAACCTCGCCTGTCCCCAGGCTGACGGTTCCCTGATAGTGACAGAGCTGCCAGGCCTCATCTGGGACAAAGATGGGTTTCAGGGATTAAAGAAAGGTGAGGTTGGCGAGAAGGGATTCTTCGTTATCATCACAGCTGCCCATATTCGCCACTAAATAGCTCACACGGGGGTCGAGTGCCTGATAAAAGATTTGAATGGACGTCAGAGGCAATCGCACTGTTGGGTGAGGCTTCCGATAAATCTTTAGCTGAACAGCTTGGTGTATCGCGTGACACTGTCAGGTGCAAACGAATTGCTCTTGGCATTCCTGCCTGGAGGTATAGCGCCGGCGTTTTCTGGACACCGGAACGAATTGCTCTACTAGGGAAGGAGTCTGACTCAGTAATCGCTGTCCGATTTGGGTTGACTAAAAATGCGGTAGCTCGGATGCGTGAGCAGAAGAAAATACCGCTTTTAAGGCATCAAAAGTTCTTTGACTGGACTGAGGACGCTATCAATCAGCTCGGCACTTGTTCCGATCGGCTTCTAGCTGAGCGCCTCGGGTGTAGCGTAAGCACCGTTTATTTGAAGCGGAAACGGTTAGGGGTGCCTCTCCTTTCCGCTTGATTGTGAAGCTGCTGCGCAGGACCACTCAGCACGACAGTCCTTCGGTGTGCGCAGCTAGGCCGCCCTCCAATCCCCATTGTACAAGTGCCCCGGGAGTGGGCGTGGTAAGCCCGTGCGCCGCGCGGTAGGCCTTGAATGCCTTAAAGCTGACGGGCAAGCGGAACCTCAGTGTCAGACCTGCCCATGGGTTCCGAATCCTACTTAGAGGATCCAGTCGGGTGAGGATGTGGTTCCCCGTGTAGATATCCAATCCTCGGGAATGAAGTTCAGCCGGGATGTCTGCAAGAGAAAGGCCGGTAAGGACCTTGATGTCGTGGATGGTGTCGGTACTCACGGTGATGAACAGATTGGCCTGCACGTGCTCCCCAGGCTGAAGGTAGCAATCCCACTGAAATGCCGCTCTGTTAGTGACACCAATGAAGTGCTCCAGGCGCACCTTGTCGCGGCGGTCGGGGGCGTGCTGCTTGCTGGGTGGCTCGTAGATATACCCAATGTGTCGCATGTTGGTGCCGTTCACGCCCATCATTGGGCGGCCACTCTCCGTACGAGGCAGACGGAATCGTGCATGGTTGGCTAGCAGTAGGTCATCCAGGATCGCGCATGGTTGGCTAGCAGTAGGTCATCCAGGATCGCGGGCAGATTCTTGGCCACGGCCTTGTAGAACCATTCCTGCACTTGAGTCTGCCGGTGAGCGTAGTCTGCAGCTGCAAGGCCCCGGATAATTTCGACCTGGTTGTGACGTGCCGTGTAGTGGGCGTCAGCGATGATGCGCTCCGGGGTGTCCAGAGTGTTCATCGCAATCGACTTCAATTCAGCCACGAACAGCCCCTTGCCCGGCTCGCCGTGGTTCATGGTCAGTTCGCCTTGCCCATCCATGCCAATCTGCAGCTGGCCGGCCTGTATCACTGTCTCAGGGATGTACAGGCATTCCGCGGGCACTGCGGCGGCGAATCGATCTTCCATCCAGAGGTTCGGATTGGCGCACGTTTCCCACTGTGGCTCAGTTTGATAGAACCATGCGGCCGTCAGATCCTTGCTGGCGCGTGTAACCAGATCCAGCTTTCGGCCAGCAAGCGCTGGGAGCTGATCACCACTCTCTGCAAGTTTGTGCCCGAGGCTCAACATTGAACCTGTTGCGAGCAATGGCTCGGACATGCCTTGGTCGAAGTAGCGTGCGCGGCATTGGTCGATAAACAGCTGAAGCCAGAGCAACTCGCGGTCATCCAGCTCGCTGATGTCCGCCAGGACCGGCAGTCCGGCCGCGGCGGGTAGGTTGGTTGCGCGCGGCTCACTCTCCAGGGCTGTCCGGCCCCGGTCCATCCACTGAATCTTGAGCAGGGAATAGGGAAAGTGACTGCCATCGATACGCTGGGCGTTGAACCGATCGTTGCGTGCCTGCATGCGTTCTTCTTGGAGAGGGTGCTCGAACTTGCCTTTGTCGGTCAGCGCCAGGATGCGTGAGCCGGTGCGCACCACCATGACGAAGTAACTACTAGCGATGCTTTTGCCTCGGATGACACACAGGGAGAACCCCGTGGGTATTTGGTGGGCATGAACCAGCAGGTCTTCGATACGTCCGATGTCGTAGATGTTTCGTCCAAGCTTCGCTTCCCCTGCTGGGGCCGGAACACCGTCCTTGATCATTAGGCGGGTCAGCCGGTCGATGCTGTGAAGAGCGTCGAGGCCAACACCACCCGCCTGTGTGGCCACGAACTCCAGTGTCTCAGCGGAGAGTGCGGATCTGTCCAGATTTCGGTAGAAGGCCAGTGAGCCTTGAGCATAGTCAAGGTACTCATCATGTAGTCTGCCGATGGCTGAATCTGCGAACAGTGAATCCAGTTCGCTCATAGCCTCCAGCATGGTTGATATGCGTTCTGAGCCACTCCGGTACTCACTGAGGGGAAACGTCGCCGCTCTGGCATAGAGGGGCATCTATGAGCGTATGAGCAGGGTGACGATGGCTTCGTCCCCTGTCTTGATCGCCGCGTTGATTTCTTTGTTGGCGTAGTAGAGGCTAAAGCCATCTAAGTCCGAACCAAAACTGAGGCTCTCAACTGGCTTACCGGTCAGGCGTTCCCACAGCACAAGTGCTGTTTCGCCTGGTCGCTGGGGCAGGGTGTCTTGACTCATGCATGGCCTCGCTGGATCGTTGGGGGTGCCCTCAAGGGCTTCTACAATGAGTCCAGTCTGCTGTCATAGCTGGAGTGCCAGAACCCAATGTTTTACCGGCGGTGCTCTGTGAGGTGAGGTACGTTTTGGTCTTTCCCTGGGCGCGTAGCGTTAATGCTTTCTGTGTAAGGTGGGATGCCTGCCTTTTTGCGTCTGAGCCAAACGCAGGCGGTAGTGACCCCAAAGCGCCTGGCCAGATTAGAATCTGTGTCCTTACCCAGCAGATCATTGAGCTCCTCACTGGGGTGACCAAACTCAACGGTTGCGCCGATCCCGAGCCTTCGCCTGTATGCACTGATAGTCGGGGCTGATACACCCACAGCCTTAGCGATCTTTGCGTCAGAGACCTTTCCAAGTCGCGTCAGATATTCTGCAGGGAGCTCGAAAGCTTCGGTAGGCGCATTGAGGGGTGGGATCGAGCTTCGAGTTCTTCTTGAGGTAACTGTGGATTTGGGGATGCCGAGTTTGTAGGCGAGTGATTGGTCGCACATCTTACCCAGTAAGGCTAAGTGCTCTTCCGTCCACACTTTATTACCCGACCTCGTCTTGATGCCTCGGGCTTTGCGCGCCTGAAATACTGCCGATTTTGTGATCCGAAGTTGGGCCGCCACTTCCTTGTCGGTTAGTTTGCCAAGCAGGGCTATGGCTGCTGGCGTCCAAATGGAAACCGCGTTCCTTGCGTCATTGTCGTTTGCCATCTTGGATCCAAGTCTAAGTGGATAGGCAAAGTTTAACGCCGATTTTGCAGGGGGCTAGCCAAACCGGGTCTATGAAAATCCCCGGCTCGCCGGAGGAGCTAGTTGAGGCCGATATGCCTAGCCGTTACAGCGGGCCGGTTCCATGGTCAGGGCTCTGATTTTCATAGTGAACGTGAATGGGGGGTTTCCCATCTTGCGTCGAAGCCAGACACAGGTCCCATGCCAGAGATGGGGATTCGAGATCCCCACCCTATCGGTTCCCACCGGTGGATAGTCGGCAAGGCTCGTGTTTAGGAACCGTAGCCAGACAATGTGTAGATGGTCTCCCATTTCTCAGCGCAGTCATCGCACGAAGTCTGTTGACCGATGAAGTCCCCGCCGAATGTGAAGTCGGTACCGGACAAGGTCACGTTAGATGATGCACACCACGGGCAAGCAAACCCAGCCGGATGATTGATGTAGACGTGATCGGTAACAGGCTTTTCTAGGCGTTTGAGCGTACCCGCACCCTTGATCACGCCGCAGCCTCTTGTTTGTAGTCATTTCTGATCCGAACCGCCTCAGGGATCAGCACCTCAAAGGTATAACCTGGATCTGCACTGAATTTGGTGGTGTCTCCGCGCGCTGTTGCGATTCGGCTTGCATAGTCCTTTGCCTGTTCGAATTGCAGGACTGAGAAATAGGATTGCTCTTTGATGTTGGTGTTCGAGATGTCAGTACACAGCACTGCGGTACCGCCGTGGTTGTTGCTGAGGCCAAAGGTCATCACCACGTAGCGCGGCTCGCCTGCGGGGCGGTAGACCTGACCATCGATGAGGATGAGGGTTTTAGCCCACCCGTGAAGGTAGTCAGCGATGGCCACCTTCCCCTCACTCACAGAAACGAAGATGCCTAAATCGTGGCGGCTCATGCTGACGCTGTCGGTCACTAGCGAGAGTTCTGTCCCCGGAGCAGCGTAGTCGTAGTCAGTACCGCCCGATGTGCGCGCCTGGCGCGAACAACCGTACACGCTGCAGGAGGTCCAGAGTTGACCGTCAAACCAGCGGTACTCGATTGGGGGCTCGCTGCTATTGCTGGCGCTGATGATTGCAACCGGCGCGGCCTCGCGCAGGATCTCGCGGAGGTTTACAACCTCAAGTCCATCGTCGAACCGAGCGCGGCGGGGATTGCGACAGCGTGGCGGGATGATGTTTTCGACGTAGGTGTATTTGACGGTGAGTTGCATGGGGAGCTCCCTTTGAAGTTGGTACCAGGATGCCTCGAGCTCCTGCGTGCCAGAACCAGCGAGATAGCGAATGGGGCAGGCGGCGTGTACTCAGCCTACAGGCCGTCAATCGGGCTTATGAATCCAGAGATTCGATGTCGATGGGCTTTGTATCTTTGTTGATCAAGTCCAGTAAATCGCGGGCTGACATGCACATGACCTCGGAATCATCGTCCTCACGGTAAATGCCGATCAGATTTTCCTCCCAGTCCTGTTCATCGGGCACATCTGAGCCACACTCCGACGTAAGAAGCATGTAGAACTCGCCTGCGTCGCGACGCATAGCCAAGCAGCCCCCGCCAGTCTCAACGACCTTAAACCCATCCAGTCCCGTGCATTTGAGAGACCCATCAGCACCAGCAATCGATTTGAAGTCTGAAAGGGCGAAGCCTGTGCCAGTCAGGGCCTGCTGGTTTTCGTGGGGGGTTGGCATGGGTGGCTCCAGTAGAGGGCGGGTTCGTTTTTGATGGGAGTAATTGTCAGGGCTGTTTGGGCGTGCCAGAACCTCTCACTTTGAAAATCAGCCGGATCCTCTGATGGGGAACCACCCCTCCCTAGAGAACTTGATTATGCAGTCACCCGTGTAAATGCCCAGCAGGGCTGGGCAAAAAGGGTTAGTACTGAAGGAGGGTAAATACCCTCAGTTAGGACTCAAACTGGATACGTTCGCAGAGTGCATCAACACCCTCGGCAGTAAGGCCTTCGTGGGCGCCGCTGTCCGTGAGGATTTCTCCGATGTCGCCATCACCTGGGCGAACAAGGCCACCCATCATGGATGCACCAAGCAGCCGTAGGGCAGCCAGTACGGCATCGAATTCAGCTTTGTTCACCGCCGGCAGCGCGATGCTCCGTTCGCCTTGAGAATACGCAATCACGTCAGCGTATTGCTCGATGAGGTCCGGATAGCTGGCCAGAACCTCGGCCGAGGGTACCGACGGCTTGTTTGGGATCTCTGGTGCGTCCGCCTCGTTAAGGAACAGGGCGTTGTTAACGGCGCCGTGGTGGGCATCGATCAGCGCAGCCTGAGCTGTGTCAGCATCCGAGAAGGAGTTGTAGTTCCCCATGCGCACATCCCACTTGCGTCCATGATTGATCAGGGGTACTGCCTGGGCGGTGGCGATGAACTGAGCTTGAGTAAGCAGGTGAGGGGCGATGGCCGCTGCTTGGGTATTAGCATGAGTGTTGGTTTCGACGTTCTGCATGGTATGGCCTCCCGGCTCTGTGTTGATAGAGCCAGTGTCATCCCCTAAAGGGTGTGCCAGAAGCGGGTGAGTCAAACTTTGCCAGTGACGGTTATCGGCCCTCGGGCAGATTCACCGCCCCAGTCAGGATTTCTGCGAAGGTCACCTTCAGATCCGGGTAGTCGTCCAGTACGTCTTGTGTTGGCATCGACGGTAGATAGCCTCTCTCACTGCTTCCTGCGCTGTTCCAGTTCAGCGAGCTTTCCACTTCACGCCGGTGTATCTGCCTCAGCGCGGCTTCAGCACTGTCTGCCTCTGCCCAGGTCAGAAAACGACCGTGACTGACCTCCCAGCTGCGGGGATTGCCCACAACAGGCAAAGCGTCTCCGTGCTCAAGAAACTGGGCGAGCGTCAGCCGGTGAGGGGCGAGGGTGGAGAGACGTAGGCGCGCATTCAGCGAAGCAACATCAGGGTCGATATCGGGCACGTAAGAAGCCTCAGTTTGGTAAGCGTTAGGCACATTATCACTGGGATAGCGCTGACCAACAAAAAGGCCCGGTGTGTGCCGGGCCGGGGGGAAGTAGCGGCATTAAACGCCGGCGAGTTTCAGAAGATCGTTGTAGTCATCACCATCAGGGCATTTTTCATCAGCGTCCAGCTTGTCGTTGTGCATGCGGATAGCCTGGGGGAGGGATACCAGTCCTTGAAGGCCAGCACAGGCCGAGCGCACCGTCGACTCGCAGTCACCTACCATCATCTGGTATGCGTCCTCGGGATTGGTGCTGCCATTTACAAATGCCAGGATGCGCCAGTACAGACCCCCGTACTCCCCGCTGCACAAGCTGATCTCGGTGCGGTCTGCTCCATGAGCGATGTCGTAGATGCGGATTCCACGGTCATCTGGCCACCCATTCCATGAGCATCTGACCACCGATTCCACGCTGATCCGGCCACCCATTCCACGCGCATCCGGCCACTGATTCCACGGCCATCCGGCCACTCAACCGGG
>NZ_JAAMQZ010000055.1 GCF_013522825.1 Stutzerimonas stutzeri
CCTGCTGAGCTCAATCGGATATATCCCGCCTGCGGAGGCTGAGGCAAACTTCCACCAGCAACAAGCAGGTCAGGCCATGGCGGCCTGACTTAAACGAAACGGCCTCCACAAAACCCGGGGCGATTCAACTGTGGGGTGAATTTGACTCTGGGTAGCCGGTTTTGACGCCCTGTAGGCACGCTGCCATCCTCCCGGGCATCGGCCTAGATAAAACTACTGACGAAGCCTTCGGGCTTACATTAGCCACGAGCGGACTTGCATTAAATCTCAATGGACTCACGCTTTCTAAAAAAAACCAGAGCCACTTTCCAGAGGCAAAGATTAGTCGTCGTGACGGGTACTGACCTCTGGTGTGCAGGGGTGATCAGGCTCGGATGCCGCTCTCTTATCCGCGCGCGATATGAAGCGCTGATAGCATTCAAGGCCACAGAAGTGCACGACGTACTCGGTACCTTCCGGCGTCAGTGCGGCGTCAAGGGAAATTTCCTTGCAACATTCGCAGCAACTGATAGTGGGGGTGTCGTTTGCGTTCATGATGGGGTTTCTCCATCGTCCAAGAAAACCTAGTAACTCTTCCACACCTGCGATCGAACCTGCGCGCAGATCGACCTGCGGCTGGCAGTGCAGCAACAATTCCCAACGCTCCCAAGCCTGCCGCAACTCGGCAGCGGAGACCGCGCCGTGCTCCGAGCGGGTCACGCCCGCTTCCGAAAGGCCCGTAGAGCCGCTCTCAGGAAGAGGACGAAGAGAACCGTCAGCACGAGCGTCGCGAGGCTCCAATGCTCGCTGACGAAGGCCCCGGCCGCAGTCCCCGAGAGCAGTAATGCCAGCACCGGCAGATGGCAGGGGCAAGTGAGCGCGGCGAGCACACCCCACGTGTAGGCGTGCCAGCGGGGCATCTTGATTGATTCGGATTGGTTGGTATTACGCATGGGTGTGACCTTCGATGGCACGATGAGTCAGCCCGGCCAACTCCGTTTTCACTGCGTCTAAAGCTGCCAGCCGGGTCGCGATTTGCCCAAGCAAGCGGTCGATACACCCGATCACATCGGTACTATCGTCTGCATCGAGCGCTCGACAGAGCCGCGCCAATTCGTCGAGCCCGATACCGGACTCAAAGGCGGCACGTACGAAGCACAGCCGCGCCAGGGACCGCTCATCGAAAATGCCGTAACCGCTTTCCGTGCGCCGCGCGGGGTGCAGCAAGCCGCGCAGCATATAATCTCGGACTATATGGACACTGACGCCCGCGTCCTCGGCCAATCTGGATATGGAGTAGGCATTCATCGCCGACACTCCCGACCTTCACCGCAAACTGGGGCGCTCAGATATTTCCTTCCGGCTAGGCGCTCAGGTAGCCAGATGAGCAACGGTGCAGCTCCCAGAGCCAGTAGCAGCCACAACCTGGAGAGATGCTCGCCGTTTTGGTCAAACACATAAGCCAATAGCGCACCAACTGCGAGCAACAGGAAGTGAGGCCCCGTTATGTAGCAGTGAAGGCGGCGACAACGCGTGGCGTTGACCAGGCAGGCGCCGCCCATCACGGCCAGCGCGGCGCCTGCTGCCAGGAACAACGCGGGGCGTCGATTAGACAGAACAATCGCTATCGTCGCCACGACGGCAGGCAGGCCCCAGAAGCTGACCAACTGCCATGTCTTGCGTAGGCTGTCGCACCTACCGAGATCGTCTGCCGTGTTGCTCATGTTTCAACCTCCCTCTCTCATTACCCTGCGCAGCAGGACAATTGTTTGACGTCTTTGTTAAAGGTCTGTGCGGCGAGTTTCAGTCCCTCGACCATCGTCAGGTAGGGGAACAACTGGTCAGCCAATTCCTGCACGGTCATACGGTTGCGGATGGCGAGTACCGCCGTCTGGATCAGTTCTCCTGCTTCCGGGGCCACAGCCTGCACTCCCAGCAGTCGGCCGGAGCCCGCTTCGGCAACCAACTTGATGAAACCCCGCGTGTCGAAGTTGGCCAACGCGCGCGGCACGTTGTCCAGGGTCAAGGTGCGGCTGTCGGTTTCGATCCCGGCGTGCTGCGCTTCGGCTTCGCTGTAGCCGACGGTGGCCACTTGCGGATCGGTGAACACCACGGCCGGCATGACGTCGAGATTGAGCTTGGCCTCGCCGCCGGTCATGTTGATTGCCGCGCGGGTGCCAGCCGCTGCCGCGACGTAGACGAACTGCGGTTGGTCGGTGCAGTCGCCGGCCGCATAGATATCCGCTGCGCTGGTGCGCATGCGCTCGTCGATCTGGATGCCGCCGCGCTCGTCCAGCTGCACGTCGGCCGCTTCCAGGTTCAGGCCCTGGGTATTGGGCGTGCGGCCGGTGGCGACGAGCAGTTGGTCGGCACGTAACTCACCATGGTTGGTGGCCAGTACGAACTCGCCGTTGGCGTGGGACACCTGGCTGGCTTGCGTTTGCTCCAGCACTTCGATGCCCTCCATACGGAAGGCCTCCGTCACCGCCGCGCCGATGGCCGGGTCTTCGTGGAAGAACATCGCACTGCGTGCCAGGATCGTGACCTCGCTACCCAGCCGGGCGAAGGCCTGCGCCAGTTCCACTGCCACTACGGAGGCGCCGATCACGGCGAGCCGCTTAGGGATTGTATCGCTCGCCAGTGCCTGGTCTGAGGTCCAGTACGGCGTGTCTTTCAGTCCTGGAATCGGTGGAACGGCCGCGCTTGCGCCGGTGGCGACCAGGCAGCGGTCGAAGGCTACGATGTGCTCGCCACCCTCGGCCAGTTTCACGCTGAGCGTGTGGCCGTCCTGGAAACGGGCGGTGCCGCGCAGCACGCTGATCGCCGGCGTGCTCTCCAGGATGCTTTCGTACTTGGCGTGGCGCAGTTCGGCGACACGGTCTTGTTGCTGCGCGAGCAGACGTTCGCGTAGGACGGTCGGCGTCATGGCGGAAAGCCCGGCGTCGAACGGGCTCTCGCGGCGCAGATGGGCCACATGCGCGGCACGAATCATGATCTTGGAGGGCACGCAGCCCACGTTGACGCAGGTGCCGCCGATGATGCCGCGCTCGATCAGGGTGACGCGGGCACCGCCTTCCACCGCCTTGAGCGCGGCCGCCATGGCGGCGCCACCACTGCCGATGACCGCGACGTGGAGCTTGTCGCCCTCTTTCCCGGCGTCAGTGCTGCTCAACCAACCCCGTGCCTTATCGAGCAGGCCAGGACGGGCTTGTACCATGGCGTCTTCGAACGCCGCTCGATACCCCAGGGCCTCGACAGCGGCCTGCATCTGCTCACGGCTTGCGCCCTCGTCGACCTTCAGTTCGGCCTTCCCGCTGGCGTAGGAAACATCCGCCCGATGCACGCCCGGAATCTTCTCCAAGGCCTCTTTCACATGCACGACACAGGAGGCGCAGGTCATACCAATGATTTTCAGTTCGGTCATTTCGTTACTCATTAGATCGTCTCTTGTCAGGTTCACTGGTTTGGCGGCGTCGGACAGGCATCCGGCCCACAACGGCGATGAGCGGGCGACACGAGATCCCATATCGACACCCCAAACATGAGGGCCAGGCCGATATAGAGCAGCCAACCGCTCCGCCAGCCATAAGCCCGCATAAAAAATACCGCTGCCAGTACCAGGGTAGGACCGATCAGGCCGAGCGCAGTCCGTCGCCACTGCCGATGATTGAGCCAGCCGAGGGCATTGACGAGCAGAGCCAGTCCAGCAAACAGAGGCAGCAGCGTGGTGATGAACAGGCCTTCCCACTGGCTCAAAAAGCCCAGACCGAACGCGGCCCCCAGACTAGCAAGGGCGGGAAAGCACATGGCGCAGCCTATGGCAGAAATCAGCACGCCGACGGAGCCGGCTTTGTCACCGATCCGCGTGAACAGATTGAGAGGATTTGCCATCGGAAGTCCCTCCTATTGCTTGACGCTGGACGGATAGCCAGCGTCCTCGGTCGCCTTAGTCAGCGCCAGGGCATTGGTCTTGGTATCGTCGAAGGTGACGATGGCCTCGCGGTTCTCGAAACTCACCTCAGCCTTGGTCACGCCATCGACCTTGGTCAACGCCGTCTTCACCGTAATCGGGCAGGCGGCGCAGGTCATGCCCGGCACCGCCAGGGTGACGGTCTGCGTGGCCGCCCAGACGGGTGTGGCGACCAGGCTGGCGAGGGCTAAGGATGCGAGCAGTTTTCTCATGGTGAACTCCTGATCAGTAGAACAAGGGAAGGATGTAGGGGAAGCCGAGCGCGACCAGCACCAAGGCCGCCACCAGCCAGTACAGCAGCTTGTAGGAGGTACGTACCTGAGGGATGGCGCAGACCTCGCCCGGTGCGCAGGCTTGAGCGGGGCGGAAAATGCGCCGGTAGGCGAAGAACAGCGCCACCAGTGCCGCGCCGATGAAGAGCGGGCGGTACGGTTCCAGCACGGTCAGGTTACCGATCCAGGCCCCGCTGAATCCCAGGGCGATCAGAACCAGCGGCCCCAGGCAGCAAGCCGAGGCGAGGATGGCGGCTAGCCCGCCAGTGAAGAGCGCCCCGCGCCCGTTTTGAGGTTCAGACATACGCTTGCCCTTTCAAATTTGGTTTGGATAGCTTAAGCTTACTTCCGTAGTTATGTACGGAGTCAAGCGATATGGAAAAAATTTGGAGAATCTGACCATTGGCGTTTTTGCCAAGGCGGACGGGGTCAATGTGGAGACCATCCGGTTCTACCAGCGCAAGGGCCTGCTGCCGGAGCCAGACAAGCCCTATGGCAGCATTCGCCGCTATGGCGAGGCGGATGTAACACGAGTGCGGTTCGTGAAATCGACCCAGCGGCTGGGCTTTAGCCTGGACGAAATCGCCGAGCTACTGCGGCTGGAGGATGGCACCCATTGCGAGGAAGCCAGCGGCCTGGCCGAGCACAAGCTCAAGGATGTGCGCGAGAAGATGGCCGACTTGGCACGCATGGAGGCCGTGCTGTCTGAACTGGTGTGCGCCTGCCATGCGCGGAAAGGGAACGTTTCCTGCCCGCTGATTGCGTCACTGCAAGACGGAACGAAGCTCGCTGCATCGGCGCGGGGGAGTCACGGGGTGACTACGCCTTAGCGTGCTTTATTTTCCGAATTCTGAGACGACCCCAATACTGTGTCGCGGCTCAAGAAGCAGTGGGAGGCTGAGCACGCCGAGTGGCAGAAGCGGGGCTTATCAGAGCAGCGCTACGTCTACTGGTGGGCAGACGGCGTGTACAGCAACGTGCGCATGGATGACCGTCTGTGTCTGCTGGTGATCATCGGCGTCACTGAGCAGGGCCGCAAGGAGTTGGTCGTCGTCGAGGATGGGCAGCGTGAGTCAGAGGCCAGCTGGAAAGAGCTGCTCACGGGGCTACGCGAGCGCGGGCTGACGACGGCCCCCAAGCTAGCGGTTGGCGACGGCGCCATGGGCTTCTGGGCGGCGTTGAGCAAGGTCTATCCAGAGACCGAGCACCAGCGCTGCTGGGTCCATAAGACTGCCAACGTATTGAATAAACTGCCGAAATCCGTGCAGCCCAAGGTCAAGGCCGACCTCCATGAGATCTGGATGGCCGAGACCCGCGATGAGGCGCACAAGGCTTTCGATCGCACGGTGAAACGCTTCGAGGCCAAGTACCCCAGAGCCATGGAGTGCCTGGCCAAGGATCGGGAGGAGCTGCTGGCGTTCTATGACTACCCGGCAGAACACTGGGTGCATATCCGCACCACCAACCCGATCGAGTCGACCTTCGCCACGGTCCGCCTGCGGAGCAAGCGCAGCCGGAACTGCGGCTCCAGAGCGACGACCCTGGCGATGGTCTTCAAGCTGCTTCAGAGCGCCCAGAAGCGCTGGAAGCGGATCAAGGGGTTCAACAAGCTGGAGCTGGTCGTGAACAACGTCCAGTTCAAGGACGGCGAACCCTTGACCGATCAGTCAGACAGGACTGCCGCCTGACCGGCCATACACAGAATTTGACAATAACTCGCGTTACTTAGCGGAAAGCGCTCGCCATGCCAAGCTAGATACCACCAGCCGTTATTTGCACACCGAAGCCGATGAGTGGCATCAAGAGCAGCAGCGCCACCGCTTGAAAACGCCCCCAAAAGCAGGGGCTGAAACGTTATAATAGCCGCGACTGTGATTCATCAACGCAAAGGATACGCCATGGCAACTTCAGGCGCAGAGCTAGCCCAACAGGAGCTGGTCGAAGAGTTTGAGATGTTTGATAACTGGATGGACCGTTATCAGTACATTATTGATATGGGAAAGCAGCTGCCTGACTTTCCGGAGGAGCGTCGTACGGAAGAATATAAAATCCAAGGCTGCCAATCCAACGTGTGGACGTGCCATGAACAGGCAGGCGACAAACTGGTGTTCAAGGCTACATCGGATGCTGCCATCGTATCAGGGTTAATTGCCGTATTGCTGCGTATCTATAGTGAGCGCACAGCCGAAGAGATCAATCAGACCGAGCCGCATTTCTTGAAAGATCTCGGGCTTGATAAGCACCTTTCACCCACGCGCAGTAACGGCCTGCACGCCATGTTAGAGCGTATCTATCAGGTGGCTAAGCAAGGATAAACGTTAGTGGCGGCAGAAGGTTGAGCGGCAACGCTCAGTAGGGCGGTCGTCATTTTCACGGCAGAGCGCTTCGCTGCGCCCACCGGGCACCGGATCCATGCCGCCTGGGCTGCCTGGGTGGCATTTCACGATGCGTTTGACAGCCATCCAGCCGCCTTTGAAAGGGCCGTGCACCTGGATGGCCTCGATGGTATAGGAAGAGCAGCTTGGCCAGAAGCGGCAGCGAGGGCCAAGCAGTGGGCTGATGGTGTATTGGTAAACGCGAATACAGCCCACCATCACTGCTGTTAGCAGCTTAAGAAAAACCTGTTTAATGGCGAACAGCCAATTTTTCACGGCGCTTTTTTACCGTATAGCGTGGCCGGATCAATCAGCGGCTCGCTGGTAATCTTGGCGCTGTCTGCACCGAGCGACACATAAAAGCAGCTGCGACGGCCGGAATGGCACGCGGGACCAGTTTGCTCCACCTGAACCAGCAGCGTATCACCATCGCAATCTAGCGCTGCGCTTTTAAGGCGCTGTTGCTGTCCTGATGTCTCACCTTTGCGCCATAGCTTTTGGCGCGAGCGTGAGAAGTAGCAAACTCGCTGCGTTGTTAACGTCTCTTCCAGGGCTTCTCGGTTCATCCACGCCATCATCAGTACTTCGCCCGTATCATGTTGCTGGGCAATGGCGGGAATCAGGCCGTCTTCATTAAAGCGAATGGCATCTAGTAGCGTTGCAAGCTTGGGCAGGGAAGCTGTTGTGGTCGCTGACTCTAACGCCTTAAAAAGCTGTTGAGGGGCGAGTTCATCAAATTGGGACATTAGGCATTACTCACGGATCGGCATGCTTGACATAAGCCCTGAAGCTCAATCGTTTGGCGCTCAACGTTGAAGCCTTGGCGCTGGGCCAGGGCGGCAAGCTGATCGCTAATTTCATCAAGGTGCAGCTCTTCGACGTAGCCGCACTGGCGACAGATAGTGAGGTTATGCACTGGACGCCAACTCGCCTAAAGAGGTCTCGATCACCATCAGCTCTTTTCGGCGCACATCGATCTTCCGACGCAGTTGCTCGACACATCCGTGTACGCACTTGCTATCGCCTGCATCCAACGCCCTGCAAAGTCGCGTTAACTCGTCGAGCCTGGGTCCCGACTCGAAGGCCACGCGCAGGAAACGCAACCGTTCCAGTGTTTTGGCATCGAAAACGTTGTAGCCACCTTCGGTTCGCCAGGCGGGATGCAACAACCCGCGCATCAAGTAGTCGCGCACAACATGCACGCTTACGCCTGCATCTTCAGCAAGCTTCGAAATCGAGTAGGCATTCATGCCGTGTTTCGCTCGCTGTCTTCTAACAGCTTATGCGCGATCAGATGTCCGAGACCGAATGCATTCTCGACAGGCACGAGCTCTATCCCCGGGTGCGTCGAAGCCCATGCATTTGCAACAGAAGGCGATGCAAAAAAATGCACATGACAGCAAAAGGAACAGCGAATGTCGGGTGAAGCATCCGGCGTTAGCAGAGACACCATTGTTTCCGCCGGTTCAACCTGAAGCACTGCTTCTGGCGCAACTGTGAGCGTAATCGGCCTGCCGGTGGCAGCACAGCGCGACGTGACACGGGCTGTTTTGCCAATCAAAGCGGGAAACATCAAGGTGTCGAGCGCACACCAGGTGTATAAACGGCGGCCATCCACTTCAAAAACGTGAGGGGTTTCGCGTAGCGTCAGGCCCAGTCCAATGATATTGCCCTGCTCGTCATATTCGGTACCGGGCGCCGGCTCAAGTACAGTTGCAACCCTCTGCCCAGACCATCCGAGTGCGGTGCCGAGCGCTTCGCGTGACACAGGCCTTCCCATCACAAGCTGACGAAGCAGGGTGACGAAGAGGGTTGCGAACTCTTCTGGATGATTGCCAGATGAGAGGCTCTCGGCAATCTTTTTGGAATATATAGTCTTGTCCAATTTCCACCTCCAACATCCAAGCAGCGGTTACGCGGCATAAACCCACCCTTGGCGATTACATGCCGCGCTTTTCAAAGATCACGTCAGCGTGCGCTTTGCCGGCGTTTCCATTCCTGGACCAGCAATTGCGCTTGCTGCACCTGTTCGGGCTTCATTTGAGCCGCATAGTCGGCAATGACTTTTGCTGCCGTTGGTTCTCCTGACGCTGCTGCCAGACTCATCCACTTGTAGGCCTGAACCTGGTCGCGCGCGACCTCACCGAGCCCCTTCGCAAACAGTTGAGCCAGCCTGACTTGAGCCTGCGTGTGTCCCTGCTCGGCAGAGAGGCGGTACCACTTGAACGCCTGTGCATCGTCGGCAGGAGCCGCACGCCCTTTCTTATACATACCGTCGACTTCGCTTGCGTAGAGGCGCCCCAGGTTGAACTGCGCATCAGCTTCACCCTGCTCGGCCGCCCTGCGAAACCACTGGATCGATGCAGCATGGTCTTGTTTTACGCCCATACCGCATTTGTAGGCAAGACCCATGATGTTCTGCGCCATGGCATCGCCCGCCCTCGCTTTCTTTTCCCAGCCGTCGACGGTCTCCGGCGCCAATGTTTCGATCGCTGCTCCCAGCTTAGAAAAGTCGTAGGCCGCCAGCGCATTGTTTGACAAGCCAAACGCTGCAGTACCCGCCAACAGAATGGTTAAGCATGCACGGGTGCAACGTGCTGTTAGTCTAATATCGCAAAACATAAAAACTCCTCTGTCGCTCTTTTCGTGTCCTTGGTTTAGCCCGCACAGCACGATAGCTGTGTCACATCCTTCGAGAAAGTCTGTGCCACCAGTTTGAGACCTTCCACCATGGTGAGGTAGGTGAAAAGTTGGTTGGCAAGATCCTGGACGGTCATGCGAGCCCGGATGGCAATCGCGGCAGTCTGGATGATCTCGCCTGCTTCCGGTGTTACAGCCTGAACCCCAAGAATGCGTCCAGATCCAGCCTCAGCGACAAGCTTGATAAAGCCGCGCGTGTCGAAGTTGGCGAGTGCACGCGGCACATTGTCGAGCGTGAGAGTACGACTGTCGGTTTGCAGGCCGATGCGCTGGGCTTCTGCTTCACTGTAGCCAACCGTGGCAACTTGCGGATCAGTGAACACGACTGCCGGCATAGCGTCGAGATCGAGCGTTGCGTCGCCGCCGGTCATGTTAATGGCCGCACGAGTGCCGGCCGCTGCCGCCACATAGACGAACTGCGGCTGGTCGGTGCAGTCGCCGGCCGCGTAGATGTTCGGGCTACTGGTGCGCATGCCCTTGTCGATGACGATGGCCCCCTGCGCATTGACGGCTACCCCCGCCGCTTCCAATGCCAGGCTGCGCGTGTTCGGTGTCCGGCCGGTGGCGACCAGCAGCTTGTCGGCGCGCACTTCGCCCTGTCCAGTGGTCAGCACGAATTCGCCGTCCACATGGGCGACTTGGCTGGCTTGCGTATGTTCCAGTACCTTGATTCCTTCGGCACGGAAGGCGGCTGTGACGGCCTCGCCGATGGCAGGGTCTTCGCGGAAGAACAGCGTGCTGCGCGCAAGGATCGTGACCTGGCTACCCAGCCGGGCGAAGGCTTGCGCCAGTTCCAGCGCCACCACCGACGAGCCGATGACGGCCAGGCGTTCGGGAATGGTGTCGCTGACCAAGGCCTCGGTCGAAGTCCAGTAGGGTGACTCTTTCAGGCCCGGAATCGGCGGCATGGCCGGACTGGCACCCGTGGCGACCAGGCAGCGGTCGAACATCACGACGCGCTCACCACCCTCGTTCAAACTAACGATAAGGCTCTGGTCGTCCTTGAAACGCGCTTCACCGTGCAGAACGGTGATGGCTGAATTGCCGTCCAGGATGCCTTCGTACTTGGCATGACGGAGTTCTTCGACACGGGCCTGCTGCTGGGCCAGCAGCCGCTCGCGCAAGATCGTCGGCGGTGTGGGTGGCATGCCGCCGTCGAATGGGCTTTCCCGGCGCAGATGGGCGATGTGGGCGGCGCGGATCATGATCTTGGACGGCACACAACCGACGTTGACGCAGGTGCCGCCGATGGTGCCGCGCTCAATCAGCGTGACCTGCGCGCCTTGCTCGACGGCCTTCAGTGCTGCCGCCATCGCGGCTCCACCGCTGCCGATCACGGCGACTTGCAACGGGCGCTCGCCGCCGCTGCCCTTGTCGGCGGCACCCATCCAGCCGCGCACCTTGTCGAACAGCCCAGTGCGGTTGTCGGTCGGCGGGGCATCGGCGAGCATCGCTTTGTAGCCCAGGCCAGCCACGGCGGCGGTCAGTGCGTCCGGCGCTGTGCCTGGATCAAGGGCGAGCTGGGCCGCGCCCTTGGCATAGGACACTATGGCAGATTGGACGCCGGGTACTTTTTCCAGCGCTTCCTTGACGTGCGCCGCGCACGAGTCGCAGGTCATGCCGGTGATTTTTAGATGGGTCATGCGACAGATCCTTTTTCGTTTGTGGTAGCAGACAAGGGCGTCAGATGTGCTGCGCTGCCGTTTTCAGTGCCTCACTTCTTGACGCTGGACGGATAGCCTGCGTCTTCGGTGGCCTTGGTCAGCTTCTGCACGCTGGTCTTGGCATCATCGAAGGTGACAACCGCTTCGCGTGTCTCGAAGGTCACGTTAACTTTGCTGACGCCTTCGACCTTGGAAATCGCCTTCTTGACGGTGATCGGGCAGGTGGAGCAGGTCATGCCCGGTACGGACAGCGTGACGGTCTGGGTGGCGGCGAACACGGGGGCAACGAAAGCGGCGAGAGCGAGGGAGGCAAACAGTTTTTTCATGATGAACTCCTGGTTAGTAGAAAAATGGCATGACGTAGGGAAAACCAAGCGCGACCAAGACCAACACGGCGACGAACCAGAAAATGAGCTTGTAGGTGGTGCGCACTTGCGGAATCGCGCACACCTCGCCCGGCTTGCAGGCTGCGGTCGGTCGGACGATGCGCCGCCAGGCAAAGAACAGTGCAACCAGCGCCGCGCCGATGAAGATCGGGCGATAAGGTTCCAACACCGTCAAGTTGCCGATCCAAGCGCCGCTGAACCCCAGGGCGATCAGAACCAGCGGCCCCAGGCAGCAAGCCGAGGCGAGAATCGCCGCAAGCCCCCCGGCGACAAGAGGGGCGCGCCCGTTTGATGGTTCAGACATGCATTTCTCCTTTCGAGCATTTGATCGATGGTTTAAGGTTAGTCCCGTAGTCATGTACGGAATCAAGCGGTATGAAAAACAATTTGGAAAGCCTGACCATTGGCGCTTTCGCCAAGGCGGCCGGGGTCAACGTGGAAACCATCCGGTTCTATCAACGCAAGGCGCTGTTACCCGAACCGGACAAGCCCTACGGCAGCATTCGCCGTTACGGTGAGGCGGATGTCGCCCGGGTGAAATTCGTTAAATCCGCGCAACGGCTGGGCTTTAGCCTCGATGAAGTGGCCGGGCTGTTGAGGCTGGATGACGGTGCTCACTGCGATGAAGCGCGTGTGCTCGCCGAGCAGAAGCTTGGGGATGTGCGTGGCAAGCTCGCGGATCTGCGACGGATCGAGTCAGTTTTGGAGCAACTGGTTCACGACTGTTGTGCGAGCCACGGGACTGTTTCCTGTCCGCTGATCGTTTCGCTGCATGGGGACAACTCGGGCGTTAACCGAGGATTTCCCGTTGCGTAAGGCGCCCCTGTTGGTCGGCTTGCGCTTAGAAAAAAGCGGCGCTCAATGAGCGCCGCTGAATGGCCAAAGGAGCACTTGCAAAGGGCACAGTTTGGTATTGCTATTTGCCCTCGCGCCTCAGCAGAGTGGGCTCACGTTGCATCTGGTCGAGTAGCACAGGCTCTACTTTGCAGGCGGACAGGCGGGCTGCGCTTCGCTACGGCCTGCCGCCGTGGGGCCCAGTTGCTTAATCTCCTTGACGGTTTCCGCCACCAGGGTCGCTTCAGCCCTCTCGCGTGCAGCAATTCGCTCAATCGCTCGGTCGCTCCCGCCCTCGGCCCATACGGTGGATGACAGCAGAGTCGCACCCACTACCAGCAGCAGTCTTAGGTGTTTCATAACGGCGATCTCCTCTCGGGTTTTCGATCCACGATTCAACTCTACCTCCGTAGTTAAGTACGGAATCAAGGAGAGAGGAGATGAAGGTCCTGGATTATGGCGCTGAGAGGAAATGGCAGGGCTCCGCCATGAAGACGGCGATTGCTTCAGGGCCGTCTAGGGCTGCTGCTGGGTCGTAGTCGTAAATTTTTTCGCTCATTCTGACCTCCACTCGCTGGCGAGTTTTTTAGCCGCTTCAATATCACGGCTTTGGCTGCTTTTGTCGCCGCCGCACAACAGCAAAACGAATTCATCACCTCGCTGCTGGAAATAGGGGTTGGGGGAGCAACGGAACAGAAAGTGCACTTAAGCTCAGTCGCTGCCCCGCAAACCCTTGCAACGTCTGGATAGTTTCGAAAAACGACCGTTTTATGAAACCGTTTCCGCTATCGCGAGGAAAGGTCACCAACACCCGAAAATCAGTGCAATAAACCTTTCTCACGAATCAAAGTTCGTTAATTCGCAGTCGCTGACGAGTAAAACGAACTCTAATTCGGCTTACGTTGGTTTTCAGTTCCATTGCTCCCCAACCCCCAGCTTCTGCCCGAAGCGCAGTTACTGGTGAATGTCAGCAACGATGCCTGGTTCGGCAGCTCGCTCGGCCCCCTCCAGCATTTCCAGATGGCACGCATGCGTGCCATCGAAACCGGACGTGACCTTCTTCGAGCCACGAACACCGGTATCACAGCAGCCATCAATCATGAGGGCAAAGTGCTCAAGCGTGCTCCGCAGTTCGAAGTGGCCACCCTCAGCGCCGAAGTGACACCGCGAACTGGCGCGCCCCCTTATGTGCGCTGGCGGGATTGGCCTGTCCTTGGCCTGACCGCACTCGGACTCGGCCTGCTCCTGCTCCGTCGAATTCGTCGGCATCATCGGTTGGGTACATGACGCTTGTTATTTAGCAGCGAGCAAATTCTAGATTGGGTCAGGAGGAAGGGGATATGTCTACTTATGGCAGTCGGCTCGCAGAGAAAGCCCACGAGCCGGGAAAGGCGATGCGCTGGCTGTGGCTCTCGCTCCTGTTACTGTTTGTCGATCAGGCAAGCAAGTACCTTGCCAGCACCATGCTAGCGCATGGTGAAAGCGTGCCTGCCGCACCCTTCTTCAATTGGGTCCACCGCCACAATACGGGGGCGGCCTTCAGCTTTCTCGCGGATGTCGGCGGTTGGCAGCAGCCGCTTTTCATCGGACTGGCCCTGGTTATCTCGATATTACTGGTGTACTGGCTTTGGCGTTCACCACGCGTACTGAGTTATCGGCTCGCCCTCAGTGCGATCCTCGGCGGCGCGTTGGGCAATGTCGCAGATCGCTTGCGGTTAGGCTACGTAGAGGATTTTCTCGATTTTCACTATGCCCAGTGGCACTGGCCATCGTTCAACCTAGCGGACGTATGGATCTTCCTCGGTGTCGCCCTCTTTATTTGGGCGGAAATACGACATCAACCAGGCAGCCGCCGCCGCTGAATCGCCTAGCGTCTTCGCTATCGCATGCTTGACTTCCGGAATAGGCGCGTCCTGGGCCTTGATAAGGCGGCACGCCTTCATGAGCCAGCTGTACGTTCCTGATGCACGACTGCTGCCAAGGGCTCTGCTGCATCCTAACCAATCTGGAAGAGCGCACCCTGCTGGACCTGCTACCCGGTCGTCAGCAAGAGAGGGTGACAAGACGCCTCATGAGCATGGCCAACCGCCACCAGGTCGAGATCGTCAGCATGGACATGTGGAAGCCCTACCGCCGCGCCTTCCAGACGGTGCTGCCACAGGCCCGTATCGTGGTCGATAAGTTCCACGTCGTGCGCATGGCCAACGAGGCCTTAGAGAAGATCCGCAAAGGCCTAAGGAAGGAGTTGAAGCCCAATCAGCGCCGGACCCTCAAAGGTGACCGGAAAATCCTGCTGAAGCGCGCTCACGACGTTTCAGACCGCGAACGGCTCATCATGGAGACCTGGACAGGAGCATTCCCCCCAGCTCTTGGCGGCTTACGAGCACAAGGAGCGCTTCTACCATATCTGGGACTGTACCAATCGGCGTGGTGCCGAACAGGCTCTCGCCACCTGGATTGACAACATCCCTCAGGGGCAGAAGGAGGTTTGGAAGGATCTCGTCAGCGCCGTCAGTGGCTGGCGTGAAGAGATGCTGACCTACTTTGAGACCGACATCCCGATCACCAACGCTTTCACGTAGTCGATAAACCGCCTAGCCAAGGACAAAAACCGTGATGGCCGGGGCTATTCGTTCGAGGTAATGCGAGCCCGGATGCTCTATACCACCAAGCACAAGAAGAAGGCGCCACAAGTCAAGGAATCCCCGTTTCTGGGCAGAGCCACCATGACCTACAACATGGGACTCCCCGAGCCTGAGAAGAACTTCGGTGTCGATCTATCAACCTTCTGGAAGGACTAAGGGTTGGATGGGGCTGGAAGGCCCATCAACCACTTAATCCGGATACCCATTTAAAAATAGCAGGGCTACTTGGCGTCGGCTGTTTCCAATATGCCTTCGGTGGGCCTGCCCAGTGGTCTTGCCCACTCGCTCCTTTCAGACGACATCGTAACGTTACGATAACGTAGCGCTACGATGTTACGGAGCTGACTCCTGTCCGGCAGCCGGTGCCTCCAGCAGTACTGAAGGCTCCACCCCCAGCGCCTCGGCCAGCTTGAAGATGTTGAGTAAGGCGATGTTGCGTTGCCCACGCTCAACACCCCCTAGGTAGCTGCGCGCCAAGCCACTTTCCAGTGCCAGGCGTTCTTGCGACCACCCTCTGGTCTTTCTGATTTCTATCAGCTTCAGGCCGAAGCGTAGTCGGGGATCAAGGGCCATATTTCTCTCTTCTTAAAGAGAAATGACTCTATGAGTACCCCCTCTATAGGGCTACGCCCGATAAGTACCCGCACTATGAGTGACAATTGAATGCAGGCCCCATAAAATGGCCTCTATGAGTAACAAAATGGGGGAAATGACGTATGGCAAGCGTCTGGAAGACTGCGGGGGTGGGAGCGGCGGCGGGGCTGGCAGTTCCGGTGGCTGGGCTTTCAGGTCTTGCTGCCGCTGGTCTTACGCTGATTCTTGTACTGGCGATGTTCGGCATAGGGCCTGCGCGCCTGTCACAGACGTCGCTGTGGGGGCTGCTGACCAGTGAGCTGATGCTCTATCTGCTGATTTCGCTGGCGATCTTCACGCTGTCCTTCCGCTTTCTGGCACGTTTGCAGGCTCGCTATCAGGCCCTTGTCGCCAAAATCAACGCCCAGCAGGGCCTGTCATTCGATGCTGGACAACTCTTGGGCTACCCCGCGCCGGCCTTTCTGGTGTTTGACCGGCAGCATCGCAAACTGGCTGTCTGTTCAATCGTGGATGAAACCTGGCGAATCCACGACTTCTCCTGGCTGCTTGGTTGGCGGATGACCTGGCGCGAGGTCGAGAGCATGGAGATGAACGGCGGCAGCCGTCAGGTCAACGCCAGCGGCATGAGCGTGCCGACCTTCGAGCGCACGGTACGCGCCAAAAACTTCGCCATCGAGCTGCAAACCGCCGATCCGCAACGACCAGTGCTCAGTTTTCCCATGAGCCGTCGGGCGGCGGAAACCTGGTGCGCCCGGCTCAATACCCTCTTCAACGGATAACCTCGCGAGGAACTGCGATGAAACACTACCGGAGCTTGCTGCTTCTGCCTTTTGTATTGACGGGCTGCGCCACAACCGACATGCAGGGGGCGTTGGATTCCCTGAACGGACTAGGACACTCCATTGGAACCAGTCTGTCGCAAGCGGCTACGCCCGCAAGCGCGGCAAGTCGCAACAGCTTGCTGGGCACTCCACTGCATAACGCCTTGCGCCACAATCTGTCTACCGACGGTCGCGCCCCGGAGTGGCCCAAGGTGGTGATCAGCAATCTGCAAATTCCGGCTGATCAGATGACGCTGACCCGCAGCCTCACGCTCAAAGCCAGCGATTGCATTCACTTTGACGCAGTGCTCTGGCACGACGCCAAGCGCTCCGAGCGCTTCAGCAATCTGTCGCTTTGCGCACCGGAGTTGCCGAAACAGTCGAACAATTTCGTGCTGACCTGGAAGAGCTTTTCCATCTCCGGAAAAACCAGTGGTCAGGTTCGCAGCGACGGCCCAATCCCACCGTACAGTAAGTTGCCCGGCGACCCAGCGATGGAACGCTGGCTGATGAATCAGTTCGGCCTTTACTATGTCGGTTCACTGTTGACGCTGGTCGGCTATGACCCCAACTTCACGGTCGATGACCGCCGCTTCTGGATCAGGAACATCAAGGGATGAAAGCGTTGCTGCTGGCGGCCATGCCAGTGATGCTGATGGATGGCACTGCCCCAGACCTCAACCACTGGTTGCGGATCGAGCCAGCCATCGTCGCCGCCGTGGAATGCCGTCAAGCCTTGCCGTTGCACGTACTGGACGGCATTGCGCCCAATGCTCCCGGCAGTTGGTCGCTGACACCGGCACGCAGCTTCACAGTGTTCGGGTTGCCGGTGACGCGTATCGAGCTGTTCATCGACCCGGATGGTGAATTGGGTGCGAGCTATACCGCAGTGATCGAAAAGCGCAGCCTGGAACAGGTGCGCAAGCAACTGAAGCTTGCCAGCCAGCGCGGGCGCATCGGCCAGCTCTCGGCAGATCAGCCCAGCGCAGAGGTTCAAGTGACTTGCACGGTCGCCGCAACGGGGCAAGGGTGAGCATTCAGCGCATCCTCTCCGGCGGCCAGACCGGCGTAGACCGGGCGGCGCTGGATTTCGCCATTGCCCGGCAGATTCCGCACGGCGGCTGGTGCCCGGCAGGCCGACGGGCCGCTGATGGCGTACTGGATGCTCGCTACCAGTTGATGGAGACCGAATCCAGCGGTTATCGCCAGCGCACCAAACGCAATGTGCTGGACGCTGATGCCACACTGATCATTTACCGGGACAGGATCGAAGGTGGCAGCCTGCTCACTCGCGATCTGGCGACGGGACACGGCAAGCCGCTACTGCTGTGCGATTTGCATGACCCTGCAGAAGAGCTGTTGGCGGCATGGCAAGACTGGTTGCTTAGCCATCCCGTCGCTATTCTCAACATTGCTGGCCCGAGTGAAGCACGCAACCCCGGTATCTACCTGCAGGCGAGCGCACTACTGGAGCTTTTTTGGAGCAAGGAACATGAGCCGATCTGATGCCCGCTGCGCGACACCCTATATCTACTCGGGTGAGTTGCAGATCCGTCCCGAAGTGGATGCCGCGCTGGCTGCGCTGAAAGACAAACCCTACACCGCCATCCCTAGCTGGAAAAATGACGGAACCTGGGAGCTGTGGACGGTGGAAGGCGACGGCGAAACCAAGCCCTGCATCATCAGCGGCCCATCGACCACTTACCCCAGCGAGGCCGATGCACTGGCCGCCGGTGCGGCCTGGCTATCCGGACAACGCTGAGCAACCTCAATTCCATCCCTCGCTGACAAAGCCAACGCCACGGCGGCTGATCTCCACCAGCGGCCTGATGTCTTGCACCTGGACGACTCCTCGGTCATCACGAGCTGCCGAGCCCAAGGCCCGCTGCAGAACCAGACGCACACTGCGCGGCGGCAAGGCTTGCAGACGGGACAGGACATCATCACCCAGTCGATCGGCAAAAGCTGTGCCCCAGCTGGACTCGTCGCGGAGCCGGTTGTAGATCGACTGCGCAATGCTTCTGACCTGCTCCGGCTTGGGCGGTTGAATGTGCAGCACTGTCAGCCGTGAGCGCAGCGGCCCTGGAATCGCTTCCAGCTCATTCGCGGTCGCCATCCAATTGACATGACTGGCGTCGATGGAGAAATCACGGATCGACAGGTCGATGAAATTCCGCGCACTGCGCGGTTCCAGCAAGGTATAGAGCGCCGCCAGCGGATCGTATTGCGGTCGCCCGTTGCTGGCCTTATCCAGCTCATCGAGCACCACCACCGGGTTAGCCAGCGGCTGGTAGGCCAGCAGCTCGAAAAGCTGGCCTGGCTCGGAATTGCTCCAAAATGATTCGGAACCGGCGAGCGGCGAACTTGATTGCGTACTCGCCATGTCGAAGACCCGGAACGGTAGCACGAGCTGATCGGCAAGCCAGCGTGCCGCCTCGGTTTTGCCGATGCCCGCCGGGCCGACCAGCAACACGGCAGGCCAGGACACCCGGCCATCGCCCAGACTGGACAAGGCGAAGTGATCACGCATCAGCTCGGCCAGTTCATGGAAGTTTGGAAAAGCCAGCGCGAACTCATCCAGAAGGGTTTTCCAGTCCGAGGGCAGCAGGCCCAGTTGGCGGCTACCATGGCCCGCCCGCTTGATCCGCTCCGCCATCGCCTGCGCGCGCTTGAACTTGTCGTCGCCTTTCGGTCGGTGGCGATCCACGAACGCCTCCAGCCCAGCTTCATCGAGAAAGACGATGCTCGGCAAGAGTATTGATTTAGCGGTTTCTGTCGGCTGCTCCTGAACCTGTTCCGGTTTGGCTTCACTCGGGACTGGCTCATCCTCAACAGCCATGGCGGCGCGTACATCTTCAGTCGTCACCTTACCCAGATCGTGCACTACCTGCTGTACCCCCTGTTCGACGATGAGCTGGCGGCTGCGGCGCACTTCTTCGGCAAACAATCCTTGGATGCCGTCGTGTTGCGGACAGCGTTGCGGACGGATGCCGTCCCCGACAACCTGTACACCGCAAACGGGGCATTTTTGCAGCGAAAGGTGCTTGGTCTGGGCAATCAGATCGAACACTGCTGCTGCACGTTCGCTGTGGCGTCGCGGCGGCTGGTAATGAATGGCCAAGCGATCCCGGTTGCAGCTCACTGACAGTGAGCCCTTGAGTGCGAGCACTGTGGGCGGCAGCAGGCATTCCACCTGGGCAAACAGATGTGCCACCACTGCCAAATGCCCCGGCGCGGGTTCGACGATTTGCCGCGCAAGCCAGGGATGCTGCTCCTTGAGTGCAGCAATGGCTGCTTCGTATTCCCGCAGGCGCAACGGACGGGCTTGCTTTGGCTTACGCATGATGGCCTCCAAAATAGCCTAACTATAAATTACTATAACATCGGCTTGCGCGAATCGCCAAACTCCTCACTCTCGTCTTGTCGGCCAATAAGTCTTATAGTGATTTACAGTGAATTCACAGAGCCCGACATGCCAACCCTTGCCCCCGAACAATTGCCAGCCCTTGCCGCCGCCTTGATACGACTGCGCGGGGAAACGCTGGGGCGGATCGCTGAAGCCACCGGTATCCGCACTGCCAACCTCTCGGTCTGGCTACGTGGTAAGGAGCAGGTGATCTCCGCCAAACGACTAGTCGGCCTGTTGCACCACCTCGGTGTGGAAGGCGGGCGCCTGCGTACCGACGTGTTGCACCAGTGGCAGGATCGTGGGGCACTGGATGACAGCAAGCTCGTGCTAGGCAAGCTGCTGGCCGACAAGCAGTCGGTGTGGTTGTTTCAGGATGAGCAGCCGGGGCTTATCAAGACCCGCTTTCTGTTGGCTGGCGATGTGCTGATCCGCATGGAGATCGAGCCGGGCGTCGATCAAGCCCTTGATTTGGCGACAGTCGTCAGGGTGGATCGTGTCATCACCACACCTACGGCATTGGCCGGGGTGCCAAGTGAATCACTTGAGTCAGCACGTAGCGCACTTTTGGCACTGGCGGAGCAGGCTGCTGCGGACGTGGGGGACGAAGAGCTGCTGGAAGGGCTGATGTTCCGTCTGAGCGAAACTGTTGATAGCAATATTGCTTCCCCGCAAGGTTGGCAACGATTGGAGCAGGCGCTGCGCTTTGCATTCAACGCAGGAGCACAACCTGCTGACATCGCCCGCGTAGTTGACGCCCATTTCCGCAGCGGCGGCAATGCGGACATGCCGCCAACTGAGTAGACAAAAAATGCGCTGTTTCCAGCCATCGGGTTTCCAAATCCTGCGGCGCTGATCGCAATGACTTTTAGCTGGTCACATGCCCCGTTACTCCCTATTTAGGCTTGCGTACATACTGATTGTGCATTGCTTTCTTTCCAACGCTCTGCTGTTCGGGCACATGGTCAGGCACCAGAAGTCCTATTTCCGATTGCGTACATACCAACATCGGCGGGCGTGCATTCCAAATCCCTTGACTGTTATTGCTTATCTTGTGCCCAGGCGAGGGAGTAACGTGGCATGGCGCTTTGTGACCAGCAAAAATTATCTGTGCGATCAGGTCGGGCTGCCGGCTAACTGTGTAAACAGTGTGGCGGCATGCTGGCAACAACGTGGCAACCTTGTGCGAACAATGTGTTGAATGGGTGGCAAGGATGGTGGCGACAATGTGGTCACCCTATGGCGACAGTGTGTAGCCATGGTGGTGACAGTGTGGTGCTGCGCCCTTTGTTACCACATTCAACTTACAGCGAACGCAGTCAAAGGCAATCGGGATGCTTCCACAGCACCTAAATGGTAGACTTCAGACGATTTAAGACGACTTTCAATCGCAACCTCCGAGCGCCATCGACATGAGCACAGAACCGTGGGTTACCGCCGAGCACGTCGCCCAGCACTTGGGCGTGGCCAAGGACACCGTGTACCGCTGGCGCGAGCGCAAGGGTCTGCCCGCGCACCGCGTAGGGCGGCTGTGGAAGTTCCAGCTCTCGGAAGTGGATGAGTGGGTACGAGCGGGAGGTGCCGATGAAGAATCGGGCGATGGGAGCGAACAAAAATGAATCCAGCAGGGGAAGGTGACGCGTGAGCTTGGAAGGGCAACTCCTTGACCAAAAGTCCTTGCGGGCCGTGACTGGCAAGACGGCGGACTGGAACGAAATTGCTAAGGATTGCATTGCCTTTGCCAATGCAACCGGTGGCCGCCTACTGCTGGGGATCGAGGATGGCCAGAGGGAGCCTCCCGCCGATCAGCGTGTCCCTCCAGACCTGCCTGACACATTGCGCCGCAAGCTGGCAGAGCGCACCGTCAACGTGACGGTGCTGCCGGATATCACTACCGCCCCAAATGGTGGCCAATACATCGAATTGCGAATTCCGCGCGCCATGGCCGTTGCGTCCACCACGGACGGCCGCTACTTCCTGCGCGTGGCCGATCAAAGCAAGCCCGTGACGGGCGATGACGTGATGCGCCTGGCCAGCGAGCGTTCCGCCTTGCCGTGGGAAACGCAAACCACCCTGCATGTTCCACGTACCGAGATTGATGTCGCCAAACGCGACAGGCTGCTCGCAGCCTTGCGCGCATCGGATCGCGTCAAGCCTTCCGTGAAGGAGAAGTCCGACGACGAACTGCTCGATCACTATCAGCTCGCACAAGGGCCGAACCTCACCAATCTGGGCGTGCTCAGTCTCGGTCGCCAGCATCATCGTGCTCAACTGACCACCGCTCCGGTCATCCAGTTCATCAAGTACGACGAGCACGGACAGAAGGTCAACAAGCTGGTCTGGGACGACCACACGCAAAGCCCGATGGAATTGATCGAAGCGGTCTGGCAGGAGGTGCCTGACTTCCGCGAGCGCTACGAGCTTCCTGATGGCCTGTACCGTCAGAATGTGCCCGCTTTCGATGAGATCGTGGTGCGCGAACTATTGGTCAACGCGTTGGTACACCGCCCCTACACCCAGCGCGGCGACATCTTCCTGAACCTACATTCGGACCGGCTGGAAGTGGTCAACCCCGGACCTTTGCCGCTGGGCGTCTCGCCGCGGAACATCCTCCACACCACGGTACGCCGCAACGAACACCTGGCACGCCTGTTCCATGACTTGAGACTGATGGAGCGGGAAGGCAGCGGCTTCGACAAGATCTTCGAAGTGCTGCTCTCGCAAGGCCGCCCGGCTCCCGAGTTGATCGAGACCCACGACCGCGTGCAGGTGACGGTGCGCCGCCGCATCCTCAAGCCCGAGATCATCGACTTCATTGCAAAAGCAGACCAGACCTATCAGCTCACGCAGCGCGAGCGGATCGCATTGGGCCTGTTGGCGCAGCACGATGCGCTGACGGCACGCGAGCTGGCAACCTCGCTTGAGCTGCCGTCGGTTGAAGCATTGCAACCTTGGCTAAAGCGCCTACTGGACTGGCAGTTGGTACAAAGCGCCGGGCGTACCCAGGCAACACGCTACTTTGTTGACCCCAGTTTGCTGCGCAGCCTCCAGTTCACCGGCGAAACCACCCTCAAACGCATTGAGCCACACCGCTTGGCCGCGCTGGTACTGGAAGACCTGCAGCGCTACCCCAGGTCGGCCATCAGCGACATTCACCAGCGCGTCGGCGGCGAAATCCATCCCAAGCAAGTCAAGCGCGCGCTGGAAGAGCTGATCGGGCGCGGGGAAGTCCGCTTTGAGGGTAACAAGCGCTGGCGGCGCTACTGGGCGGTGGCATGAGCAGCCTATCGGACAACCTGCGCACTATCGTCGATAGGCGGGCGATAGAAGCCGGGCGATATGTTGGTGACCGCCTGAAGAATCAAGGATTTCTATCGACCCAAGGTGAAGAAGGCCGGGAGATAGAACGCGGCCCTATTGCCGTAACAACCCATTTACTCCTGCTCAAGCATTGCGCCTGAGCAGGGCTCAACGAATCGAAACAGGACTTTAAAATGACAAGCAATGAACAGCGCGCCGCCCTACAGCGCAAGATCTGGGATATCGCCAATGACGTGCGCGGTGCCGTCGATGGCTGGGACTTCAAGCAATACGTACTGGGCACCCTGTTCTATCGTTTCATCAGCGAGAACTTCACCGACTATATCACTGGCGGAGACGCGAGCGTGGACTACGCCGCCATGGCAGACGATGAGGAGAGCATCGAGGCCGCCAAGGATGACGCCATCAAGACCAAGGGCTACTTCATCTATCCCAGCCAGCTGTTCGTCAACGTCGTGGCCAAGGCCAGCACCAACGAAAGCCTGAATACGGACCTTGCCAATATCTTCAAGGCCATCGAAGCCTCGGCGAACGGCTACCCGTCCGAGCACGACATCAAAGGGCTGTTTGCGGATTTCGACACCACCAGCAACCGCCTGGGCAATACCGTCAAAGACAAGAACGAACGCTTGGCCAAGGTGCTCAAACGGGTGGCGGAGCTGGATTTTGGGGGGTTCGACGCCAGCCACATCGACCTGTTCGGCGATGCCTACGAGTTCCTGATTTCCAACTACGCGGCCAATGCGGGGAAATCCGGCGGCGAGTTCTTCACCCCGCAGCAGGTCTCCAAGCTGATTGCCCGATTGGCGATGCATGGGCAATCCAGCATCAACAAGATCTACGACCCGGCCTGCGGTTCCGGCTCGCTGCTGCTGCAAGCCAAGAAGCAGTTCGACGACCACATCATCGAAGAAGGCTTCTATGGGCAGGAAATCAACCACACCACGTACAACCTGGCGCGGATGAACATGTTCCTGCACAACATCAACTACGACAAGTTCAACATCCAGCTCGGCAACACGCTGACCGAGCCGCACTTTGGCGACGAAAAGCCCTTCGACGCCATCGTCTCCAACCCCCCCCTATTCGGTGAAGTGGATCGGCAGCGACGACCCGACGCTGATCAACGACGAACGCTTCGCCCCGGCCGGTGTGCTTGCGCCCAAGTCCAAGGCCGACTTTGCCTTTGTGCTGCACGCGCTCAGCTACCTGTCCAGCAAGGGCCGCGCTGCGATCGTCTGCTTCCCCGGCATCTTCTACCGGGGCGGTGCCGAGCAGAAAATCCGCCAGTATCTGGTGGACAACAACTACGTCGAAGTGCGACACGAAGTCGCTTAATGAAGTTGTTCCCCTTGGTGGGAACCACCCGTGTCACCGGGTGAATCTAGAAGGCTGAATCAAGAGCGCCTTCGACAATGGAACGAGGCATCGCAAGGTGCGGGGT
>NZ_JAAMQZ010000056.1 GCF_013522825.1 Stutzerimonas stutzeri
AGGCTGAAGCCTTGGGTACGACCGATTTGAATGGTGGCGCGCTCTTCAACGCTGAGTTCGGTATAAGACATAGGGGCAGCACCGTACCGGAAAGGTCAGGTGTTGCACTCAGTTTTTGCCGCCGCCCTTGGCTGTCAGGCCTAGTTCAGAGTAGTCGTCGCCTGCTTTTCCCGAGTCCCCGAGAGGCAACAGGCCAGTACCGGTACGACCACCGCCCGAATCAAGCTTTACACCCAGCAGACCGAGAGCATCGACACCGAAGCCTACGGTGCCTTCGGTATAACCTGATTCGATGTTGAGCAGGAAACCCTGAGCCCACTCTTCTGCCTTGGCATTGCCAGTGCCTTCACGGAAATCACGGTTGAAATAGAAGTTACGCAGCTCCAGGCTAGCCTTTGTATCTTCAATAAAAGCAGCCTGAGCCATGGAAGGAATGGCCAGTGTTGCTCCCAGAGTGGCCAGGGCCACGCCCCGGGCGATTGGGGTCTTGAGCATTTCTTGTTCTCCTCGTTGGATGATGCTCTGAAGGTCGCTCTTACGGCGACATGCAATAAAACATTTCGTTATTGTTTCAGCCTTTAGACCTTAGTCTTTAGGACTTGTACGTCAAGGCTGGAGTGGCTCGCTCGGTATCGCTGTTGCGTATTGAAGGCTATGGATTCGAGTATCACTACGCTACCGAGTTGGGCGGGCCAACCTTGCCAACCCGCCAGTTGCAGTGCTGGGAGGGCTGCCGAATCCTACCGTTTTGCTGGCGACGAGTCGAATGCAGAAGTCAAACTCTCGTTTGAGTGAGTTCGGCGTCACGCTTTTTGGGGTCTACTTCGAAAGGAGGATATTGCCTGGCGGCCAATACCACTACGGATGGCCTGCTAGAATTGACTTCGTTAATCACCCCAACGAGTCTTCGTCAATGCTTCCTGAATGCCAGCTGTTTGGAACCCTGGGCTGTCACCTGTGCGAGCAGGCCGAAGCGGTAGTGATGCCGTTGGTCGAGCATGGTTTGTTGGTGGAGTTGCTGGATGTGGCAGACAGGGCCGAATGGGTTGACGATTACGGCCTGCGCATCCCGGTACTGAGAAGGGTCGATACGGGCGCGGAGCTGGACTGGCCGTTTGAAACCGAGCAGGTGGTCTGGTTTCTGCGTGATTGAAGCTCGTCAGAAACGCCAGACAAAAACAAAAAAACCGGCTGCAAGGCCGGTTTTTTGATATCAGACACACGAGAAGTGTTTCGATATCGGGAAATGGTCGGAGCGACTGGATTCGAACCAGCGACCTTCTCGTCCCGAACGAGACGCGCTACCAAGCTGCGCTACGCTCCGAAGCTGGCGCGCATTTTACAGAAATACTTTTGTTTCACAAGCGCTTAGCGCCCGTTTTTTGAATGTTCCGGCGAAAGCCGATGCACATTTTGTGCTGTCCGGCCTGCGTAGGCTGGATTGGATGAAGGTGTAATCCTGTGGGCAGATTTACAGCCAACCCCAGGCTCATGACAGGCACGGCGCTGTTCTTTGTGCTGTTTGATCGTCCGCCCGTCGGGTTGGTGAAGCGTAACCCGACCTACAAGCTTTGTAGGTCGAATTGGCCGAAGGCGTAATCCGACGGTCAGAGTTCCTTGACGGTACGAACCTGGTCCTTGTTGACCTTGCCGGGTTTACCGTCCAGACCTTCGTATTCATAGAAGCCGGATTCATCGTCGAAGTCCGGTCGGTCCAGTGTCTGGATTTCGCGACCATCGTTGAGCGTAATGACGCTGGGACTCGAACAGCCGGCAAGCAGGAACAGTCCGAGCAGCAATGTCAGGGTGGGAGCGATTCCTGAACGCATGGTGATTCTCCTCAATGGATGGGTTGTGTCTGTGACGTTTTCGGGGCGCGTCAAGTTCCCATGGGTGGGTTTTGTCCGGCGAGCAGTTCCGGAGAGTTCAGGTTGGCAAGGCGAGGGTCGTCTTCGGGCAGGTCGAGGCTGCGCGCGCCCAGTTTCAGGAGTATGCGCCGGTTGCTTCGTTCGCCAGCTTGCCATGCGGCTTCGATTGCAGCGGCCAGGCGAAGCGGAATGATGCAGAAAAGAGGTTCCCACTGTTCACCGCGGCGCAGCATGACGGGCGTGTCAGGCGCCTCCTGCGCAGCGTTGTGCAATTGCAGAAGCAGTGCTTCGTCGATCAGTGGTGCATCGCATGGCAATACCAGTAGCCACTGATGACGTGCCGCTGCGAGGCCCGCGCGAATGCCGGCAAGTGGGCCGGGGAAGTCCGACTCATCGTCAGAGATCAGTCGATCGGCGAAGGGAGCGTAATATTCTGGATTACGGTTGCACGAGATGAGCAGGTCATCCGTCAGCGGGCGCGCGATTCGCTGCGGCCAGGCCACCAGCGGTTTGCCGTGCCATACGACCAGGCCCTTGTCATGCCCGCCCATCCGTTGCCCACGGCCACCTGCGAGCAGCAGTATCGAACAATCGGCAAGCAGGTGTTGTGGCATCGGAGGCTCCGGCAAAAGCCTGTGATATAACACCCGGCATCGTAGGCCAACAACCGGAAGTCGTTCATGAGTCACCTCGCCAATCAATCTTTTGTCCCTCTCAATATTGCCGTTCTGACGGTCAGCGATACGCGTTCGCTGGATACCGATACCTCAGGCCAGCTGCTTGTCGACAGGTTGCTTGAGGCTGGGCACCGGCTTGCCGAGCGGGTGTTGCTGAAGGACGACATCTATCGGATTCGTGCGCAGGTTGCCCACTGGATCGCCGAAGACAGGGTGCAGGTCGTGTTGATCACCGGCGGCACCGGCTTTACCGCGCGTGACAGTACGCCGGAAGCGGTTGCTTGCCTGCTGGACAAGCAGGTCGATGGTTTTGGCGAGCTGTTCCGGCAGATTTCGGTTGCGGATATCGGCAGCTCCACCGTGCAGTCACGTGCCTTGGCCGGGTTGGCCAATGCGACGCTGGTCTGCTGCATGCCGGGGTCGACCAATGCCTGCCGAACCGCCTGGGATGGCATTCTTGCCGAGCAGCTCGATGCGCGACATCGTCCCTGCAATTTCGTGGCGCACCTCAAGCAGGCCGCGCCCTGCGAGAGTCGCTCATGACGCTGGCTGCGCCGTCGGCGCTGATGTCGGTGGAGGAGGCGCGCGAAGCTCTGTTGAAGATGGCGCATGGCGCAGCGATTCAGGATGTCGAGACAATTGCGCTGGGCGAGGCGGATGGACGTGTGCTGGCCGAGCCGCTGGTTGCGCAGCTGGATCTGCCGCCGTGGCCCAATAGCGCCATGGATGGTTACGCCCTGCGCCGGGCGGATCTGGATGGCCAGCCGCTAGTGGTCTGCCAGAAGATCTTTGCGGGCAGTCAGCCGCTACCGCTGCAGCCGGGCTGCTGTGCGCGAATATTCACCGGTGCGCCCATGCCGGAAGGCGCGGACAGCGTCGAGATGCAGGAGAACGTCGAACTGCTCGAAGATGGTCGGGTGCGCTTCGTCGAACCGGTCAGGTGTGGTCAGCATGTGCGGCCACAGGCGGGGGAGGTTCGCACTGGCGAGACCGTGCTGGAAGCGGGCGTCCAACTGGGGCCGATCGAGCAGGGGCTTGCCGCATCGCTGGGCGTCGCACGGTTGACGGTGGTGCGCAGGATCACGGTGGCGCTGCTTTCCACTGGCGATGAGCTGGCTGAGCCGGGGCAGCCGCTGGCGCCCGGGCAGATCTACAACAGCAATCGTGTGCTGTTGCGGCACTGGCTACAGCGCCTGGGTTGTGAGGTGGTCGATGTCGGTATCGTGCCGGATGACCCTGCGCAGGTTCGTCAATGCCTGGCCGCGCTGCGGCAGGTCGATCTGATTCTCTCCACCGGCGGTGTTTCGGTGGGTGAGGCCGATTATCTGGGGCAGGTTCTGCGCGAGGAGGGTGAGCTGGCGTTCTGGAAGCTGGCCATCAAGCCGGGCAAGCCGCTGACCTGTGGCACCTATCACGGCGTGGCGGTAATTGGTCTGCCCGGCAACCCGGCGTCCACGCTGGTGACCTTCGGCTTGTTTGCGCGGCCTTATCTGCTGCGCCGCATGGGTGTCACGCAGGTAGAGCCTCTGAGTTTTCCGGTTCCCGCCGGCTTTGTCTGGGACAAGCCTGGCAAGCGTCGCGAGTATGTGCGGGCGCGGCTGGAGTCGGGCAGGGCGGTACTTTATCCCAACCAGAGTTCATCCATCCTGCGCAGTGCGGCCTGGGCCGACGGACTGGTTGAAATACACGAGCACAGCCAGCTGCGTGAAGGCGATCCGGTGAGGTTCATCTCCTTCGCTGAACTGTTCGGCTGACACTTCTGTTCTCGGGCCGCGCGACAGACCGGCAAGCGGCCCGAGGTTCCGTCCAGCAAACAGCTGACAAACGGATCGTGCTTTCCATTGTCTACGTCTTTTCATCCTGCCAGTGACTGGTCGGGATTGGTGCGTCTGCTATTGCCCTACCAAAGGCCGATGAGAAGGAGGAACGGGATGCAGGAGAGAAACACCTGGGTCGATTACGCCAAGGGTATTGGCATCATTCTGGTGGTCTACGGGCATGTCGCGCGTGGTGTCTTCAATGCCGGTTTGCCGATGGATGAAGGTCGATACGTGCTGGTGGACAGCATCATCTACAGCTTCCATATGCCGCTGTTCTTCTTTCTTTCGGGCCTGTTCTTCTACGATTCCCTGATGAAGCGGGGCAAGACAGGGCTGATCGTCAACAAGATCGACACCATCGTTTACCCGTTCCTGCTCTGGTCGCTGTTGCAGGGGCTGTTCGAGGTGATCCTGTCGGACTACACCAACGGCGATGTCACTCTCTCGCAAGTGGTGTTTTCACTGGTCTGGTCGCCGCGCGCGCAGTTCTGGTTTCTCTATGCGCTGTTTCTGGTGTTCGTGGTGTGTTCGTTCGTTTACGCCAGGGCTGGCCGCCGTCTTTTTCTGCCGATACTGCTGGTCTTTTCCGCTCTTTATGTCTTCAGGCAGGAGATGGTGTCCAACAGTGCCGTCCAGTTCGTTCTGGCCAATGCCGTGTTCTTCGCGCTGGGCATCTGGGTCAACGAGATCAAGGCATCCCTGCTGGCGCGCCATACCCAGTTGATGCTGCTGTTCGGTGCACTGTTCGTGCTGGGGCAATATGTGTTTCATATCACCCTTGGGCTGACCTGGGATGTCGGCGGTTTGCCGGTTCTCGTGCTGGCGACGATTTCAATCCTGTTCATGGTCACGCTGTCGATGTGGTTGGGGCAGTTTCGTATCCAGTGGCTGCTGTTCGTCGGCGCTTCCTCGATGACGATTTATCTGCTGCATATCCTGGCGGGCAGCGGGGTGCGGGTGATCATGAGCGGCTTCCTGGACATCGATTCCATTGCAGTGCACCTGCTGGTCGGCACGTTGGTGGGGCTTGCCGCGCCCTTGCTGGCGCAGGTGATCATCCAGCGTTACAACCTGTATATGCTGCTGACGCCGCCCAGATCGATGTCCGCGACCCGCTTGCGCATGCGGGCAATGGTCACTCAATAGCTGCTAGCCGCAGCTGAGGTGGCGGATCACGCCTTTTTCATCCGTCGATAACGTCAGGCGCCGGGCGTTGTATTCCAGCGTGACGACATCGTCAGGGCGGAGCAGGCGCGCCACCTCGGCGCCGCTGTCGCGACGGGCCTGGTCGAGCAGTGCGGGGCTGGCCTGCTTGCCAACCAGATCGCGTACCGCGGCGGCGTTGCAGTTGCCAGTGGCGGGTTGGGGCTGTGGCGAGGAGAGTGACTGGCAGCCTGCCAGAGTCAGGCCGAGCAATAGCAGTGCGGTCGTTTGAGTTTTCATGCTGTCTCCTGGAGCGTGATCGAGCTGTACGAACTGAAATTATCCTGAAAGGGAACTGGCGCAACAGCGACACCGTCTTAACTGCGATGGCCCATTGCGATGGCGCGAGGGCTGACGAACAAGATGAAGGAGTTCCGCCATGTTCAACTCGTCCCTGATGAAGCGTGTAGCCAGTATCCTGGCCGCGATGCATTTCATGCTGTTTGCACAAATCCCTTTGGCTCAGGCCACGATGATCGGCACACCGGAGGTGATTGCCGAACAACAGCAGCAGGTTGACCGCCAGCAGTTGCTGACGATGCTCGAAGATGCCGATGTGCAGAAGAAGCTTGAATCCATGGGTGTCGACCGTAATCAGGTTGAGCAGCGCATCAATAGCCTGACACCCGCGGAGCTTGCGCAATTCAACCAGCAGCTCGATCAGGCGCCGGCGGGTGCGGGTCCGAGTGTGGTCGGGGTCATTGTGCTGTTTCTGGTGGTCTTCATCATTACCGACATGCTGTGCGCGACCAATATCTTCAACTTCATCAATTGCATCAACCGTTGATAGGGAAACTGCTCCTGCTGTTCGGCGTCGTTCTGCTGGGGGCCTGTGCGCGTAGTCCAGTGGTGGTGACACCGCTGGACCTGCCCCAGCAGGTCGAGCTGGCCGAGGTGCCGTTCTTTCCTCAGGAGGATTACCAGTGCGGACCGGCTGCGCTGGCGACCATGCTGACTCATCGCGACATCGCTACTGATCCCGAGCAACTGGTCGGGCGTGTCTATATTCCGGGGCGAAAGGGCAGTCTGCAGGTCGAGATGGTGGCTGCGGCCAGGGCGCATGATCTGCTGGTCTATCCGCTTGAACCGCGTCTGGAAGCGCTGCTGGCCGAGGTGGCGGCGGGCAATCCGGTGCTGGTGCTGCAGAACCTGGCCTTCGACAGCTGGCCCCAATGGCATTTTGCCGTTGTGGTGGGTTATGACTTAGAGAGTCAGACGATCATTCTGCGCTCTGGCACCACCCAGCGCTGGACGGGCAGTTTTCATCAGTTCGAGCGCAGCTGGGCCAAGGGCGAACGCTGGGCCGTGGTGACGGTCGAGCCGGACCGGCTGCCGGCCAGCGCCAAGGAAACGGTATGGCTCAAGGCGGCGAACGATCTGGAGCAGACCGGGCGCAAGGATGCGGCGCGAAAGGCTTATGAGACGGCGGCGAAGCAGTGGTCCGGTGGTTTGTCCTGGTTCGCGCTGGCCAATAGCTTGTATGCCGAGGGCGACCGGCGCGCAGCGGAACGCGCCTTGCGCAGCAGCATAGCCAGCGATGATGCCTTCGCGGTTGGCTGGTTCAACCTGGCCCAGGTGCTGGCCGAGCGCGGCTGCACGGCGCAGGCGTCCAGGGCGAAAGCCTGCGCCGTGCAACTGGCGCCCGAGGACCCGCGCTTTGCCGCCGGGCTGTCGCAGCCGCGCGAGCGGGGGGAGGTTTGTGAGCCGCTGCCATTGTGCAGGTGAATGAAAGCTGTGTTGCCCGGCTCACGGCTTGGGCAGTGGCAGCGGGCTTGTCCGCGAGAATGTGCCGTAGGGTCGAACTTGTTTGACCGCCGCTGCGCAAATGGCCGAATGAATTCGGCCCTACGGTCGATCCAGCGAGCGCGCCCTGCGGGAGAGGCCCTAGCCGCGAGCTTTGATTCTTTGGTTCGGGCGCGGGCGATAAAAGCTCGCGGGCAAGCCGGCTCACACAAAAAAAGTAGGTGAGCCCGCCAGCTGGTGGTGGGGGGTTATTGCCGGAATAATGCGCTATTTAGAATCCTATCCGGTCACGCAGGCTGTAATACAGCGCACCGAGGGCGCTGAGTGGTGCGCTGAAGCGTTGTCCGCCAGGAAACGGATAGTGCGGCAGGTTGGCAAAGGCGTCGAAGCGCTCGGCCTGGCCGCGCAAGGCTTCGGCAATGATTTTCCCGGCCAGGTGGGTATAAGTCACTCCATGCCCGCTGCAACCCTGTGAATAATAGATGTTGTCACCGATCCGCCCGACTTGCGGCAGGCGCGACAGTGTCAGCAGGAAATTGCCGGTCCAGGCGAACTCCGTCCGAATGCCTTGCAGTTGCGGAAAGGTCTTGAGCATCTTCGCGCGGATAATCGAATCGATATCCGCCGGGTCGCGTGCGCCGTACACCACGCCGCCGCCATAGATAAGGCGCTTGTCCGCCGAGAGGCGGAAATAGTCGAGCAGGTAATTGCAGTCCTCGACGCAGTAATCCTGCGGCAGCAGGCTGGCGGCGAGTTCATCGCCCAGCGGCTCCGTGGCGATCACCTGGGTGCCGCAGGGCATGGATTTGGCGGCCAGCTCGGGCACCAGGCCGCCGAGGTAGGCATTGCCCGCGACGACCACGAACCTGGCGCTGACCCGGCCATTGGCCGTGTGTACGCATGGTGTGTCGCCACGCTCGATGCGAATCGCGGGACTCTGCTCATGAATGATGCCGCCCAGCGATTCCACCGCCGCCGCTTCGCCCAGCGCCAGGTTAAGGGGGTGGATGTGGCCACCGCCGTGGTCGAGCATGCCACCGGCATAGCGCTCGCATGCCACGACGTTGCGGATTCCGTTGTGATCGAGCATTTCCAGCTGGTCGTAGCCGTAGCGCTGCCAAAGCGCTTTCTGCGCTTCCAGATGGCGCATCTGCCTGGAATTGAAGGCGGCGAATATGCCGCCGTTCTTCAGGTCGCAGTCGATGCCATAGCGTGCGACCCGCTCGCGAATGATCCGTGCGCCCTCGAATGCCATGGCGCCGATCAGGCGCGCCGCGTCCGGGCCGGCGCTGCGCTCGACGGCATCGATATCGCGGCTGTAGCTGTTGACGATCTGCCCGCCGTTGCGCCCGGAGGCGCCGAAGCCAACCCCGGCGGCTTCCAGCACGACCACCCGAAAACCCTGCTCCAGAAGAAAGAGTGCAGTAGAGAGTCCGGTGTAGCCTGCGCCGATCACGCAGACATCCGTCTCGATGGCATCGTTCAGGGGAGCGCGGTCCGGTGCAGGGTGCGCGGAGGCTGCGTAATAGGAATCGGGATAGGGTGTGTGCGGCATTTTGTTAACCCCTGTTCTGAATATTTGACGCGATGCTAGCGCTACAAGCCCTTTCGCACCATAGGGACGCCGCCTGTGTTGCTTGCCGGTTTCAAAAATCACAAATATCAGTGGCTTAGCGAAAAAAAGCTTGACGCTGTCATGCGTATCTATAGAATGCGCGTCCATCGGAGGCACATAGCTCAGTTGGTTAGAGCACCACCTTGACATGGTGGGGGTCGTTGGTTCGAATCCAATTGTGCCTACCAAATTCCGAGAAAAAGGGTCGCGCTAGCGGCCCTTTTTTATTGCTCGACTTGTAAGGAGTCGGGCAGTTAAATAGCCCGTTTCGTTCATCCTCCAGTGACTTCGATTCGCGTCGGTCGGCCTTCGGGCTACTGCCATTGTGCGGCAGGCCAAGCCGGTGGATCGCTTTCCTGGCTCATCCCAACCCACGTGGCCTTTGGTAGGGGTCACCACTAGGAGAGGAGGCGCCATGCCCATCATTACTCTTCCTGACGGCAGTCAGCGTGCGTTCGATCATCCGGTTTCAGTTGCCGAGGTGGCTCAGTCCATTGGTGCCGGTCTTGCCAAGGCGACGATTGCCGGCAAGGTCAACGGTCGCCTGGTCGATGCCTGCGACCTGATCGAGAGCGACGCAACCCTGCAGATCATTACGCCCAAGGATGAAGAGGGGCTGGAAATCATTCGCCACTCTTGCGCGCATCTGGTCGGGCATGCGGTCAAGCAGCTCTATCCGACGGCGAAGATGGTCATCGGTCCGGTGATTGCCGAAGGCTTCTATTACGATATCGCCTTCGAACGTCCTTTCACGCCGGAAGACATGGCCGCCATCGAGCAGCGTATGAAGGCGCTGATCGACACCGAATACGACGTGATCAAGAAGGTCACCCCGCGTGCCGAGGTCATCGAGGTGTTCCAGGCGCGTGGCGAGGACTACAAGCTGCGTCTGGTCGAGGATATGCCGGACGAGCAGGCCATGGGCCTGTATTACCACGAAGAATACGTCGACATGTGCCGTGGGCCGCACGTGCCCAATACGCGTTTTCTCAAGTCGTTCAAGCTGACCAAGTTCTCCGGTGCCTACTGGCGCGGCGACGCAAAGAACGAGCAGTTGCAGCGTATCTATGGCACCGCCTGGGCCGACAAGAAGCAGTTGGCGGCCTATATCCAGCGCATCGAGGAAGCTGAGAAGCGCGACCATCGCAAGATCGGCAAGCGCCTGGGGCTGTTCCATGCCCAGGAAGAAGCGCCGGGAATGGTCTTCTGGCATCCCAATGGCTGGACGCTCTACCAGGTGCTTGAGCAGTACATGCGCCAGGTACAGCGCGAGAACGGCTACCAGGAAATTCGCACGCCGCAGGTCGTTGATCGCGTGCTCTGGGAAAAATCCGGGCATTGGGCCAACTATGCCGAGAACATGTTCACCACCGAATCGGAAAGTCGCGATTACGCGATCAAGCCGATGAACTGCCCGTGCCACGTTCAGGTGTACAACCAGGGCCTGAAGAGCTACCGCGAGCTGCCATTGCGCCTGGCCGAGTTCGGCGCCTGCCACCGCAACGAGCCGTCCGGCGCGCTGCACGGCATCATGCGCGTGCGCGGCTTCACCCAGGACGATGCGCATATCTTCTGTACCGAAGAGCAGATGCAGTCCGAGTCGGCTGATTTCATCCGGCTGACGCAGGCGGTGTATGCCGACTTCGGTTTCGAGGATATCGAGCTGAAGCTCTCGACCCGCCCGGAAAAGCGCGTCGGCTCCGATGATCTGTGGGATCGCGCCGAGGCGGCTCTGGCAGCTGCGCTGGACAGCGCGGGGCTGCCTTACGATCTGCAGCCGGGCGAAGGCGCTTTCTATGGGCCGAAGATCGAGTTCTCGCTCAAGGACTGCCTGGGGCGTGTCTGGCAGTGCGGCACGCTGCAGCTGGACTTCAATCTGCCGATCCGTCTGGGTGCCGAATACGTCAGCGAGAACAATGACCGCCAGCATCCGGTCATGTTGCACCGGGCGATCCTGGGTTCGTTCGAGCGCTTCATCGGTATTCTCATCGAACATTACGAAGGCGCGTTCCCGGCCTGGCTGGCGCCGACGCAGGCAGTGGTGATGAATATCACCGACAAGCAGGCCGATTTCGCGAGCGAAGTGGAGAAAATTCTCAATCAGAGCGGCTTCCGTGCCAAGTCCGACTTGAGAAACGAAAAGATCGGCTTTAAAATCCGCGAGCATACCTTGCTCAAGGTTCCCTATCTTCTGGTTATCGGAGATCGGGAAGTCGAGACACGATCCGTTGCCGTGCGCACCCGTGAAGGAACCGATCTGGGCTCCATGCCCCTGGATGATTTCGCCCGGTTGCTCGCACAAGCGGTTTCCCGGCGTGGTCGCCAAGAATTGGAGTAATCACTATTAAGCGTGAAATGAGACAGGATAAACGAGCTGCACCCAAGGCCCCGATCAACGAGAATATCTCGGCTCGTGAGGTCCGTTTGATTGGTGCTGATGGCGAGCAGGTTGGCATCGTCTCGATTGATGAAGCGCTTCGTATTGCTGAAGAAGCGAAGCTGGATCTGGTGGAAATCTCCGCTGATGCAACGCCTCCCGTATGCCGGGTGATGGATTACGGCAAGCATCTGTTCGAGAAAAAGAAGCAGATTGCTGCGGCGAAGAAGAACCAGAAGCAGATCCAGGTCAAAGAAGTGAAGTTTCGCCCAGGGACGGAAGAGGGCGACTATCAGGTCAAGCTGCGTAACCTGATACGTTTCCTGAGTGAAGGGGACAGGGCCAAGGTGTCGTTGAGATTCCGCGGTCGTGAGATGGCCCATCAGGAGCTGGGGATGGAACTGTTGAAGCGGGTCGAGGCTGACCTGGCTGAATACGGTTCGGTCGAACAGCATCCGAAGATGGAAGGACGCCAGCTGATCATGGTCATCGCTCCCAAGAAGAAAAAGTAACCTCCAGGGCACTGGCAGGCCTTGCGGTTATTTGTAATCACCCACACTGTGGAGTACCGAACATGCCAAAGATGAAGACTAAAAGTGGCGCTGCAAAGCGCTTCAAGAAGACGGCTAATGGCTTCAAGCACAAGCACGCTTTCAAGAGCCACATCCTGACCAAAATGTCTACCAAGCGTAAGCGTCAGCTGCGTGGTACATCTCTGATGCACCCGTCTGACAACGCAAAAGTAGAGCGCATGCTGCGCGTACGTTAATCGGTCAAGAACAGAGGAATAACTCATGGCTCGTGTTAAGCGTGGCGTCGTCGCTCGTCGCCGTCACAAGAAAATCCTGAAACTCGCAAAAGGCTACTACGGCGCTCGTTCGCGCGTGTTCCGTGTTGCCAAGCAGGCGGTAATCAAGGCTGGCCAGTATGCCTACCGTGACCGCCGCCAGCGCAAGCGTCAGTTCCGCGCTCTGTGGATCGCTCGTATCAACGCCGGTGCGCGTGTAAACGGTCTGTCCTACAGCCGTTTGATTGCCGGCCTGAAAAAAGCGGCCATCGAGATCGACCGCAAGGTTCTGGCCGAGTTGGCAGTGAATGAAAAAGCAGCTTTTGCTGCGATTGTCGAAAAAGCTAAAGCTTCTCTGGCTTAAGCCCATCGATAATCTCGAATCTTCGGATTCGTAGCGTCACCGATAGGGGAAGAGCCTTGTGCTCTTCCCCTATTTCGTATTTGAAGGGGCCTTTGCAAAAGTGCATGTGGCGGTGCGGCTCAGGCTGCTGTCGCCGGGTGCGGTTCTGCAAGAACCTCTGGAGGTTGTACATGGAAAACCTGGATGCACTGGTCTCGCAAGCGCTTGAGGCGGTGCAACATAGCCAAGACATCAATGCCCTGGAGCAGATCCGGGTCCAATACCTCGGCAAGAAAGGCGAGCTGACCCAGGTCATGCAGACGCTGGGCAAGCTGTCTGCCGAAGAGCGGCCAAAGGCCGGCGCCCTGATCAATGCAGCCAAAGGCCGTGTGCAGGATGAGCTGAACGCGAAGAAGGCCCGTCTCGAGCAGGCGGCGCTGAGCGCCAGGCTTGCAGCCGAGCGCATCGATGTGACCCTGCCCGGCCGCGGTGAAGCCAGCGGCGGCTTGCATCCGGTAACCCGCACGCTTGAGCGTATCGAGCAGTTTTTCAGCCATATCGGCTACAGCGTTGCCGAAGGTCCGGAAGTCGAGGACGACTACCACAACTTCGAAGCGCTGAATATTCCAGGGCATCACCCTGCGCGGGCGATGCACGACACCTTCTATTTCGATGCCCGGATGCTGCTGCGTACCCATACCTCGCCGGTACAGGTGCGCACCATGGAGTCGCAACAGCCGCCGATTCGCATCGTCTGCCCCGGTCGAGTCTATCGCTGTGATTCGGATATCACCCATTCGCCAATGTTCCATCAGGTCGAAGGCCTGCTGATCGACGAAGGCATCAGTTTCGCGGACTTGAAAGGCACCATCGAGCAGTTCCTGCGGGTGTTCTTCGAGAAGCCGTTGGGCGTGCGTTTCCGTCCGTCATTCTTCCCCTTCACCGAGCCTTCGGCTGAGGTGGACATGCAGTGCGTGATGTGCAGCGGCAAGGGCTGCCGTGTGTGCAAGCAGACCGGCTGGCTTGAGGTGATGGGCTGCGGCATGGTGCATCCGAACGTGCTGCGCATGTCCGGCATCGATCCGGAGAAATACCAAGGCTTCGCGTTCGGCATGGGCGCCGAGCGGCTGGCTATGCTGCGTTATGGCGTCAATGATTTGCGCCTGTTCTTCGATAACGACCTCAGGTTCCTGGCGCAATTTCGCTAGGCGCTCGAAACGGTCAACGAGAATTCTTTAGGAGAGCAGGATGAAATTCAGTGAACAATGGCTGCGCACCTGGGTAAATCCGGGTGTATCGCGTGACGAGCTGGTCGCACGTCTGTCCATGGTCGGCCTCGAAGTGGACGCCGTGACTCCGGTTGCCGGTGAGTTCAGTGGCGTGGTGGTGGGGGAGGTGCTGAGCACCGAACAGCATCCCGATGCCGACAAGCTGCGCGTGTGCCAGGTCAGCAATGGCAGCGAAACCCTTCAGGTGGTCTGCGGTGCGCCCAATGTGCGCCCCGGCCTGAAAATTCCCTTTGCCATGATCGGCGCGAAGCTGCCGGGCGATTTCAAGATCAAGAAGGCCAAGCTGCGGGGCGTCGAGTCCAATGGCATGTTGTGCTCGGAAACCGAGCTGCAGATCGGCACCGATGACAGCGGGCTGATGGAGCTGGCGGCGGATGCTCCGGTGGGCAGCGATCTGCGCGAATACCTGGGCCTGGACGATGCGAGCATCGAAATCGGCCTGACGCCGAATAGGGGTGACTGCCTGTCCATCGCCGGGCTTGCTCGCGAAGTGGGTGCGATTTACGCCGCGGAGGTTGCACCCGTCGATATCGTGCCTGTGGCTGCCACTCATGACGAAGTGCGTCCGGTTGAGGTGTCGGCGGCAAAAGCCTGTCCGCGCTATCTCGGTCGTGTGATCCGCGGTGTCGATCTGTCGCGTCCAACGCCGCTGTGGATGGTCGAGCGTCTGCGCCGTTCCGATATCCGCAGCATCGATGCGGTGGTGGATGTCACCAACTATGTGATGCTCGAACTGGGGCAGCCGCTGCATGCCTTCGATCTGGCTGAAATCCAGGGCGGCATTTGCGTGCGGATGGCCGAAGAGCAGGAAAAAATCGTTCTGCTCGACGGCCAGGAAGTGACACTGCGTGCCGATACGCTGGTGATCGCCGACCATCAGCGCGCCCTGGCGATTGCCGGTGTGATGGGCGGCGAGCACAGCGGTGTGAGCGCCTCGACGCAGGATCTGTTCCTGGAAAGCGCCTTCTTCGACACCATCGCCCTGGCCGGCAAGGCGCGCTCCTACGGCCTGCACACCGATGCCTCGCATCGCTACGAGCGTGGCGTGGATTCGCAGCTTGCCCGTCGCGCCATGGAGCGGGCGACCACGCTGCTGCTGCAGATCGTCGGTGGCAATGCCGGCCCGGTGATCGAGGCCACCAGCGAAGCCGATCTGCCCGATATCGCGCCGATTGTGCTGCGTGCCGAGCGTATCGATCAGATGCTCGGGCTGGAAATGCCGGCGGGGCAGGTCGTCTCGCTGCTCTCTGCGCTGGGCCTGGGCGTTGTCGAGAAGTCGCAGGGTTGCTGGGAAGTCAGCGTGCCCAGCCATCGCTTCGATATCAGCCTGGAAGTCGACCTCATCGAAGAGCTGGGGCGGTTGTATGGCTACGATCGCCTGCCGGTGCGTTATCCCCAGGCGCGCCTGGCACCCGAGGCCAGCCCGGAAGCCCGTGCAGAGCTGCCGGCGTTGCGTCGCCTGCTGGTTGCGAGGGGCTATCAGGAAGCGATCACCTACAGTTTCATCGATCCGAAGCTGTTCGAGCTGTTCAGTCCCGGTGTCGAGCCGCTGCAGCTGGCCAACCCGATCTCCTCGGACATGGCGGCCATGCGGGCAACCCTATGGCCGGGCCTGATCAAGGCGCTGCAATACAACCTGAATCGTCAACAGACGCGGGTTCGCCTGTTCGAAAGCGGTTTGCGTTTCGTCGGCCAGCTTGGCGATCTGAAGCAGGAAGCGATGCTGGCTGGCGTCGTGACCGGGAGCCGGCTGCCGGAAGCCTGGAGCAATGGGCGCGAAGCGGTCGATTTCCATGACATGAAAGCCGATGTTGAAGCCGTACTTGCCTACGCGGGCGATGCTGCGGCCTATACCTTCATCGCCGCCGAGCATCCGGCCCTGCATCCAGGGCAGACGGCGCGTATCGAGCGGGAAGGGCGTCTGGTCGGTTTCGCCGGCAGCCTGCACCCCGAACTGGCCTCCAGCCTGGGTATCGACCAGCCGGTCTATCTGTTCGAGTTGCTGGTCGCCGAAATCAGTGAAGGGCGGCTGCCGCGTTTCAGCGAACTGTCGCGCTTCCCCGAGGTGCGTCGCGACCTAGCGATCCTTGTGGCAATCAGCGTAGCGGCGGACGATGTGCTGCGCTGTATCCGTGAAGCGGCGGGCGATAACCTGACCGACCTCAAGCTATTTGACGTCTATCAGGGTAAAGGTATTGATCCGCTTAGCAAAAGTGTGGCAGTCGGCTTGACCTGGCAGCACCCTTCGCGCACTCTAAACGACGATGAGGTGAGCGGTGCGATGCAGAAAATCCTTACCTCCCTGGAAGAAAGGTACAACGCCACGTTAAGGAAATAGCGTATGGGGGCTCTGACGAAAGCTGAAATGGCCGAACGTCTTTATGAAGAGCTAGGCTTGAACAAGCGCGAGGCCAAGGAGCTGGTCGAGCTGTTTTTTGAGGAAATTCGCCAGGCGCTGGAGCAAAACGAGCAGGTCAAGCTGTCCGGGTTCGGCAACTTCGACCTGCGCGACAAGCGCCAGCGGCCTGGGCGCAATCCGAAAACCGGCGAGGAAATACCGATCACGGCGCGCCGTGTCGTGACGTTCCGCCCAGGGCAGAAACTCAAAGCCAGGGTCGAGGCCTATGCTGGAACCAAGCCATAACGACGAGCTTCCGACAATTCCGGGCAAACGCTACTTCACCATCGGTGAAGTCAGCGAACTCTGCGCGGTAAAGCCCCATGTGCTGCGCTACTGGGAACAGGAATTCCCACAGCTCAACCCGGTGAAGCGCCGTGGCAACAGGCGCTACTACCAGCGCCAGGACGTACTGATGATTCGCCAGATCCGGGCGCTTCTCTACGACCAAGGCTTCACCATCGGCGGCGCCAGACAGCGCCTCTCCAGCGAAGAAGCCCGTGAGGACACCACCCAGTACAAGCAAATGATCCGCCAGATGATTTCGGAGCTGGAGGAAGTGCTGCAGGTGCTACGGAAATAAACCATCAAAGTGCTAAAAAACTTTCACATTTTCAGATGCTTAAGGTATAGTTCGATCCGTTTTCAGCAATGCTGAAAACACCAGTCGGGGCGTAGCGCAGCCTGGTAGCGCACTTGCATGGGGTGCAAGGGGTCGAGTGTTCGAATCACTCCGTCCCGACCAAAAATCCCTAGAAAATCCAATCACTTAACGGTGGTTGGATTTTTTTATGGGCGATGATTTTTTGCCCTCACCCATTTTTACCCCACTTTTTGCCCCACCGCTGTGTAAAGGACAGCTCAACTGCAAACTGGCTATCTGGCGCGAGTAAGATAAAGCCACGTTGGCCCCGTCCCGGATCGCGCTCGCAGTCACCAACCCCCCCCATCTGATAACTCGATCTGGAGAACGATCCCGCCCACCGGCGCGGGCTGCACCAAGCTGCTCGCCGTTGTGATCAAACGATACTGAGTTTGGCAAGGTTGCTGATGACCGCAGCGATCTACGTCACCAACAGGGCTGGCGACTACATACCGGACCTCGGCGCTTCAAAGTCGATTCGGATCATCGGACTGGGTAGAGCGCCCGTCATCCGCAGGCATGTCATCAGAACGCCCCTTAGCGCCCTTGCCGTCCAGGCTCTTGGCCACCACTAAGCCAATCGCTGCGGAAACCGCAATCACCCCCAGCGTTAAACCGATGAAAAAGAGGAGCGTGTACGTTGTTGTATCTATGATCTTTTCTGTTGGTCTGTAGCCGTAGTTGCCGTAGTGGATGTCCGATGGCAACGCGATGGTGATGCCTGACTACCAAACTCCCTTCAAGCGCGATCCCGTTGCCGCAGTGGATGTCACACGGAAACGGGGGCATCAACCTTTATCACTGCCGAGGCCGACGCTGATGCAGTAGGTTCCGGGCACGGCCAGGACGACGCAGACGATTGGCCCAGCGCCCATGACCTGGCCCCAGAGATTTTTCAGAAGCGGATAAGCGATGAATACCGCCGCCGCTTCAGCCGGCTGCATCGCAGCTAGTCTTCCGAGCACGGCTGCCCCGATGCCGGAAAGCAGCACGAACAAGCAGCCTGACACTGCCATCACTGGCCGGAGCCCGAGCCGTGATCGTCGACGATGACCAGAGTCTGAGTAGTCCAGCGGTAAGGGTATCTGCCGACTCAACCGGCCCCGCGCAATGCGGGCATCTACCGCCAGGGCCAGCCAGGAGATGCCTATGGCGAATGCGAGGATGAAGCTAACTATCAGCGCAAATGGCGACATGATCAATTTCCCCCGAGTGCTGTGGCGTCTGCGTTTAGTCGAAACCGAAAGAGGAAAAGCTGCTTTCGAAACAGCTGATGCCGTGATCAAACGAAAGGCTGTCGCTCAGCATGTCCGTGCCGAACGTGTTCCCCATAACATCGAAACAGCTGTCGAGCATAGGCATGCCGTTGGCCGGATTAACCCAGGAGGTTGCGGGCTCGAAGTGGGAGGAGAAAATCGAGGAAATTTCCTCTGTCTGGATGGGGTGAACAGGATCGAATGAATCAGCCCAGCCAGTGTGATCGTGCAGAATGCTGTCGAAGGCCATGCTCGTGTCCATGTTCTCGTCGATCAGAGAATCGATCCGATACCACGGGCGCTCATGACGAATGCCGAGGCCGTCATGCACCACGACCGCTTTTCCCTGGCTGGGGTAAACGACTGTGGTGTACGCCGGTTTAGCGGGCTGGACGAGGGCTACAAGCAGGTTGGCGATCTTGGTGAAAAGGTTCATGGCAGGCTCCTTGGTTTCAGTGCTTTCAGCGTCTCTTAAGCTGTAAAAAACCCAAGCGCTACGAAACGGTAGGCTTCACCTTTAATGCGAAATTGGAGCTGGTCCCACATCAAGTGGAAAGTATAAAGCCAGCAATGGCGCGCCTTTCAGCCAATTTATACTTGTGGACTTGTAGATCTGACGGGGGCTGGTGGGTACTTTGGAACTGCTGAGTGGTCCGTTACTGGCGCCGGGATTTGCTCTTGGTGCCGTGTGGAGGACAGTGGTGGCTCCCGGTGGTGTGCGAGTGGATGCGTGGTGACCCGACGGCGCAGACCTGAATGTAGATACAGAGTGGCGGGCCGCAGATTACATCGATCGACCTTTCGACTACACCGCCAGTCGTGCGCAGGAGGAGGTGCCCTGTGTCAGGCCTAATTTGGGATCGCTGGCAAGGCAGTTATATCGGATTCAGGAAACGAAACAACTGGAGAAACAAGTGAGTATTTCCCAACACCCCAACACCCCAACGCCCGCAAAGCAGCAATCACTCTGATGTTCATCGGCTTGGTCGGCTGTTCTTCGACCGCCAAAGTCGAGCTGCCTGACCGGAAAGACGTGCCTCACGAGAAATGGTCTGACGCCATGATTAATTTGGACGCCATGGACATCCAGGGGGTGAGGGACGTGCCACGGGATATGATCGAGGACACGCCTTCACATTCTGCGCAGGGAGGCCGCAGTGCTGGAGCACTTGATGCAGGAGTGGTCGGACTCAGCGCTACATCACCACCCGCTGGACTCGGCGGAGGGGCCGCATTAGGCATTGGCGTTGGCTTGATGCTCCTAGGCGGTGGAGGCTCGCCAATGTCTAACATGATTCACGTTGCTGCCTGGGTTCCTTCAGAGCTTGCTGCAAGCCCGGATGAAGCAGTAGCAGTTGTTGAGCGCCAGTTCAATGGTGCAAGAGCGCGTCTTTTTGTAAAGGGGTTATCTAAGGAGAAAACCGTAATTACAAAATACCCTCAGAACCATCCTAGTTCTTTTGGGGGGGGCTGGCCCTAGAAAAGAATCTTGTCCCTTTTGATGAAGGTGCCACCGACAGCCCCCCCTTTCATAAAAGCGCAAGAAAGTTATGGGCCTATCTTTATTAGAAGCCCACTATTTTTTGTCGATGCCAGGAAAAACTCCATGCACTACCGGCAGGCTATGAAATCTCTTTCTGCTGAACTTCCAAATTGGTTCATTTTTTACGCGCCTTACATCAAAAATTATAATAACCCTCTGCCATCAACCGTTTATAGGGGCGGTATTGAAAATTATTTCATCGGAAAATAAAAGCCGTCCATAAGTAGCTTCATAAGCTCGGCGGCTGCGGGAACTGAGTGCAACATCTGAAGTGATGAATGAGTTCCCAGAGATTTTCCCAGGCGAGTATCTTCCCCCCCGTTTTTCCGAACGACAAGTTTTTTTGCGCGGGAGATTCAGATGCCGAGAAATGTATCGACAGGATCTTGAGGAAGACAGTGAAAGGTTCGTTGCGCTGGCCGCACACTATGGCGAAGTTTTGTGAGCCTGGAAAGTGTCTAAGAAATCCGGGGCGATTCAGAGTAACGAATAATGTTCTCTGAAAACCTTTCCATGTTCTCTCGCTTCAATGTCAGATCACATCTCAATAGAGCGGTGTCTAATCGAAAAAGAACTGAATCACCCCGGATCTATATAAAGATCCAAACGTCAGATTTTGTCTGGTAGGACTCGGACTGACCGGCTGCTGCTGGCCGTTCTCTGCCCGTCATGGTTACAAAGCGTGTTGGCCATAGGAGTGGCCTGAAGTGATTAGCAGCGCCATGGTCATATAAGCAATGCTTGTTTCGTCATCAGCAGGCCAACGTCGACGGACTTGATTTTCCATTCCACATAAACGGGGACATGAGCGAACGGGTGATGACTGTCACCGAAGGACTGGTACCGGCCGTGGGGTGTATTCGATCGGCGAGGCCTTTGCCGACCTGACGCAGGCCGATGCCCGGACGCTGCGCGAGCGGTTCTCGGTCGTGGTGGAGAAAACTGCACGGGAGCTGATAGGCACGGCCTGCCTGACGCTTGAGGAGGCGGCGCCAGCGAAGCGGAAAATCTGCTGCTCGCGGATGTTCGGCGACCGCCAGGCGGCATTCGAGCCGATCCGCGAGGCGGTTGCCAGCTATGCCACGCGGGCTTGCGAAAAGCTCCGGGCGCAGCAATCGCTGTGCAAGTGTGTACGGATAAGCATCCGGGCCGGCATGTTCAATCCGGACGAGCCGAAATATGCACAGAGCATGGTATGCGAGCTGCCGTATCCGACCGATGACACGCGCCTGATTACCCGGACCGCCATCGCCGGCCTTGAGCGCATCTACCGTCATGGCTATGCCTATAGCAAGGCGGAGGTGCTGTTGATGGAGCTGTGCCAGCGCGGCGAGTTCTCCGACGATCTGTTCGCATCGACTCCGCCGGCGGCGGCTGAGCGGGTAATGGAAGTGCTCGATGCGGTCAACGCCAAATGGGGCCGCAATACGCGACGGCCGGGGCGCGTGACCCTAGCACCGAATTGGGGCATGTGCCTGGACATGATGAGCCAGAGCTTCACGACCCGGATCGACCAGCTGTGCACGGTTGGGTGTCGGTGCGCGCCGCAGGATTATCTGGATATCAGGCTGGCAGCACCTCGGAGGACCGCATTAAACCGGTCACCGGGGCGTTGAGCGGGCATCAGCGAACGTATCGGATGGGACCGGTGTACTTGGCCACTGCCCGGTCACTCGTCACAAGTACAAAGCCTTCCGTCATCGCCTGGCCGACAAGCATGCGGTCAAAGGGGTCGTTGTGGATGGGCGGCAGTCCGGCAGCCACGATGCCGTGCTGGCCGGTCATCGGGAGCTCCTGGTAATTGGCATCGAGCAGGGTGCGCCGGAGCACCGCCGGATCGAAGCGAAAGCCGGGCTTGCCCATGGCATTCTTGATGCCCACTTCCCAGATGCTGGCGGCGCTGAACAGCAGGTCGTTGCCGCGATCCTCGATCAGTACAACCGCTTCGGCCGGAAGAGACGACGGTGCCGCACAGGCCCACAGCAGGATATGAGTATCGAGCAGCAGCTTCATGCGCCGAACATGGCCTCGATTTCGTTCTGGAACGGCGTGTCGATATCGTCAGGTACCTCGAACATGCCCGCGAGCATCCCCAGGCGCGGCCTGGTTTCGTGATCTATCGCCACGACCTTGACCATCGGCTTGCCGGCCTTGGCGATGACGAACGGGCTGCCCTGGGTCGCTTCCAGAATCAGCTGCGACAGGTTCGTCTTCGCGTCGTGAATGTTGACCGTCTTGTGCCCCGAGCCGGAAGTGCTGTCAGGTTTCATCGTGTCATTCCAGGTTAGCTAATGCGGTTAGTCTAGTTTAGCTACCGCTAAAACTCAATGACGGTCCGGGGCAGGCGCCCAAGAGTGTCGGTCTTCAGCCCTATGGACGAGGTGCAGGCCGTAACCCCGTATGTAATGGCCGTTGCGGCGTCGGGGCCCTCACAGGCTTTAGGCAGGTGGCAAACGACCCTTCAGGTTCTCGTTGATCCAGTCGGCCGTCTTCGTCATCTCAATGCCATGGGCGGCGTTCAAGGTGTGTTGCTTATCCCAGGCGACGCCCTTGCCCTGCGCAAAGACCGCCCAATACTTGCGCATCTGATCGTGGGGGCGGCGGCCAAATCGTCGTTCAGCTTCTTCACGGTCCACTCGATTCGATGCACCTTGCGATCCAGAGCAGCATCGACTTGGTCTGCCAACTGACCGTAACTCAGGGTGTCTCCGGCAACGAACACCACCTGGTTTGCCAGGCGGGGGCGAGTGAACAGTATCCTCGCCGTCAGCAGCCCTATGTCCTTCGGCGTTGTCACGGTGACTTGCGTATCCCAGCTGCCCAGCGCATGAACGGTGTTGCGTGCCAGGTCGACCACACCGAACGCGGGCTCGAACAGGAAGCTTGTGAACATGCCCGTCGAGATGACCAGCCACTCGGTCCGTTCCTGGGCGCACAGTAATGCCCGAACGTCGAGCTGTTCGTCGAACAGATCCTGCGCGCTGCCTTTGCCGATCGCGTTGTAGTCGACCCCGAACTGCCAGGGCACGTAGCGTTTAACGCCCGCATTGAGCACGGCTCGGGTGATCTTGAGTTGCGCGCCCGCACCTGCCACGAAACCTACGCAGCTGATGACCGTGTCGAATCGACGGAAATGCCCGGCCAGTTCTTCAACCGGGTCCTTAATGATGTCGGCGGACAATACCCCAACACTGAGCACCCGCAATTGTTCGAGCAGCTCCGCTCGGCGCTTGGATATGGAAGCGGCTGCCACAGGACAGGCGACCCCGGCACATTCGATGCGCCATGGTACGTGACCAGGGGCGGCTGGAGATCGAGGCCGCCAGCCGTAACGACATCGTGTTGCCGCTGGATGAAATCAAGCGCACCGATCCAAAGTGTATTCAAGAAATGGCGTACTTACTGGCTTAGCAATTGCAAAGGTACCGTGATCCGTGATCCGTGATCCGTGATCGTGAAGGGCGGGCAAACTGAGCTGGCGCTTGCTGTTTCTTTCCAGAGGTGTTCGCTATTCGAGCACGCGGCTATTACCGGCAACACAGCCCATGCGGGCGCTGAAAAGGAGCGACGCGATCCGTCCGGAGAGATGTCGGCTATTGCGGCCAACACTACCTATTGCTCTGATACAGCCCGCCAGTCTTTCTCGGCTGCAGCCTAACGTACTGCTTCGAGTAACTGCTCGGTCGCGGCCGGCATGTAACGGCGACGCATCATCCGAATCTCCACCGCCAAAAGCTGGCTGGCCCAGCGGATGCGGGTTCGCCAGCTCCGAGTTGCACTGCGTCGGGTCTTGGACTAGGGCCTGTTAACGCTACTGGCTTGACGGCGAGTAATGCGGGATACTTCGCGCATGATGATCACACCCGAACAATTCTCCGCCATTGAACATTGCTTCCCGCGCCAGCGCGGCAATGTCAGCT
>NZ_JAAMQZ010000057.1 GCF_013522825.1 Stutzerimonas stutzeri
CTTGATGTCCAACTCGACCAGAGCGGCCAAGCCGTTGATGGATTTGCGGAAGTCGACGGGTTTTGGGTAGAGATAGACCTTCTGCACCTTGGCGTCGGGACGCATCATGGGATGAACTCCGGTGAAAGCGGGAGCTCAGCATCCAATGATCAGCAGGCTATGGGTAGGTGGGGTTTATGGAGCGGATACGATCCACCGGGACGCCAGCAGCGTTACTACAGCGCCTTCGCCCCACGCCTGGCCCACGGCGACCAGGCCGTGCTGGCCGTGCAGAACTGGCTGCAGGAGACCGGCGCCAGGCACATCGCCCTCCCCGACCTGGCCCAACGCGCCGGCATGGAGGTGCGTACCTTCCTGCGCCGCTTCCAGAAAGCCACCGGCATGACCACCACCGAATATTGCCAACGCCTGCGCGTGGGCCGGGCGCGGGAAATGCTCCAGGCGAGCCAGCTGCCTATCGAGCGGGTCGCCTGGGAGGTCGGCTATGGCGACCCTGGCGCTTTTCGAAAGGTCTTCACCCGCATCGTCGGCCTCACGCCCAGCGAATATCGGCGGCGTTTCAGTGGGGTTTCGTAGGCAGGATCGTGTGAACCATCTGAAATGTCGTCTCGGCTGACACCACCAGTCCCTTCGCTAACTTTGCTATTCAACAAGTCGTATGGCATAAATCGCCATGCCGACCATTCGCACGAGATCATCGCCATGGCAACCCACAACGTCGTTCTTCCCGCTCCATTGGAGCAGTCCGTGGACAATCTCGTCAGCTCTGGGCGCTACCAAAACCGCAGCGAAGTCATCCGAGCCGGCCTGCGCCTGTTACTTGAGCGCGAGGCCATGGAAGCAGCCAAGCTCGAAGCCCTGCGCAACGCCGTCGCAAGTGGTCTCATGCAGTTGGAAACCGGCGATTACGATGAAGTGCAACCTGATGAGCTGGAAGATTACCTGGAGCAACTCGGCAACTCGGCAGGAAACCACTGAGCATGCGGCCAACACGGTTCTCCCAGGCCGCACGCACCGACATCATGGATATCCTGAGCTACACCGAAAGAAAGTTCGGCAGGCCAGCTCGCCAGCGATACCAAAGCCTCTTGCAGACCGCCTTCAGATCGTTATCCAACAACCCCGAACAAGCAGGCAGCGTTGCCCGCGAAGAGCTTGCATCGGGGCTTCGTAGCCTGCATCTCGTCTACTACCGCAACAGCTCTCCTGCAGGTCGCGTTGCTCGCCCCCGCCACATGGTCATATACCAGCACACCGATCAGGTACTGGAGATCGTGCGTATCCTGCACGATGCAATGGAATTGCAGCACCATTTGGCTTCAGGGGCAAAAGACCCAAAAGGGAATGGGTAAAAGGCGAGGCCCATGGATCGATTACGCCCATACTTGATCACATCGATATCGATGATTGCCCAGGCGCAATACGCATAGTCTGGATTAGCTGCGTGAAGGTCACTTTACTGGCCACGGCAATCTGCCCTGCCCCGTCAGTATTTCCAGATGGCCTTCGCTTGCTTCGCGGGCGAAGCGAGAGAACGATCAGAGCGGCTTGCTGGCAGACTCTGCCTGAAGGCGTTCGACCAACCACACCTTGATGATGGACTGGCGGGTAACACCAATGCGAGCCGCCTCACGATCCAGCGACTCCACCACCCAAGCCGGAAAATCGACGTTGATTCGTTTTTGCTCCAGATTAACGCGACGAGCCGAGGTCAGATCCAGGTCATCGACGAGGTCTTCCTCGCCTGCATCAAATTTTTTATCGAAGTCTTTAGCCTTCATAAAACTCTACCTCCTGCTTGCGGGAGCGCCTGACTGAAATCAGGCGAATACGACCTTCCCTGTAGGTGACGACAGCCGACCAGTGCTTCGCGCCGATCTTGCCTACCAGCAAGAACCGCTGCTCATCCTCTGATTTCGCGCGGATCCCCAGTAAGTACGGATCTTTCCACAGCCCTTGGGCAGCCACAAAATCAATGCCGTGCTTCTGCAGATTGGCCTGGCTTTTTGCTTCATCGAACTCGAATTCATCCATGAGTTGAAATTATTCCTTTTTTACTCATGCTGCAAGGTATGGCAGGAGTAGGCCAGCCCAGCCAATGCGGCCAGAATGGATTAGCAGAATGTTGACGAGCCAGGGATAGATGACCTTCTGCACCCTCATTGGGGCCTCATTAAATAAATCTGTCCCCTTGTCTCTTCGCATCGAGAGACTACCCGGTGGCGGACGAAGCACGCGTTATCAGGTGAGTGTGTTGCAAAGACAGTTTGCTTAACCCAGGTTTTGAGGCTTTCGTCAGTACCCGTCACATTCCGCGATAAAGCTCACGACGGAAGATGAGGGGTGTGGGACCTTTGTAGATGCCGAAGGTAGCGGAGCTGCGAATCTCAGCTGGACCAGCATCGTCCAAATAGCTACACACACCACCCAGAGGTGCTTCTTCCATCGAACGCTTCTGGCAGAGCCACGTAGTTGGCGAACTAGCTTGTTCAAGGAAACGCCTTAACCAAACGCTGCCTTCCGGCTTAAGCGGCTCAGTTACCGTCACGGTAACTTCCTTATTAGCCATCCAAGAACCAACACTTGCTGCAGTAACACCATCACTATATAAAATAGGATCTTCATTCTCAGCGGGCACTATTAACTCAGTGCATTCGTCTTCTTGCGGCACCCATCCATTACCGTACCAATGCTCCAGCACCAACGGTACTTTAGTTTGTTTCTCCGCAGGTTCGATCTTGTTTTCACTACGAACCCGACCGAGGCGGATTTCGCTGTTCGTAATGGTCCGTTCGAAGCCCTGGCAACCCGCTCCAAGGTCGTAGCAAACGTCATCCTTGTCGTCGGTCAACTCTGCCGCAGAGAAGCTCTGACGTATAGAAAAGGGAAGATCATCAACAGTTGGCAGAGAGCTACGCTCATAGCTCAGCTGCTTAGCAGTCCAAGTGTAGGTACGCTTACCATCAGAATTATTCTGACCACTTTCAATAACGGCATCATCATCCAAAAAAAGACGAGATATGTCTAGGTCACGATATTCCGCCATCCAAATTTCAGTGGGCCGATTTTTAAACCCCCAAAAGTCGTCATGGTCGTAATTTTTAGTTGGGTACTCCTCACCATTTGGTTTGCGACCATAGCCGGTGATACCCAATGTCAGCCGATCATCAATTTCAACTAACTGATCCTGATAACTAAAATTTCCACAACCCGCAATTAACGCGCCAGCCCCCTCGACTTTCAAATGAGTCGGATAAAATCGACCGATCGGTTTCGACTCAATGGCAGGTACGGTAAAGCCAAGGTAAGAATGTTCTTTAATATGCAAACTAAACACTCCCACCTCAGAAAGAGCTACATTTTGGGTTATCGAGCCCTGCCATTCATTAGGATCGCCCGTTGCCAAATGATCGTAATTACCCCCTTCGGGCTCAAGCAAGATGCCTCTTTCACCACCTTCATCCTCACTTGGCGCCACTACATACGGCTCAATCTCCAAGCCTATTCTCCGATAGTTTTTCGTTACATCAGAGGCTGCACAAACATCACCACTCTTAAAGGCTACCGGAGTTATCGTTATCTCAAAATTCTCTCCTACAGCTCGGAAACGCTGGCAATTGCCGTCGCCCATTGAACAGAACTTCTCCGAACTAATGCAAATACCTGCTGGCGAAGAAACAAACTCTTTAAAGTCCAACACTTCATCATGCGCATCAAGCACTGCCAAGTATAGTTTACCCGCCTCCTTATACTCGATAGCCAGCTCTGCTTCCTTTTCCTCCCACTCAACATCCTTAATTTCCTCAGACTTACCCTCCTCTATATGTTTACCATTAACCACAATTGTCACAGGATTATGGTACAGACCATCCCGCTCCTTGTAGTCGAACAGAATATTTAGACTGGAAGGCACTTTACATGAAACAGGCTCATCCAAAGCAATAACCTTAGCAATATGAGATTTACCCGCAATCATTGGCCCTACTTCTAAGGAAATATCGCACTCAACCGGATCAATCGGGCCTGGGCCACCTCCCGCCTCACATAGAGAGATAGGGTCAACCATTTTATAAGTGCAGACTCCATATATTCTACTTGACTCATCACCATTAATCGTGCCCCAGTCATCCCGGACGGTAACATTTCCATATACCTCTGAATTATTCAGATATACATGATGCAACCCGTCATGCCCCACCACCGTTGCGATATCACCTATGACTTTACTATCACTAACACTGACCTCATAGCGAGCGAGCACGTCGCCGGTTACAACCGCGTTATCATTTATAAATACCCGGTGAGCATTAGTCACATCAGCAGTAACTGTCCCACCTGTAATGGTAAGGCTATTATTGCCTGGGCTTATGGTTCCCGAAGTCATATTGACATTAACCATCACAATCGGGTTATTACCTGCCTTCAGGTCCCCTGTAACGGTGCTATCCCTGATATCAATACCGTTGTTTCCCGCAACAATTCCGTTGGATATCGTCGCACCTTGTGAAACGGTTACTTTGCAGCAGGAAACATTAACCAACCCCGTAACCAAGCCACCGAACAAAGTAACTGCGCCATTCGTGGAGGTGAGCGTGGAAGAAAATACTGTATTGGTAGCGATAAGGCCGTTAGTCATGCTGACACTGTTGCCTATCGTGAGATTGGTAAAGCTTCCGGTACCGGTACCAGTCACCTTCCCATCTACATTCGTACCGTTGAGAGTAATATTAGTGCCGGTGATAGAACCGGAAACAGAGCCATTTTTCAGACTGATGACGGTGCTAGAGACGCTGCTAGCAAAGGTTGTATCAGAGCCGGTAAAACCATTCCCAAAGCTTACCGCTCCACTAACACTGCTGCCACTAATAACTCCCTCTCCAGTACCGCTTACATTTCCATTAATAGCAGACTGTGTAATGGTCAACTTAGCGCTGGTTTGAATATTTCCAGTCAGTGAGACTCCCGTCAAGGTTAGGGCACCGCTCCCAGTACTCAGGTTGCCATAAACCACACTACTACCAACGGTGGCATTCAACGTACCGTAGGTGGTTTGCAGAGTGATAGGGCTCGTTACAGTCCCTACTTTATTACCAGACAAGGTAATACCTGCATCCGCCCGCAATGTTATGGGTGAATTCGCAACATATTCATCTCCAGCCACAAAACTGACCGAGGCGCTGCATGTATACGTGCTACCACTGATAGACCAGCTATTGTTCCAATTATTGCAAATTGGCAACTGACCCTGACTGATATTGTGGACTGCTGCATTTGCAACCTGGCATTTAAGCAAGGCTACCAATCCTATCCATACCAAGCTTTTAGCGTAGTATTTCATGGCTGCTCCACCACTGCAGTTATTTTCCGATAGGTGTAATCGGGACTACCGACCGAGGAGTATTCGGCCTTACTTTCAAGGGTATAGAAAGTTATCTCTTCAACTTCTGACAGGTCGCAGGTTACTTCAACTTTAAGCTCTGCGACAAAGCCCTCTGGTGTAAAAATTGTATCTAGGAAACAATCTTTATCACTCAATGCTTTAGCTATTCCCCACTCCAACCCCGCCCTCGCCGCCTGGTAGGCGCGGGCTTGTTGCAGGGCCAGGCTGCTGGTAGCTGTTTGAGTAGTGGATATACGCCACATGGCGGCGATTGCGCCGGTGATGACGATGATAAGGAACATTGCGGCGACGAGGCCGAAGCCGTGTTGTTTGCTGCCTTGTAGGAGCGGGCCGTGCCCGCGAAGCTTTTGCGTCGTCCGGATTCGCGGGCATGGCCCGCTCCTACGGGGGGCTTTGGGGTCAGGGCGCATTGTCTACGTGGACCTGTTGCAAGAGAGAGACGGTTTCTCCCCCCTTGGTTAGCGATAAATGCAGGGTGACGAGGCCGTTACGGGTGTTGGTGCTGGTCTCATAGGATAATGAGCAGCGTGTTACCGAGTCCACCACCGTGCTTTCTCCGCTGTATGTTTTGAGATCTTCAGAAACAGCCCGATAAAGCTTATAGGCACCACTACCATCAGCACCGCACCTATATCTGATAGCTCCATCTGACAAATAGAAGCGATGTGCTGGAGATGGGGATTTGAAAGAAAACTCTCCCGCCTCCTTCAGCTCCAAGCATTGCAGCCCAGCGTCATCACCTGGTGGGCAATCCCCTAATATAACTTCAGCATCACTTGGTGTTATTACAGCCTGACCTGCAGAGCTAGGTGGTGACCAAACTTCTTTATTCGTGTTGTAGATCACCATCCACTTAGCCTTTTTTATATCCAGTGGAGGACTAAGGACAGGTATTAAGCAATCACCTGAACCAGGGCAACGTGGTGGATCAAAGCGCTCGGATTGATTTCCTCTATAGCGCCCCGCTTCACTAATTTGGAGAAACTCCAGAGTCGTGCAGTTACCCGGCAAACAACCCTCTTCGTTTTTTACAGAATTCGGCACCGCCAACCGTATATCCCGCGCCATGCGATTGAGCGCCATGGCGGCGAGGTCGGTGAGTTCGGCGCGGCGGCTTTGGTCGGCGAAGCCTTGCAAGGGGCGGGACATGACGGTGGTGATCATTACCGCGACGATTCCGGCCAAAGCGATGACCATGATGAGTTCGACCAGGGTGAAACCAGACTGGCGGTAGCTTTTGTAGAAGGAAGCCTTCATCAATAGTCCGTCCTGTATCCGGTCAGGGTCAGTACTTGCCCTGATGGGTCTTTGACGGAAACATCAATGCGGGTTGCATCGACTTGTTCACCTGAAGGTCCCAATTTAGCGCTGTTATCCAAAACAACCGTCACCCTGTAACCGGACAGCTCTAGAATCGGCTCATTATCGATGCCATGGGGCAGAGCTTCGACAGCCGGAATCAAGGGGGGATTATTGGTCAAGTCAACAACCAGCAACGTCTCCAGATAAGCCTCTGCGATATACAAACTCTGCTGCCGCAACATCGGGTCGGCGGAGCGGGCGGTGATGGAGGCCATGGCGCTGAAGAGCGCGGCGGCGGCGATGCCGATGATGACGATGGTGATGACCAGTTCGACGAGGGTCATGCCGTGTTGCTTGCGGGAACGGTTGGGTTGCCGGGGGGCTGCAAGCGGCGGCATGGTCAGTTCCTTCTGCAGTCGGCAGCGGTGACGGGCAGGCTGCTGCCGGGCCAGGGCTCGAAACGGGGTGCTTCGCCGGCGGCGGTCGGTGCGATATAGCGGAAGCCACAACGGCCCGAGCCCAAGTCGTGGGTGTTTTTGTGCACGATGCCATCAGCACCTGCGCCGTCGAAATCTGTCTCCATGCCGGCGGCGATCAGCAGTGAAAAAGGCTGTTCGGGGTAGCCGAATTTCACGGATATCTTCTTATCTTGCAGCGTCAGTTCCTGTGCCACTTCGCCCATGCCGATGTTCGATAGGCGGGCCTTGGCATTGACGATTGCCAGCGCGCTGCGAGCCGCACCCAAACCGGCATTGACCCTTGCGGCACGGGCGTCGGCGGAAACGTCGAAAAAGCGCGGAAGTGCAAAGGCGGAGAGTATGCCGAGGATGACGATAACCATGATCAGTTCGATCAGGGTGAAGCCGTTTTGTCTGGCCATTTGGCCAGCCCTTTGCGCAGGGTGGATGGCCATCCCGTGGAGAACCGCACAGCGTTTTCCGCTGCGACTTCGGTGGTTGGTGCGTTGGTGGATGGGTGAAGCGTCATCCACCCTACGGGGTTTGATTGTCATCGGACCACCTCGATAAAGCCGGTGGCGGCGTGGACCTTGAAAGTAAACTGGTTTCCTACCTTTACTCTGACGCGAGTAGCTTCTGTATCTGTAGCGCATCTGTCATTAACGCTATCGTAAATGCAACCTAGTGAGCTGAATACAAAGGGGAAGCCATTAATAGCAGAAGGGCCTGGTCCTTGATCAGAGTCTTCTTCGTCAGTTTCACCAGAGTAGGACTGTCCATCAGGACCAATTACCTTTCCCTTATATTGTGGATCATCAGCATCACAATTATCAGCGCGATGCAGAAAAATCTTTCCAGACGATGAATCCTGGCTAACTTGAATACGGCATCCACTCGCCACCGCCAATTTCTGCGCATAGCGAACAGACGAAAGAACCTCTTCGAAATAAAAGCGCTCATCGAAGGTATTGCGATCGAAAAAACGCGGGAGGGCCACGGCGGAAATAATGCCGAGGATCACGATCACCATGATCAACTCAACGATTGTAAAACCGCGTTGTTCAACCATTGGCCTGCCCTTCTTATAGAAGCGGGTTGGAGGCGGTAATCGACCCGTCTCCGGAAATTTGTGGCAACCCGACCAGAAGCCGGGTTGCGGTGCAGCGTAGGGCAGGTGAAACCCGCCAGCCAACGGCCGCAGCGGGCTTCAGGCATCGGCGGGTTGCACCCGCCCTACAGTGCTTAGCAACCAGTGGTAACTACAGTTCCATATACCGGAGCGGTGCCAGCAGTGGCGGGAACTTGGTAGGTGAAAGAGCAGCCGGCGTTATCTTTCAGTTGAATAGTTAGAATTTCATCCGCTGCTCCGCCACCCGCCCCCTCATACTCCGCACTCAACTGAGCAGCAACCATGATTCCTCCTGTAGTTGCGCCTGCAGTATCTACAGTCGCTTGCGGATAACCATTTACCATATTAATAGTGGCGCCCTCCAAAGTAACAGCAGTCCCCGGCGTGGTACCATTCGCAAGCTGCTTCGCATGAGCAATTGCTGCCGCAGATTTCACCGCCCCCAAAGCACCATTAATTGATGCTACCCGCGCATCTTTTCCGAAATCCGCAAACCTCGGCAACGCAAACGCCGCCAAAATCCCCAAGATCACAATAACCATAATCAACTCGATCATGGTGAAGCCGCTCTGTTGCTTTTTCATGGTGTTGCTCCTTTTTGCCTTATTCAAAAGTGACGGCGACTTCGCCGGTGTTGCTGTTGTACTCGATGAAATCGTTGTTTCCATCAAGGGTGTAGCGATAGAGGCAGCGGTGGCCCTGAGCCTCGGCGCGGAAGGTGGGGTTGTCGCCGGTGACGCTGGCTGCCGAGGCTTGCAGCAAGTTGGCCCAGAGGTTCGTGCATTCCTGCTGGCTCATGTTGGTGATGGCGCCGGGATTACCGCTGCGTTCGGTGCCGACGGGCCAGCCGAGGGTGTTGACGTCCACGGTGCCGTTGCCATAACCGAGCACGTCGATCTGGCAGTTGCCGGCCACGCAGCTGTTGTGGCCGCCGTTGCGGTTGAGTTCATACTGGCCGCGCACCATTGAAACCGCCGAGGTGAAGGCGCCGCCGGCGCTGCGCACGGTGGAGCGGTGGGCATCCTTGGCGGAGTCTATGAAGTGCGGCAGTGCCACGGCGGCGAGAATGCCGAGGATGGCGATGACCACGACCAGCTCGATCATGGTGAAGCCTGCCTGCCCGTACTTGCCTGATTGTCGGTTTGCCGTCATGTCGCCCTCGTTTTGCCGTGCCGTTGCAATCGCCGTGCGCAATCGCTTGATGTTGGTTGCCATTTCGTCGCCCTGTTTCATCAGCCCCTCCCCTGCGCCGCGCCGCCCAGTTCCCACATGGGCAGGAACACGCCCAGTGCGAGGACCAGCACCATCACGCCCATGCAGACGATGAGGATGGGTTCGATGGCGTCGGCCAACTGCTTGAGGTCGTAGTCCACTTCCTGTTCGTAGAAATCGGCCACTTCGATGAAGAGGTCGTCCAGCGCGCCGGTCTCTTCGCCAACGGCCATCATCTGCAGCACCAGCGGGGTGAACAGGCCAGAGTTGTGCGCCGAGCGGGTCAGCGCTTCGCCACGTTCAACGCTTTCGCGGATGGAGAGGATGGCCTGGCCGATATGGCGGTTGCCGACGCTGGCGCTGTTGATGGAAAGGGTTTGCAGCAACGGCACACCGGCGCGGTACATCATGGCGAAGGTGCGGGTGAAGCGCGCCAGGGCGATGCGCTCGAAGATGCCGCCGACGATGGGCAGACGCAGTTTGATGCGGTCCCACTTGAGTTCGCCGCTATCGGTCTCGCTCCATTTGAAGAAGGCGTAGAGCCCGCCGACGATGCCGAGCAACAGCAGCCACCACCAGTCGCGCATGAAGTTGGAGGTGCCGATCAGCACGCGCGTGGCCCAAGGCAGCTGGGCGTGGAACTGGGCGAAGACCTTGGCGAACGCCGGGATCACCAGCAGGTTGATCACTGCCAGGGCCACGCCCATGGCGACCATCACGAAGATCGGGTAGCGAGTGGCCTGCTTGATGCGCTTGCGGGTCTCGCGCTCCAGCTCCAGATAAGCGGAAAGCTGCTTGAAGGCCTGATCGAGCTGGCCGGTGTTTTCGCCGACGCTGATCATGCTGACGAACAGGTTGTTGAAGACCTTGGGGTGGGCGTTGAGCGCCACGGCCATGGACAGACCGCTTTCCAGGCTGGTGCGCACGTCCTGCAGGACTTCGCGGAAATACAGGTTGCGGTTGGATTCGGCTAGGCCGCCGATGGCGCGGATGATCGGCACGCCGGCCTTGGTCAGGCTGTACATCTGGCGGGTGTAGATGATCAGTTCGTCGAGATCGACGCGCTTGCGGCGCAATTTCTGTCGCAGCGTGGCCAGGGCGTCGTCGCCGCTCTGGACCTGCTCGGCTTCGATGGTGATGGGGGTGATCTGCCGCGACAGCAGTTCGCCGGCCACGGAGTCCGCCGTGGCGCCTTCGAGGGCGCCGTTGACCTTGGCGCCCTGGGCGTTGCGACCGGTGTAGCGGAAGCTAGGCATCGGCCCGTGCCTCCTCGTTGCCACAGGCCAGCGCCGGATGTGGGGCGTAAGTTGGCGAACGGCCCTGGCCTCGCTCGTCGGGTCGGTGAAGCGTGACCCGACCTACGGATTGTCTGTGGGCGCAGCTTTCGTAGGTTGGATTAGCCGAAGGCGTAATCCGACGATGCGAGATGCAGGCGTAACCCGGCGAATGGCCCTGGCCTCGCTCGTCGGGTCGGTGAAGCGTGACCCGACCTACGGATTGCCTGTGGGCGCAGCTTTCGTAGGTTGGATTAGCCGAAGGCGTAATCCGACGATCCGAAGGCGTAAACCGACGATGTGGGACGGTAAGGTGCCGGGTATGCATCACGTGCTCACCTCATCGTCGGCGAGGGTGGCGCAGACTTTGAGCACTTCTTCGACGCTGGTAACGCCGGCGATGGCATAGTCCAGCGCGCTGGCGGCCAGCGGGCGGTAGTGCGGTTGCTGGCGCGCGGCTTCGGCGAAGCCCTGGGGATCGCCACGACGCAGGGCGGCGATCATCGGCTCGTCGAGTTCGAGCAGTTCATACACGCCGATCCGCCCGCTGTAGCCGCTGTTGTGGCAATGGTGGCAACCGCTGCCACGCTTGAAACGCACCCCGGCCAGGGATTCGCCATGGAGGCTTTCGAGCCAGACGATCTGGCGTGGGTCGGGCTGGTGCTCGCCGATGCAGTTCTCGCATACGCGACGGATCAGGCGCTGGGCCAGTACGGCGTTGAGCGCGGTGGCGACGAGGAAAGGCTCGACACCCATGTCGATCAGGCGCATGGCCGAGGTCAGGGCGTCGTTGGTGTGCAGCGTGGAAAGCACCAGGTGGCCGGTGAGCGCGGCGCGCAGGCCGATCTCGGCGGTTTCCTGGTCGCGGATCTCGCCGACCAGGACGATGTCCGGGTCCTGACGCAGGGCGGCGCGCAGCACGCGGGCGAAGGTCAGTTCGATCTTGGCGTTGACCTGCACCTGGTTGATGCGCGGCAGGCGGTATTCCACCGGGTCTTCGACGGTGATGATCTTCTTCTCGGGGCTGTTCAGCTCGGACAGACCGGCGTAGAGCGTGGTGGTTTTACCCGAGCCGGTGGGGCCGGTGACCAGCACCATGCCATGCGGACGCTGCAACAGACGGCGGAAGCGTTCGAGCATGGCCGGCGGCATGCCGGTGCCTTCGAGCTGGAACATGGCGCCGCTCTGGTCGAGCAGACGCATCACCACCGATTCGCCGAACTGCACCGGCATGGTGGAAACCCGCACGTCGAGGTTGCGGTTCTTCACACGGATGTTGAAACGGCCGTCCTGCGGCAGGCGCTTTTCCGAGATATCCAGACCGGACATGATCTTCAGGCGCATGACCAGCGCCGAGGCGACGCGATGCTCCTTCATCACCTGTTCATTGAGCACACCGTCGATACGCTGGCGGATGCGCACCAGGCCTTCATCCGGTTCGATGTGGATGTCCGAAGCCTTCATCTGTACGGCGTCCTCGAACAGGGTCTGCAGCAGGCGCACCACCGGCGCGTCGCTGTTGCTCTCGGCGCCCAGGCGCGAGAGGTCGAAGTCGCTGTCCTGCAGCTCGCCTTCCAGTTCGCCGGCCAGCGAGGCGATTTCGCTGGTACGCCGGTAGAGCTGGTCGAGCGCGCCGAGCAGTTCGCTCTCGCGTACCACCGCCGGATAGACGCGCTTGCCCAGCAGGCGCTCCATTTCATCCTGGGCGAACAGGTCGAGCGGATCGGACATGCCCACCAGCAACCCATCGGCATGGCGCGACAGGACGATGACGCGAAACCGCCGCGCCACGGCCTCGGGCAGGCTCTGGGTCAACTGGTTGTCGAACTTGTAGTGCTTGAGTTCGACGAAGGGAATCTTCAGTTGCTCGGACAGTGCCGTGAGCAGCCGCACTTCGTCGATAAAGCCCAGGTCGAGTACCGTGCGCCCGAGCTTGGAGCCGGTGCGTTTCTGGTCCTGCAGGGCGAGCTGCAGCTGTTCTTCGCTGATCAGCCCGGCCTGCACAAGCAGGTCACCCAGGCGCACCTTGCGCTGGCGATTGTCCTGAGTCATGGCGTTCCTCCAAGGGAAGCGGCCCGTTCACTGGCGAAACGCCGTGCATTTTCGTCGAGGCCTTGCCCCTGCAGCGCCAGCCGGTAATGGCGGGCGGCAATGGCGGATTGGTCGAGTTGCTCAAGCGCGATGGCCAGGCCCAGTTGCCAGGCACCCTGGGCCGGTCGCACCGCAACCAGTTGGCGATAGCTGTCGGCACTGGCGGCCCAGTTACCAACCTGCTGGTAGAGGGCGGCAAGCAGAGCGTGATAGTCAGTGTCGCTCTGCAGGTCGGGTACGTGCTGTTGCAGCGTGGTGACGGCTGCGGTCAGATCGCCGATCTGCAACTGGCCACGGGCGAGCAATTCACGCAGCTGTGCATCGAACGGACGCGCCTGCAGCTGCGCCGGCAACCAGGCGAGCAGCGCCGCAGTATCCCCCGCCGCAAGATAGGCGCGCGCCAGCCAGAGGCTGACCTGCGGGTTGTTCGGCTGCGCCTGGTGCAGGGCCAGCAACTGGCGGATGGCCTGCAGGTGGTCACCGCTTTCCAGCGCCCGTCGGGCCTCGGTCAGGGAATCGGGTTTGTGGCTGCCGATGCTCAGCTGTTTCGGCGCTGTCCTGACCGGCTGCTCGGCTGCTGCCTTGGGTGTCGGCGCAGCGCGGGCAGGCTCGGGAGCGCTGAAAGGCTCTGCCGGCGATGCCTCGCGGGTCACCCAGTCAGGCAATTGCGCTTCGTCCAGCTCGGCGGGTTCGGCGAACGGAAACTGAGTCGCCTGTTCGGCCACATCACGGCTTTGGCTCAGAGGCACTTCCAGCCAGAGTTGCCAGCGGTCGCCCGCCGATTCGAGGCGGTCGCTCACGCTCAGCGCGTCACCCAAGCCGATCAGCAGCACCTGCACATCCTTGCCGTGCGCCTCGATGCGCCAGGACAGGCTCTGCCCCTCCTTTTCGATACGCCCCGTGCGTGCCTCACCGGCAAGCTGCACGTCTTGCAGACGAAAGCTGACCGAGCCGCTGGCGTCGGTACGCTGGTAGCTGAGGGAACGGTCGAGCAAGAGTTGCAGGACGAAGCGCCGCCCATCGTTCTGCGGCAGCACTTCGAGCAGCTGTGTTGCGGGAGTCGCTTCAGCTAGCGGGGCGACTGGCTCGACCAAGGCCGCGATATGTTCGGGCTCGGCCTCGGCGACAGAAAAATTCCGCCCGGCGAGCAGCGCCAGTGCAACCACAACCACCACCACGGTTGTACCCGCCAGGACCCAGCGGCGCAGGCGCTCGTTGCGCTGGCGGCGGGCCGCCCCGCCCTCGTCCACCGCATGGATGCCGCCCAGGTGCTGACGCTCGGCAGGCGCCGCGCGACGGCTTTCGAGGTCGCGCAGCATGTCGTTGACCAGGCTCACGGCAGCACCTCCATGAACTGGCGCAACCAGGGCCAGGCACCGACAAGCAAGGCCAGTGACAGCGCACCACCGGCCAGCAGCCAGCCGTAGCGGCCCCTGGCGACACGCCAGAAAGGTCGTGCGCCTTCGGTATCGTCCAGGGCGCGGCGAACATGGCTGGCATTTACCTGACGTCGACCTTCGCCGAACGCCACCATCAGCGACTTGTTGGCCAGGATGTTGAGCAGGCGCGGAATGCCGCCGCTGCCACGCACCAGCAGGCGCACCGCCGCGGTCTTGAACAGCGGCTCGCCACGGTAGCCGGCCACGGCCAGGCGCTCCTGCAGATAGCGCGTGGCGTCGCTGATATCCAGCGGACGCAGGGAATAGGAAAAGGTGATGCGCTGGCGCAACTGGCGGAAGTCCTCACGCGCCAGGGTCGCATCCAGTTCCGGCTGGCCAAACAGCACCACCTGCAGCAGCTTGCTGTGTTCGGTTTCAAGATTGGTCAGCAGTCGCAGCGCTTCAAGGGTGGCAGTGGGCAGCGCCTGGGCTTCGTCGATCAGCAGCACGGTGCTCTTGCCCTGCCCGGCCAGCTCGATCAGGCGTGTGTGCAGCGCGGCGAGCAGACCGTGGTTGTCCAGCTCATCGACATCGGCGATATGCAGCTCATGGGCCAGCGCCTGACGCAGCGTCATGGGCGTCAGGGTCGGGTTGGGCAGCCAGGCGACCTGATACTGTTCGGCGTCCAGCTCGTTGAGCAGCGCGCGGCAGAGCAGCGTCTTGCCGGTGCCGACTTCGCCGGTGACCTTGATAAAGCCCTCACCCTCGGCCAGCGCCACGCGCAGCAGGTTGAGGCAGGCCTGGTAAGGCGCCAGCTGAACCAGGAAGCCGGTGTTCGGCGTGAGCGCGAAGGGTTTCTCGCGCAGTCCGAAAAATGCCTCGTACATACCGTCCGTTACCTTGTGGACCGGAAGGATTCTGCGCTCTTGCGCAGCTCATCCAGCCAGACCTGATCGTTGACCACCTGCGGGCGCATGAGGATGACCAGTTCGGTCTGCTGCAGCGATTTGCGCTGCTGCTGGAACAGCGGCCCCACGAATGGCAGCTTCGAGGCCCAGGGCAAATTGGCGTCGTTGTTGGTGTTGCGGTTTTCCAGCAGGCCGCCGATCACCACCACCTGGCCGCTGCGGGCGCGAACGATGGAATCCGACTGACGCGTGGTGGACAGCGCCAGCGGCAGGTTGAAGACGTTGTCGGTGCCACCCAGCTGGATGCTCTTGTTCTGGTCCTGCACACGGCTGACGGTGGGTCTCACGTGCAGTGTGACCTGATCGTTCTCGTCGATCTGCGGCGTCACGTCCAGGGAAATGCCGGAGAAGAATGGCGTCAAGGTGATATCCAGGTCCGGCGCGGTGGTGCCGCCAGCCAGCGAGGTGGTGGTGGTGGATACGTCGGTGACGAAGAATTCATCGGTGCCGACCTTGATCACCGCCTTCTGGTTATTCAGGGTGGAAATCCGCGGGCTGGAGAGCACGCGCACATCACCCTGGGTTTCCAGCAACTGCACCACCCCTTCGAAGTTGCCGAAATCGAAGGTGGCGCCGAACACACCGCCCACGCCATTGGGGCCGGTCAGCGGTATGCCGGGAATGTTCACGCCACGCGGCAGGCCGCTCTGCACCTCGACTCCGTTGATACCGTTTTCGAGGATGCCCGCCACGTTATTACCGGTGGTAGTGGTGAAGCTGCCCAGGCCGATGCCTTTCTGGCCCTGCAGAAAACTCCAGTTGATCCCCGCCTGGAAGCCGTCGGACAGGTTCACTTCGAGAATCTTGGTTTCCAGGATGACCTGGCGCTGCAGATTGCGCTGCGCCTGGCCGAGGAAGTGCTCCACCGCCTGCTGGTCAGCACTGGAGGCGCGCACGACAAGCAGGCCGGCCTGGGGATTGACCACCACCTGGTTGCCCTCCTCGCTGCCGATCATCATCTCGACCACGGCACGCACTTCAGTCCAGAAGTCCACATTGCTGCTGGTCAGCAACTGGCTGGCATTGACCGTCGAAGAGGTACTGCTGGTGGTCGTGCCGGCAGCACCCACGCCGGTGTTGTCACTGCTGGTGACTTGCCCCGAGCTGACGCGGGTGTCGGTCATGCCCTGGCGCTGGACGTTGAGGTAGTTGAGGTCATAGGTGCGGGTGATCGCCTGGTTCGGCTGGATCTGATAGCCATAGGCGGTACGGCGGTAGTCGTAGCCATAGCTGTCGCGCACGGCGGCCAGGGTTTCTTCCAGGGTGACGTTGCGCAGGCTGAAGGTGATCTCCCCGGTCACGCCAGGGTGCACCAGCAGGTTCTGTCCGGCGCTGTCGGCCAGGCTCAGGAAGAATTCGCGCGCCGGCATATCGCTGACTGCGACGTCGAAGCGCGGGCTGCTGGCTGCGCTGCCACTGAAGGTCTGCAGCGGTGGGATCAGGCCCGCCTGCACCGCCGCCGGAGGCACGACTTTCTGCTGGCTCTGCTCCAGGCTTTCCTCGAACAGGCGGTTGCTTTGCTCGTAGAGTCGCTTGTCGCCATCTTCGAAGGTCTGACAGGCGGCCAGCAGGCAGAACAGAGTCAACACGCCGAAGCGAGGCATCAGGGTCGATATCATGACGGGGTACGGCTCGTGTGGATGATGGGAGCGCTCAGGCGCAGTTCTTCGCGCTTGCCTTCGCGGTCGATCAGAATGGAATGCGGACGGATGGCGAGAATGCGGATATCGCCGAGGCGGTCGCCCACCTTCAGGCGCTTGCCGTTGATCACGACATGCGCGCTCTTGGACGTGACCATGATTGCCTGCAGCCGCAGCGCCGCCGCGGATTCGCTGGTAGCCTCGGTACTGATGCGGCCAGCGGGTGGCCGGGTGGGGTCGATGGCATGCACGGGCGCCGCGGCAAAGGCAGCCGCCAGAGCCGTGAAAAGAATGACTGGCTTAAACACCGACCCACCCCGCATCGCGACTCAAGGTGTGCAGATCGAGGGTGACCCGCGCCCGCTCATGGCCATCTTCGCCCACTTCATAATCCAGCCGATCCCAGTGCAGCCGCCAGCCGCTGGCCTCGATGGCCTTGAGGTAGCTCAGCAGATCGAAATAACCGCCTTCGAGGGTCAACTGCAGGCCGTGGCGATAGAAGACCACCGGCGAGGCTTGCTGCTCCTGCGCGGCTGGCGCAGCGGCGCCCGGCAGCTCCAGGGGCGCGCTGGAGCTTTGCAACGCGACCAGCTTGAGTTTCGCCTGGTTGCGCAGCAGCTCCTGCAACAGGGCCTTCATCTTTTCCGGCGAGACCAGGGTGCTGGTTTCCAAGTCGATGCGCTGGTGCAATTGCTCGCGGCTGGCCTGTGCGGCCTTCAGCGCCTGCCGATAGCTCAGGTTGGGGTCGGCGGCCAATCGGCTGCGGATATCCTGCAGGCTGTTCTTCGCCTCGACCTGACGGGCTTCCGCCTGCTGCTGGCGGCCTTTCTCGGCGGCGATCCGCAGCCCCAGCGGCTCGGCCAGCAACAGCACATAAAGCATGATCGACAGCGCCAGACCGACGCCGAAGCTCAGCCACTGTTCGCGCGGCGCCAGGGCCTGCCAGCGCTGGACAAGCTTGTTCATCGTTCTCCCTCCTCGCCCGCTCTGGACGACAACTGGAAGCGCAGCAGCTGCTCCTCGTCACGTTGCAGGTCGAAACGGGCGAAGTTGCGCCCACTGAAAGCGCTGCTCTGTCCCAGGCTGCGCAGATAAAGCGGCAGCAATTCCTGGTCCTGGGTAAGGCCCTGTAGCGCCATGTCGTCGCCACCGGCGTGCAGCCGGATCCCGGTCAGCCAGAGCCCTTGCGGCGGATGCCGATCGGCCAGCCCTTGCAACAGCGCCGCGAAACCGGTGCTGCGCTGCGCATCGAGGCGCTTCAGATGATCGGCCAGACGGCGCAGCTCGCGGTTCTCGGCTTCCTGCTCGGCCAGTTGCTGCGGCAGGCGCGGGTCCAGGGTCGGCTCGCGGAAGTCGGCCCTTGCCACATTCAGTTCGGTCTCTGCCTGGGCGGCCTGTTGCTCGGCAAGCAGCACACGAGCGCTTGCCAAATGTAGCTGCCAGCCCTGCCAGAGGCCGTGGGCGGCCAGCAGCACAACGGCCAGAACGGCGATCTGCAGCATCTGCCGTGGACGCGGACCGCCCTTCTGGCGCCGCTCACGCTGATAAAGGTTGATGTTCTGCATCAGGCGGCTTCCTGGCGCAGGGCGGCGCCTACTGCACCGATGCAAAAGGCCTGGCCCGCCTCGGGCAGATCGGCAGCCGGCTGATCGGGAAAGAGTTCGCGCAGGTCGAGCCGTTGCAGGTTGACTGCCAGACCACTGCTCAGTGCCTGGTGGGTGCGCTCGCCGTCCTGCTTCATCGGCAGCAACAGCACGCGGCTGATATAGCCTTTGCCCAACTGGCTCTCGTAGTAGTCGAGCGAGCGCTGGATTTCCAACGCCATGCTGGAGCGATCCTGATCGGCACGCGCCAGACCATTCTCGATGCGCCGTGCCATGTAGAGATCGACGCCATTCTGCACGCTGATCAGGCCTTCACTGGTGCGCAGGCGGAGCAAGGCAAGGTTGGTGGCTTCGGCCCCCGCCAGCAGCCCCAGATTGCGGAAAGCCATCTCGGTGATGTCGATGCTCGCCAGGTGCAGACCGGCATGCCGAATCAGCTCGGCGAACTCGTTCATCCGCGCCTTGCGCAGCACCACGCAATACACCATGCGGGTACGGCCCCGGTAGGCGTCTTCGGGCAGGGAGAGGCAATCGACGACGACGTCGTCGAGCGGCTCGCTGATCAGATCCTTGACGCGCCAGCGCATGGCGTCACGCAGTTCTTCGGCGGGAACCTCGGGCGACTCCAGTAAGAACATCTGATAGGAGGAAGGATGCAATAGCAGATTGACCGGCATGTCGCCCAGACCCTGCTCGGTGACCGTCTGCCGAAGCAGCTCGGCATGGGTAGCCGGCGCACCTTCAAGATACTCACAGCGCAACAGCCGGGGCGTACCTGAGACGTCGCGCTGGATATGTGCCAGGGCGATGCCGTGCGGCCCGGTTTCAATACCGAGCAGACCGGCTGCAACGCGCTTGCGACGTTTGAACGACAACCCCATCGGAAGGCTCTCCAGCCGAATACGAAAACTGCTACGAAGATTGAAAAACAGGATCCCGGCTTGTCCCTGACCGATATCCCTGAGCAGAAATAATGGCAAAACGCTACTGAATGGCCATGAATCTAGCAAATTGTGCCAGAGAGTCCAATATTTGGCACATAAAGAATAAGGTAATAAAAGCGTCAAATTAAGAACGCCAATAAACAAACCTCAAAGATCAGGCCTTATTCATAGCGCGACCGAAATATGACGCCACCCGCTCTATACCGGGTCATGAGCAACTGGCATACCAAAAGATACGGCATGGTCAGGTTCGTACCCGGAAGCCGACCGACGGCATCAGAACAGCCGCAGTTGCTCGAAACCGCTACGCAGATCGATCAGACGCACGCCTACGCCGATCAGGCGTACCGGGCGCTTGCCACGGGCAAAGGCACCCGCGAGCAGATCGGCGTAATCCTCCAGCTCCAGGCCCGCGCCGGACTGCTCAAGCGTGGTCTGGGTGAAATCATGGAACTTGAGTTTGACGAAGGGCTTGCCGGGACGATAGCTGCCGTCGAGGCGCGCCATCCGTTTGGCAAGCTGCTCAAGCAGCTCGGGGAGTCGCTCGAGGCACGCGGCGAGATCCGGCAGATCACGCTCGTAGGTATTTTCGACGCTCACCGACTGGCGCCGGCTGTCGACCTGCACCGGGCGCTCATCGATGCCGTGGGCCAGACTCCACAGGCGTTCACCGAACGAACCGAAATCGCGAACCAACTCCAGGCGCTTCCAGCCCCGCAGATCGGCACAGGTGTGAATCCCCCTCTTGTTCAATTTTTCGGCGGTGACACGCCCGACGCCATGCAGCCTGGCAACCGGCAGCTCACTGACGAAGTCATCGACCTGAGCAGGCGTGACCACGAACAGGCCGTCGGGCTTGTTCCAGTCACTGGCGATCTTGGCGAGAAACTTGTTCGGCGCCACGCCCGCCGAGACCGTGATGCGCAACTGCTGCCAGACGCGCCGACGAATGTCCTGGGCGATACGCGTGGCGCTGCCGGAAAAATGCTCGCAATCAGTCACATCGAGAAATGCCTCATCCAGAGACAGCGGCTCGATCAGGTCGGTGTAGGTGCGAAAGATGCCGTGGATTTCCCGCGACGCTTCCCGGTAGGCCTCCATGCGCGGACGCAGGATCAGCAGGTCGGGACAGAGCTTGAGCGCATGCCCCGACGCCATTGCCGAGCGCACGCCATAGGCGCGCGCTTCGTAGTTGCAGGTGGCGATGACGCCACGACGCTCGGCCAACCCACCCACTGCAATGGGCCGACTGGCCAGACCGGGGTCGTCACGCATCTCGATGGCGGCATAGAAGCAGTCGCAATCGACATGAATGATCTTGCGTGGGCGCAAATCGCTCACTGCGGCGCCGAGCCACAGGGAACGAAGCAGAAACGCGATATGTCATCAATACTGATGTCGAGCGGTTTCCCCACCCGCAAACGGAACAATCGGAGGTTCACATGAAAATCCTGAATGCTGGAACACTGATTCTTGCCGCACTGTTCTGCACCGCCAGCCTGGCGCAGACTCAGGACAAGGATATGCAAACCGAACGGCCCGTGCAGAACAAGGCTACCAATCCCCATATCGAAGCCCGTGAAGAGGCCAAGCGTGAGCACATGAAAAAGCTGAAACAGGAGCAGTGGCGTGAAGATGCCAAACAGCGCAAGGAAAGCGACATGAAACGCCCCGAGGCCGGCGGCTAGCAAAAGCCCGCCTGCGATCGAATAATTTGTAGGTCGGATTAGCCGTAATCCGACGATGTGGGGCACAAATCCTCGCGAAAGACCTCGGCTCCGCATGTCGGGTCGATAAGGCGTGACCCGACCTACAACAGCGCAGAGCCCGCTTTGGGCTTTTGTAGGTCGGATTAGCCGCAGGCGTAATCCGACGATGTGCGGCACAAATCCTCGCAAACGACCTCGGCTCCGCACGTCGGGTCGGTAAAGCGTGACCCGACCTACAACAACGCAGAGCCCGCTTTGGGCTTTTGTAGGTCGGATTAGCCGCAGGCGTAATCCGACGATGTCCAGCAAATCCTCGCGAACGACCTCAACCCCGCATGTCGGGTCGATAAGGCGTGACCCGACCTATAACAGCGCAGAGCCCGCTTTTGGCTTTTGTAGGTCGGATTAGGGCGTGTTAACACATCTTCAGTCCGTCAACTATTAGCGCGAAGTTGATGAATCCGATGAACATCACATCAAGCTTCTCGAAGCGAGAGAATATACGCCGAAACCCCTTCAA
>NZ_JAAMQZ010000058.1 GCF_013522825.1 Stutzerimonas stutzeri
ACCAATGCTCATCACTGAGCAGTAATCGGGGCATTGCAAACTCGTATCGATGTTGGGTCAGAGCTTCAAAGATACGAGTTTGCTCATATATATCAATTGGTTAGCACGAAACGGCAACAGACCCTAGCCCGTCGCTGCTATAGAAGGGTGTAACCTGCAGGTACTGCCGAACCGCCGCTTGGTGTCGGTAAAGGGTGCGGGGGTTGCTGTAGCGCGGAGCTATTCGTGCGCCGTAGCGAAGGCATTGTCGGACATGACTGATGAGCTCCTGAGGAAGCTCCTCGAACGGAACAAAATAGTGTAGCTGCTGAAACACCTTTAGTTGGATTGCCAGCCCAATCGATAGCGCTGGACTCTTAGCGGTGTTATTGACCCATTCGATCTCTGAATCAGACAGGGAATAGCATCGATGCAGCTCCTTAGCTGGCAACTGACTGGGCAAGAGCGGGTAGGCTGTCCTTTCCACCGAAGCCATTGAGTTCATCCCCCAAGTAAGGCAAAACATCAGCATAGACGGCTAGTCAGGCGGGGGATGACCAGCAATCAAGAACTCAATAAATTTCCTTTTAGTTCAATATCTTGCAGAACGAATGTCCTAATTTTTGCCTTATCTCGGCATAACCCCGCATACAGTCTCCTTTCTCATAAGTTTGTGGACACGGTAAAGTGATCCTCCCAAGACGTCTATTAATTCGTTTATCGCTACTTCATAGACGGAAGATCTAAAAATCGACTTATGAGACATTTTGCCATGCGACTTTTTGGTTATGCCCGCGTCTCCACCAGTCAACAGTCCCTTGATGTACAGATAAAGGCGCTCAAGGCTGAAAACGTCAGAGCAACCCGAATTTTTACCGACAAGGTATCTGGCAGTCACGTGAACCGCGAAGGCCTAAGGATGCTCCGGCTCAAGGTCGAAGAAGGTGATGTGGTCCTGGTAAAAAAACTCGACCGGCTCGGTCGCGATACCGCGGACATGATCCAGCTCATTAAGGAGTTCGACGACATGGGCGTGGCCATCCGATTTTTGGATGACGGCATCAGCACAGAGGGAACCATGGGCAAAATGGTGGTGACCATCCTGTCAGCCGTGGCTCAGGCCGAACGCCTGCGGATACTGGAACGGACCAACGAAGGTCGTTTGGAAGCAAAGGCCAAGGGCGTGAAGTTTGGCCGCAAACCTACGGTGGACAAAGCCGAGGTATTCACGCTCCACGGTCAGGGTATCAGTGCGATGGAAATTGCCAAACGACTGAAGATTGGTCGCTCGACGGTCTACAAAGTGCTGGCATCATAAGTTCATCTGACAGACGCGTGCTGTCAGCCCCGCCCATGCTTAGCGTACTTTAAAATCCCTTTTCTGAGGCGCCCCCACCTGCAGCTATTGCTCAAGGGTCATTGCCTTTGGCGTGGCAATGGCTTGGAGCACTATTTTGCGCCAGGCGAACTATTGGTGATCAACCCGGATGACCGCGCGGAGCTGACTTATTCGGAGGAGTGCGAGAAATTCATTGTCAAATTGCCCTCGGTTATCATTGATAGCGCATGCAATGAGCTCAATTGGCAGAAGCCGAGTGGAGGTATCCGTTTCCCAATGTCATCAACCTAAGCTGCAGCCCTGCCCAAGGCAAGCCCCCCGAAGCAGCCAGCCGCCATGGCCGTCGGGCGATGACCAGGCCTCTGCCGCTCAATCAGGCGGTCTAACTGGGCTGGCGGTGATGTGATCATCGTCTGTTCCAGCTGTCTAGGCGAGATTTCTCGTTCTCCGGACGAGCCTATGCCGACCGCTTGTGGCCAGCTTTTTTTGCACGGAGGTTGGGCGGTGGTGTTTCTTCAGCGCGTCGGTTTGTAGCCCTCACAACCTCGGCTGGCTGCGCGTTTGCGTTGGCGCGCAAAGCTACGGCCTGAGCGTACGGCACTGAGGCTTTTAGCCATCAAGGCCAGCACATTGCTCAGCCCCTGAGCACAGTGCCGCACCAGCAGCTCGACCAGGGTATTTTTGAGCCGTGACACGCCTTGGGTGAAGTTGACTTTCCATCGCAGCTTGCGGCCTTTGTGGCGCTGTTCGATGACTGGCTGTAGCAGGTGCTGCATCAACAGCGCCAGGTTCTTCAACAGTTGAGCGGCATGAAAGTCCTGCTTTACAGCGGTCACGCTGCGGCCGCTGAAGTTGTCCAGCGTCAGGGTTTGTTTGAGGCGACGGAAGTCGGTTTCGATGCCCCAGCGGCGGTGGTAAAGCTCGGCAAACACCTCAGCGGGAAAGGCTTCTCGATCCAGCAACGAGGTCAGCAATACCTCGCTTTCGCCGTTGGCCAACTCGACCCGGATCAGTCTCAGCTCGATCTGGTTGGCAGGATCAACGCCAGCCTCGGAGCAGAACAGACGTGCTTCAGGATGGTTGGCCACGAAAAGCTGTGTGTCTTCAACTTGGCCAGAGTGTAGAAACGCTTTGACCTGGGCGTTATAGCCACAGGGCAGGCGCATCAGGAAATGTCGCCGGTGCTGCTCGAACAGCGCGAATAACCAGTGCCCAGGGTAACCACGGTCAAACAGCGTCAGGCTGTCAGCCGGCAGGTGCTCAAGGTGCAGATGGGCACAGTCGCGCTCGCCGACGGTCAGGGGCACGATCAGGCTATGCAGGGTTTGACCGTCAGCGACTTCGTAGAGTGTGGACAAGCGAGCCATGGGAAAGCCAGAGTGACTGCCAAAGAAGGTCGCCATGGTCGACTCCAGGGGTAAATGCACGGTCGAGCCATCCACCGCGAGCACCCTCAGCCCACGCCACTTCTGGCGCAGCCCGAAGCAGTCAATTTGTTGCTGCAGGAGGCGATTGAGACTTTCAAATACCTCGGGGTTGAGCTTTTTGCGCGCTTTGCAGAAGGCCTGCGCAGTGACCATTTGCGTCTCAGTCGACGCCTGATTGAGTACGCGATAGAACTGATCGAGTTCGGTTTGCAGGGCCGTGCGCGGCTGATTGAGCAGGAACAGGACGAGGTTCTTGAAGGTGAGCTGGCGTCGGCGGGTAAAGTCTTGAGGATTCTGGCGGTGGGCGGCGATGAAGGCGGGACAATCGAGCGGACTGGTTACTTTTTGTACAATTTTCAAACCAGGGCTTGGCTGGCGGTGTCAAGCGATGCGGTATAGGTAGTCAAAAGGGCTTCTCCCATGCACTGATTTGAGCGCTAATTATATGATATTTATGGATAACTTCCAAAGTTGATGACATTGGGCGGCACCCAGCGCCTGCCGCGCCTGATCGGCGTCGAGCCAGCGCTGGATATGATGATTTCCGGCCAGCCCATCGATGCGGGCCGCGCCGTCGAACTGGGTCTGCTCGATCGCCTAAGCGTAAGCAGCGAAAGCCTGCTAGACGAAGCCCGCACCTTCGCCCGTGAGTTGCTCGCGCAGCAGGCTCCGGCCCAGCGCAGCGCTCGCTTCGTCAACCCGGGCGAGAGCGTTGCCGCCGACTTCTTCGCCAACTTCCGCGCCGCCAACCAGCCGCGCTGGAAGAGCCGCCTGGCGCCGCGCCTGGTACTCGCCGCGGTGGAAGCCGCCTGCAGCCTGCCGCTGAACGAAGGCCTGGCCCGTGAGCACGAGCTGTTCACGGAGGCCGAGGCCTCCATGCAGTCGGCCGCGTTGCGCCATGTGTTCTTCGCCGAACGCGAGTCCGGGCGGATTCCCGGCATCGGCAAGGACATCGCGCTGCGCAACATCGAAAAAGTAGCGGTGATCGGTGCCGGCACCATGGGCGGCGGCATCGCCATGAACTTCGTCAATGCAGGTATTCCGGTGGCCTTGCTGGAGCTCAAGGGCGAGGCGTTGGACCGCGGCCTGGCGAATATCCGCAAGAACTACGAGATCAGCGTCAAGCGCGGCAAGCTGACCAGTGGCCAACTGGAGCAGCGCATGGAGCTGTTGTATGGCACTCTCGACTATGCCGACCTGGCCGACGCCGACCTGGTGATCGAGGCGGTGTTCGAGAAGCTGGAAATCAAGCAGCAGGTGTTCCGCGAGCTCGATCGGGTGTGCAAGCCGGGGGCGATCCTGGCCAGCAACACCTCGTCGCTGGACGTCGACGTGATTGCCGCGACCACCTCCCGCCCGCACGACGTGATCGGCCTGCACTTCTTCAGCCCGGCCAACGTCATGCGTCTGCTCGAAGTAGTGCGCGGCCAGGCCACCGCGGCGGACGTGCTGGCCACCACCATGAAGATCGCCAAGCACATCGGCAAGCTGCCGGTGATCTCCGGCGTGTGCTTCGGCTTCATCGGCAACCGCATGCTCGAGCCCTACTCGCGTGAGGCCCATCGCATGGTGCTGGAGGGCGCCACCCCCGCCCAGGTGGACGCAGTGCTCACCGGTATCGACCTGAACATGGGCGTGTTCAGCATGCTGGACCTGGCCGGCATCGACGTGAACTTCCTGGTGCGCAACTCCAACCGCGCCGCCTTCGCCCATGACGACAGCTACTGCCGCCTCGGCGACGAACTCTATGCCCTCGGCCGGCACGGCCAGAAGACCGGGCGCGGCTTCTACCTCTACGAGGGGCGCAATCGCCAGGACGACTACGAGGTGGTCGCGCTGGCCGAACGCCTGGCCGGCGAGCTGCACATCCCGCGCCGCCGCATCGACGATCAGGAAATCCACGACCGCTGCCTGTTCATGCTGATCAACGAGGGCATCCAGCTACTCGACGAAGGCATCGCCCTGCGCGCCAGTGATATCGACCTGGTATGGATCAACGGATATGGCTTTCCCGCCCACCTCGGCGGCCCCCTGCACTACGCAGAACAGCTCGGCCTGGACAAGGTGCTCGCCGGTATCCAGCACTATCGCCGCGCGCTCGGCGAATACGGCGAGATGTGGTTCAAGCCTGCGGCGCTGCTGGAGCGCCTGGTGGCCGCCGGCCACACCCGCATCGAGAAAATCTAAGCCTTCCGGGCCCGGGCAACGGGCCCATCCATACAGGACACCCGCATCATGAAAGAAGCCGTCATCCTATCCACCGCCCGTACGCCGATCGGCAAGGCGTTCCGCGGCGCCTTCAACAACCTCAAGTCGCCGAGCATGGCCAGCTTCGCGATCCGTGCGGCGGTCGAGCGCGCCGGCGTCGAGGCCGCCGAGATCGAAGACCTGGTCATGGGTACTGCGATGCCCGGCGGCACCGCCGGCTGGAACCTCGGCCGCATGGCCGCGCTGGCCTCCGGCCTGCCGCTGTCGGTCAGCGGCCAGACCCTCGACCGCCAGTGCGCCTCAGGCCTTATGGCCATCGCCACCGCCGCCAAGCAGATCCTGGTTGACGGCATGCAGGTCACCATCGGCGCCGGCCAGGAGCAGATCAGCCTGGTGCAAAACCGCCATATGGAATGGTCGTTCGCCGAGCGCGACGAGTTGGTGATGCGCCACGCCGAGCATGCCTATATGCCCATGCTGCACACGGCCGAGCTGGTGGCCCAGCGCTACGGCATCAGTCGCGAAGCCCAGGACGCCTACTCACTGCAATCCCAGCAGCGCACGGCGGCGGCCCAGGCCGCTGGCCTGTTCGACGGCGAGATCGTCCCGGTCACCGCCACCAAGCAGGTGGTCGACAAGGCCAGCGGCGCGGTCAGCTTCGAGGAGGTCACCCTGCGTCTCGACGAAGGCAACCGGGCGCAGACCGTGCTCGACGACCTGACCCGGCTCAAGCCGGTCGTCGAAGACGGCTGCATCACCGCCGGCAACGCCAGCCAGCTGTCCGACGGCGCCAGCGCCTGCGTGCTGATGGACGGCCGCCTGGCCGAACAACGTAATCTGGAACCGCTGGGCGCCTATCGCGGCATCGCCGTCGCCGGCCTGGCCCCGGAAGAAATGGGCATCGGCCCGGTGCTCGCGGTGCCCAAACTGCTCAAGCAGCACGGCCTGAAGATCGACGACATCGGCCTGTGGGAACTCAACGAAGCCTTCGCCTGCCAGGCCATCTACTGCCGCGACAAGCTGGGCATCGACAACGACCGCTACAACGTAAACGGCGGCGCCATCGCCATCGGCCACCCCTACGGCATGAGTGGCGCGCGCATGGTCGGCCACGCCCTGCTGGAAGGTAAGCGCCGTGGCGTGAAGTTCGTCGTGGTGACCATGTGCGTCGGCGGCGGCATGGGCGCTGCCGGCCTGTTCGAGGTGTTCTGATGAAAGCCGAATTCGCTGAACAGTTCTCCCTGGCCGGCCGCACCGTGCTGGTCACCGGTGCCTCCAGTGGCATCGGCGCACACCTGGCCCGCGTGGCAGGCCTCGCCGGCGCAAGAGTGGTACTCGCCGCCCGCCGCGTCGAGCGGCTCGAGCAAGTCGCCAAGGACATCGCCTGGGAGGGGGGCCAAGCGTTCGCCGTGGCTCTCGACGTCACCGACAGGGCCAGCGTCGAGGCAGCCTTTGATGCTGCCGAGGCGCATTTCGGCGTGATTGACGTGGTGCTCAACAACGCCGGCATCGGTAGCGGCCAACGCCCGCTGGAGATCAGCGAGGAGGACTGGCGCACCATGCTCTCGACCAACCTCGACGGTGTCTGGCGCATCGCTCAGGTGGCTGCCCAGCGCTTGGCCAAGACCAGACGTGGCGGCAGCATCGTCAATATCGCCTCGATCCTCGGCCTACGCGTCGGTACCGGCTACAGCCACTACTGCGCAGCCAAGGCCGGCGTGGTGCAGTTGACCAAATCGCTGGCACTGGAGCTGGCGCGCTATCACATCCGCGTCAATGCCATCGCACCGGGCTACTTCAAGACAGAGATGAACGACACCTACTTCAACAGCGACCAGGGCCGGGACTATATCCGCGGCGCCGTGCCCATGCGCCGCCTGGGCCGGCTCGAGGAACTGGACGGACCCTTCCTGCTGCTGGCCAGCGACGCCGGAGCCTACATGTCCGGCGCCGTGCTGGCCGTCGATGGTGGCCACCTGGTGGGCAGCCTCTGAGCACTCAGGTGCATGGTCTGGACATCGCCGGCCCCTGCACCACCCGAGCGTTCGTTCCATCAAGAGGAACTGAATCCATGTTCAAAGCCCTATCGCTGACCCTGAAACTATCCCTGCCCCCTGCAGTGGCACTGATTGGCCTGGTGCTGTTCGTGGCTTACACGGCGCTGCAGCTGGAGGGCAACGACACTCGCTTGGTGATCCTCGAGCAGCAGAGCTACCCGACGCTGGAAACCGCTGACAAGGCGATCTTCCAGTTCTCGCGCATTCCCGGCCTGTTCAACAGCGCAGTCGCTGCCGGCGAGCGGGAGACCCTGGAGGAGGCACGCAAGGTCCTGGCTGGCGTTAGCGCCAGCCTGAGTGATCTGGAGTCGCTGACGGACGTGCGAAGCGACAGGGCGCAGGAGCTGCAGGCTTGGTCGGCGGCCATCCGGCGCTACGCCGACAATGCCTTCGCCTCCTCGGAGCAACTGCTCGAGGGCGCCGCCTTCGAGGATCTGCGGCCGAGTCTCGATCGCATGGCCAGTGACCTCCAGCAAGCACGCGATGCCGGCGAGCGTTTGCGCAGCCATGCCTACGCCGACTTCCAGAGCAGCCTGATGCAGGTCAGGAGCGACAACGCCACCACCACCCAAGCCGGCTATCTGCTCAGCGGCATCCTGCTGTTGGTGGTCAGCCTCGGTTCGGTGCTGGTGATCCGCCAGGTCATGAACAACATCCGGGGCGTTATCACCTCGCTCAGGGCTATTGCCAGCGGCGAAGGCGACCTGACTCGTCATGTCAATGTCCAGTCCGAAGACGAGATCGGCGAGATGATCGGCCTGTTCAACGGCCTGCTCGACAGGCTGCAGGGCACCATCCGCCAGGTCATCTCAACGGCCGGCCCCCTCGAGCAGATGTCCCGCGACCTGCATCGTTTGACCCGGGGCGCGGAACAGAGCGCGCACTCCCAGCAGGAGCGTACGGAATCGATCAGCCGCGACATCGACACCATGAGCAGCAGCATCCAAGAAGTGGCGCAACGCTCGCGCCAGGCTTCGGAAGAGGCCAGCGCCGCCACCCGCCAAGCCGACGAGGCGCGGCAGAACATCGACAGCCTGTCCTCCGGCATCGACGACCTGGGCAGTAGCGTGCTCAGCTCGGTGCAGGCCATGCAACAGCTGGAGGAAGAGACCCAGCAAGTCGGTTCCGTGCTGACGGTCATCCGCAGCATCGCCGAACAGACCAACCTGCTCGCCCTCAACGCCGCCATCGAAGCCGCGCGGGCCGGCGAGCAGGGTCGCGGCTTCGCCGTGGTGGCCGACGAAGTGCGCAACCTGGCGCAGAAGACCGCCGCCTCCACCGCGGAGATCCAGAGCATCATCCAGCGCCTGCAAAGCAGCGCCAACGACGTGTTGCACGCCATGACCCTGAATGGCGCCAAGGCCAGGGCCAGCATCGAACGCTCCGAGCAGGCCACCCAGACCCTCGAGGCGATCGCCCGGGCCGTGCGCCAGATCGATGAATTGAACGCCGGGATCGCCCTTTTCACCCAGGAGCAGATCGGCCTTTCCCGTTCGATCCAGCAGGACACCGAGATGCTGCAGCAGGACACCCAGGCCACGACGCAAGGCGCCGACGCCACCGCGCGCCTCGGCGAACAGCTGGTCAGCACCGGGGACCAGCTGCGCAGCGCCACCGCCCAGTTCCGCATCTGACCCTTCCCAACCACAAGAGCAGTAGACGCATGCAAAGCATCAGAGCACTCGGTCTCGCCAGTCTTCTCGCGAGTATTCCGGCCATGGCCCTGGAACAAGGCGAATATCGATTCAACGGCTTCGGCACCGCCGGCATCACCCACCTGGGTGGCGAGGATGACGGACGCAGCTTCGGCATCAACGGCCAAACCACCGATAGCTGGCGCGGCGACCAGTTGTCCAAGCTGGGCGGCCAGATCCAGTACGGGCTCACCGACAGGCTGGGCCTGACAGTGCAGGCCACCCTCAAGCCGGAGCAGGACAGCTGGAAGGGCAACCTGGAATGGTCCTACCTCTCCTGGGCCGCAGCCGATGGCCTGACCTTACGTGCCGGCCGCCTGCGCACACCGATCTACATGTACTCGGAAACCCTCGATGTCGGCTTCGCCCAGCCCTGGCTGCGCCTACCGGATGAGGTCTACAGCCAGGTCCAGTTGAGCAACTACGAAGGCGGCGACATTCTCTACAGCCTGCCTGTCGACATCGGCTCTTTAGCTTTCCAATTGGCGGGTGGCCAGGCGCTCAAGCGCAACCTGTTCGCCATGGATGAACTGCACGACATCGACTACAAGAAGATCTTCGCCGCCAACGTCAGCCTGGCAACCAACGACTTCGGCACCCTGCGCCTGGGCTACGCCGAAGCGGATATCGATACCGACCTGAGCGCGTCGGTCATTGCACCCGGCGGTGTACCCGCGAACATCGACTTCCTGAGCCTGGACCGACCCAAGGGCCGCTTCACCTCCATCGGCTACCAGTACGACGACGGTACCTGGCTGTCGTCCAATGAGTGGACCCGCAATAACACCGAAGGCGACCAGCAAGGCAACATCGATGCCTTCTACCTCATGGCCGGCCGGCGCTTCGGCGATCTGCTGGTGCACCTCACCTACGCCCAGCTCGACGAAGACAACGGCCGCCAGAGCTCTTGGACCTATGGTGCGAACTACAACCTGGCGCCGACCGTCGTCCTCAAGGGCGAATACAAGCGGGTCGACACCCGCGGCAACGGCTATCGCGGCACCTTTGTGGAAAGCGCCCAGGAAACCTTCGACCACGCAGTCTTCGCGGCCAGCAACGGTGCGGCTGGCGTGCCCTCACGCAACTACGACGGCGACATCGTCAGCGTCGGCGTCGACTTCGTGTTCTAAGGAGTGAACAGATGAACCCACTCATCAGCGCAATCATCGCCGCCGTCCTGGCGACGGCAGCCACCCTCACCCAAGCAGAGGTTGTGGTGATCGTCAACGCCGAAGCCAGCGCCGCGCCCAGCCAGGCCGAGGTGTCGAACATCTTCCTGGGCAAGAACAACAGCCTCAAGGGCATCGACCAGAAAGGCTGGAACCCGACCAAGGAGAAGTTCTACAGCGTAGTCACCAACAAGAACGAAACGCAGCTCAAGTCGTATTGGTCCGGACTGATATTCACCGGCAAGGGCCAACCGCTGCAAAGCGCCGCCGATGACGCCTCGGTGGTGGCGATAGTGGGCAGCGAGGTGAATGCCATCGGCTATGTCGACAAGGGCGTCATCGACGACAAGGTGAAGGTGCTTTTCGCCCTGCCCTGATACGAACCTCGCTGACTCACCTGCCAGGCTCCGCCCCCTGGAGCCTGGCTGTCACTCTCGCAATCCTCGGAGTTTCTCCCCATGTCGATCGAGCAAGTCGGGCCGGCCGTCGAACAGATGCGCCAGCTCTTCGCCAGGCAGCGCGCGGCCTTCGCAGCTGAACGCTATCCGTCCTATCAGGTGCGCCGCGCCAACCTATTGGCTCTCAAGGCGCTGGTACTGGATAACGCCGATGGGATTGCCGCCGCCATATCGGCCGATTTCGGCCACCGTTCCGTGCACGAGAGCAAGCTGTTGGACATCTTTGGCCTGGTCAGCGAAATCAATCACGCGCTCAAGTACCTGAGGCGCTGGATGAAGCCACAACAGCGTGGCGTCGGGATCTGGTTCCAGCCCGGGCGCGCGGCGCTGCTCGCACAGCCGCTCGGAGTGATTGGTATTGCTGCGCCCTGGAACTATCCGCTTTACCTGACGCTGGGGCCGCTGTGCGGCGCCCTGGCCGCCGGCAACCGTGCCATGATCAAGATCGCCAGCGACTCCAGCCACTATGGGGAGTTGCTGGCGCGCCTGCTTGGCCAGCGTTTCAACCAAGACCTGGTAGCGGTGATCCAGCCCGGGCCTGGGATCAATGACCAGTTCTCACGCCTGCCTTTCGATCACCTGATCTTCACCGGCTCGCCGGCGATCGGCCGGCAGATCATGCGCAATTGCAGCGAGAACCTGACGCCGGTGACCCTGGAGCTGGGCGGCAAGTCGCCGACCCTGGTGGCGCCGGGCTATTCCCTGCAGCGAGCCGCCGAGACGATCCTCTGGGGCAAGTGCCTGAACTCCGGGCAGACCTGCGTGGCGCCCGACTACCTGTTCCTGCCCGCAGGCAGCGAAACCGAATTCATCGAACACGCCATGGCTGCCGTAGCCCGCAACTACCCGCAGCCGCTGGGGGCCAACCCGGACTACAGCTGCATGATCAACGCCCGCCAGTTGGCACGGGTCGAGGCCCTGCTGGCCGACGCCCGCGACAAGGGCGCCTTGGTAGTGGCGTTGGCCGATGCCGAGGAGGCCCGCCGGGCCGGCAAGCTGGCACCGCATCTGCTGTTCAACGTGCGCGACGACATGCAGATCATGCAGGAGGAGATCTTCGGCCCCTTATTGCCGGTGCTCATCTACCAGCAACTGGAAGAGGCCGTGGACTACATCAACGCCCATGAACGGCCCCTGGCGCTGTACCTGTTCGACGAGGAACCGGGGCGAGTCCAGCAAGTGCTGCGCCAGACGCTTTCCGGTGGCGTCTCGGTCAACAGCGTGATGCTGCATGTGCTGCAGGAGAACCTACCATTCGGCGGGGTCGGCAATTCCGGGCTGGGTCACTATCACGCGGAAGAAGGCTTCCAGACCTTCAGCAAGATGCGGCCGGTCTTCTACCAGGCGCGCTTCAACGGCAGCTTCCTGCTCAAGCCGCCCTATGGCCGGCTGACCCAGGGGCTGCTGCGGCTGCTGCTGCGCTGACTGCCATCTCTGCTCCTTGTGGCGCCCTTCGGGGCGTCTTTTTTTGATGCAGAGTGGGCATGAGTGGCTGCATCGCTCAGCCTTGCGCTGCGTGACGCAGCCACCATTGTCACCAGCACTTAGCCGGTTCAATGCAGGCCGTCGGAAGTCCTTGCCTAGACGGGCTGGCCCGCGCTGACTTGGTACTCGTGCAGGCGCATGGCGGCCACGCCAGGGTCACGTCCGTGCTGCTGTTCACTCGCCATGGCGACCCACTCGGCGCCGCGCTCAGCAATCATGATGGAGGCGGCGTTGGTATTGCCGCCGACCAGGGTCGGCATGATCGACGCATCGATCACGCGCAGCCCTTCGACTCCATGGACGCGCAACTGGCTGTCGACTACGGCCATCTCATCCTGGCCCATCTTGCAGGTGCCGACTGGGTGGTAGATGGAATCGGTGCGCTGGCGCAACAGGTCGATCAATTGCTCGTCGCTGTGCAGGTCCTTGCTGTAGAGGTCGCGCAGACCGAAGCGCGCCATCGGCGCCTGGCCGATGATCTCGCGGGTCATGCGATAGCCCTTGAGCAGGGTCTGTACATCGTCGTCGTAACCGAGAAAGTTTGGGTCAATACGCGGCGCCGTACTTGGGTTGGCGGAGGACAGGCCGACACTGCCAATGCTTTTCGGCCTCAGCACGCACACATGGCAGCTGAAGCCATGACCCCAGTGCAGTTTGCGGTTATGGTCGTCTACCGTGCCGATCACCGCGTGCAGCTGGATATCCGGGCGCGCCAGGCTCACGTCGGTCTTGAGGAAACCGCCGGACTCGGCGCAGTTGCTACCCAGTGGGCCGCGCCGGTGGCGCAGGTAATCGACCAGGGCCTTACTCATCTTCAGGCTGCCGCCGAGCGATATGCCGAGCAGGGACGTGTCGCGGCTCTTGTAGCAGAGCACCGCATCCGGGTGATCCTGCAGGTTCTGGCCGACACCCGGCAGCTCGTGCCGAACGGCGATACCCTGGGGTTTCAGTTCGGCTTCCGGACCTATGCCGGACAGCATCAGCAGGTGCGGGCTGCCGAAGGCCCCAGCGGCCAGCAGGACTTCCTTGCGGGCTTTCAACTGCTGGCGCTCGCCTTTGACTAGGACCTGCACGCCAACGGCCTGCTTGCCGTCGAGCAGCACGCGCTCGGCGTGGGCGCCGGTCAGCACGGTGAGGTTGCTGCGCTCTCGCACCGGCTTGAGGAAGGCCGTGGCCGTGCTCCAACGACGACCGTCATGGATGGTGACATCGTAATAGCCGATGCCCTCCTGCTGGGCGCCGTTGAAGTCTGAGTTATAGCGGTGACCCGCCTGCATCGCCGCTTCGACAAAGGCCTCGGTAACGCTGTGGCGATGGGCAGGGTTGACGCGCAGCTCGCCATCGCCACCGTGATATTCGTTGCTGCCTTTGTGGTACCGCTCGCTCTTGCGGAAATGGGGCAGCACATCGGCGAAGGACCAGCCGTCGTTGCCCAGTGCCTGCCAATCATCGAAGTCGCTCTGGTGGCCACGGATATAGATCATGCCGTTGATCGAGCTGCTGCCACCGAGCACCTTGCCGCGGGGCTGATAGCCGAGGCGCCCGCTCAACCCCGGCTGTGGCACGGTATGGAAAGCCCAGTTGACGTGGCGGGTCGGCACGATGGCGGCCACGCCAAGCGGCGTGTGGATAAGCGGCGATGTGTCTTCCGGGCCGGCTTCCAGCAGGCACACGCGGGTACTCGGATCGGCACTCAGGCGGTTCGCCAGAACGCAACCGGCAGAGCCGGCACCGACGATGATGTAGTCGAATTCCATTTTTGCGGCTCTCGAATAGGAGGCTGGAAGTGAGCGGTCAGGGTAGGTGTCGGGGCAGGACTTGCGGCGTACTAGCCACCCCAATCCGTGTATCGATGGATGAAGGCGCGGATACGCTGCTCCGCTTCCCGGGTCTGCGGCAGTGCCGGAATCAGCTGGAACACATGCGCCATGCGCTGCCATATCTCCAGCTGCACCGGCACGCCGGCGGCATCAGCCCTGGCCGCGGCGCGCACCGAGTCGTCCAGCAGCATTTCCGTGCTGCCCACCTGGAACAATAAGGGCGGCAGGCCCGCGAAATCGCCGAGCAGTGGCGATACCGAGGCGTGCGAGTAGATCTCGGGGGGCGCGTAGAAATCCCGCACGCCGACGGCGAAGGGCAGCGTGAAGATCGGGTCGTGAGGAGCGTTGCTGCGTGCACTTTCGCCGCTTAGGGTGAGGTCCAGAAAGGGGGAAAGCAGCACCGCACAGCTCGGCAACGGCTGCTGGTCGGCCTTGAGGCGTTGCAGCGTGGCCAGGACCAGATTGCCGCCAGCGGAGTCACCGGCGATGACGATGTCCCTGGCCTCGAACCCTTGGCCCAGCAGCCAGCGATAGGCAGCCAGGCATTCCTCCAGCGCAGTGGGGTATGGATGTTCCGGGGCCAGGCTGTAGTCCACCAGCAGCGCGCGGGTTTTCAGGTTCTGGCACCAGGACGCCACCATGGCGGCATACACATCGGGGGTATAGGCCACGAATGCGCCGCCGTGGATATATAGCAGCACCCGCTCCGGCCGATGGCCTACAGGCGACAGCCACTGGGCGGCCACACCATCGCAGTCGACGCTCTGTCGTTGCACGCTGGCCAGGAGCGAGGGGGAAGCCTGGCGATTGAGCTGGCTGAATTGTTTACGCAGCTTGGGAATGTCGATGTGCAAGCCAAGCCTGGACTTGACCGTGAGACGCAGCAGCAGATTGAGCGCCTCGCTCTTCCAGCGCCCCTGACCGGGATGGATAACCTGAGTGAAGGTGTTCGCGTACTGGCGTTTGCTCATGGGTCACCTCAGGCGCTTGCGCGGTCGGCGCTGGGCCAGCGGTACTCGCGCAGTTGCTCACGCAACTGCAGCTTGCTGATCTTGCCGGTAGCGGTATGGGGAATTTCCTCGACGAACACCACGTCATCAGGAATGCAGAACTTGGCGACCTTGCCCTGATACTGGGCCAGGATCTCTTCGCGGCTCACGCCCTGCCCCGCCTTTCTCACAACCACCAGCAAAGGCCGCTCATCCCATTTCGGATGGGCGATGCCCACAGCCGCAGCCTCGGAGACAGCCGGATGGCCCATGGCGATGTTTTCCAACTCGATGGAGCTGATCCACTCGCCACCGGACTTGATTACGTCCTTGGCACGGTCGGTGATCTGCATGAAGCCGTCGCGGTCCAGGGTGGCCACGTCGCCTGTCGGGAACCAACCGTCCAACAGCGGGCTGTCGCTGTTGCGGAAGTACTGGTCAAGAACCCAATGGCCACGCACCATCAGCGCACCCGAGGTCTTGCCGTCGCGCGGCAAGGCATTGCCCTCCTCGTCGACTATCTTCAGGTCAATGCCGAAGGGAGGCCGGCCCTGCTTGACCTCGATGGCAAAGCGCTGCTGCTCGTCCAGCTTGAGCTGCGAGGCCTTGGGGGCATTGATCGTGCCGATCGGCGACATTTCCGTCATGCCCCAGGCGTGCTGAATCTTGATGCCGAACTCGTTCTCGAAGCTCTTCATCAGGGCCGGCGGGCAAGCCGCGCCACCGACGACCATGCGCTTGACACTCGACAGTGCCCTGCCCTTTTGCTGCATGTGCTGCAGCAGGCTGAGCCACACGGTGGGAACGCCGGCGGAGCAGGTGACGCCCTCGCTCTCGAACAGTTCGAAGACGCTCTCGCCGTCCAGGGCGGCCCCGGGAAACACCAGTTTGGCGCCGGCCAGGGGCGCCGAGTATGGAAGGCCCCAGGCGTTGACGTGAAACATGGGTACCACGGGGGCGATCACGTCGCGGCTGGAGAGAGCCAGTGCGTCCGGCAGCGCACTGGAGATGGCGTGCAACAGGGTCGAACGGTGCGAGTAGAGCACACCCTTGGGGTTGCCCGTGGTTCCCGAGGTGTAGCACAGGGCTGCCGCCGAGCGCTCATCGAGCTGTGGCCAGGCGAAATCCGCGCACTCTTCGGCCAGCAACTCCTCGTAGCACAGCAAGTTGGGGATATTCAGGGTCGGCATCAGCGCCCGCTCGCTAAGGGCGACCCAGTGCTTGACGTTCGGGCAGTGCGCCGCGATGGACTCGACCAGCGCGGCGAAGCTCAGGTCGAAGCAGACGATGCAGTCCTCGGCGTCGTTCACTATCCAGCCGATCTGCTCAGGAAAAAGACGGGGATTGATGGTATGGGTAATGGCCCCCATACCGGAGATCGCGTAGTACAGCTCGAAATGGCGATAACCATTCCACGCCAAGGTGCCAATTCGATCACCGGGTTGAATACCGAGCTTGGTCAGGGCATTCGCGGCTTTCTTCGCACGCAGGTGCGCGTCGGCATAGGTGTAGCGGTGCAGGGTACCTTCGTCCGTGCGGGAAACGATCTCGGTATCGCCATGATAGCGCTCGGCATGTTCCAGCAAGGAAGAGACGATCAGCGGCAGCGTCATCATTTGACCGTGCATAGTGTTCTCGCTTTTTTATTTTCTTGGGTACTGATTGACCAGGCGTGCCCCGTTTCGGGCTGGCAGTTAATGGCCTGGCGGCAATCGCCGGTTTTCTAACCGGCGACTCGCGAAACTTGCGCGTTGTATGCGTCTCGCCTGGTGGAAAGAAACTCCAGACGGCTGTCTTCGACGGGGTGGCGCAGGAGTATCTTCTTGTCGCGCCCGTAATGGTGAAGCACTTTCCAGGGGTAGGCCTTGCCCTGGCGCGGCAGCAAGTGCTGGTCACGTTGGATATATCCGGAGCTCAAGCCCAGGATGCCTTGATTGGTGGCGTTATCTTCATTGTCGAATGGCGTCACGACTTCAAGGTTGTACGTCTCCATATGTTTGAGCAGGCGGCACAGATACTCGGCAGCAATGGTGGACTTCAGCGTCCAGGAGATATTGGTGTAACCGATGATCCAGGCGAAGTTGGGCACGTTCTCTAGCAGCACGCCTTTGTAGGTCATCCGTTCGCCGACCGGACAGGCCTTGCCATCGATGGACATGGACATGCCGCCCAGCATCTGCAGCTTGAGGCCGGTCGCCGCAATGATGATGTCGGCCTGCAGTTCCTTGCCGGACTTCAGCAAAATGCCGTTCTCGGTAAAGCGCTCGATGTGGTCGGTTTCAACCGAGGCCTTGCCACTGCGCACCGTCTTGAACAGATCGCCATTGGGTACAGCGCAGAGTCGCTCGTCCCAAGGCATGTACTTGGGAGTGAAATGGCGCATGTCAACATCCGGGCCGACATTCTTGCGGACATGGGAGAGCAAAAACGCGCGCATCAGCTTCGGCCAGCGTCGGCACGCCAGATAGACGCCCCGGTAAAGCAAGATATTGCGCGTACGACCGAGACGCCTCGCCCAGCTTGCCGGCATGATGCATGACAATGCGGCAGTCAGCTTGTCGTCCGATGGCAGTGAATAGATATACGACGGAGAGCGCTGCAGCATGGTGATATGTCCAACCCGGCCTGCCATGGCCGGGATCAGGGTGGCCGCCGTTGCACCACTGCCGATCACCACCACGTGCTTGCCCCGGTAGTCCAAGTCGTCAGGCCAGTGCTGCGGATGCACCCGAGTACCTTTGAAGTTCTCTTCACCGGGGAACTTGGGAAGGAAGCCATCGTCGTGATTGTAGTAACCGGTACAGCACACGAGGAACTTGCAGCTGTAGTGCCGGATTTCACCGCTCGACTCGTGCAGGGCTGTCAGGTTCCACAGCCGCTGCTGGCTGGACCAGTCTGCACTGATGATTTTGATCCCATACTGGATCTTTTTGGTAATGCCATATTCCGTCGCGGTGTCTTCGATGTATTGACGGATTTCAGGACCATCGGCCAATACCTTGCGCTTGCTCCACGGTCGAAACTTGTAGCTAAAGCTGAGCATGTCCGAATCCGAGCGAATACCCGGATAGCGGAAGAGATCCCATGTGCCACCAATGCGCTCACGGCGCTCCAAGATTGCCAGGGATTTCTCCGGAAACTCCTTGGTGAAATGGCACGCCGTACCTATGCCCGACAGGCCCGCACCGATGATCAATATATCGTGATGTTGGTTGCTCATGGGGTCTCCACGCTTACGAAGTAAGTAGGGCAATCGATTATTGGAGTAACTGGGTGAGCGACAGGTCCGCTTTTACACGCCTCCGACAAGCCAGGCAGGTAATAACTTCAGGGCAAGCTACGGCGGAGTTCTTCACCGAATATATTTAGTTTTCACCCGATAGTCTTGTCGCGCTTGCCTGTCAGCATTTACGCAAGCCTCGAAATAAACAACAGGCCGTACACAGTAAATGCCACCTGCTTGACCACAACCCATAAGGGTGAAAACAAGGCCACCATCAAGCAAGCACCCCAACCACGCCGGAGGCAGCTAAGGACAGGCTAAGCGATCAATCAGGCAACCCACTGACAACAACAATATAAAGAAATAAAGACCAGCGCTTGCCTGCTCGTGACACATCCTTGACAACTGACGCCAACTGACACAACCCAAACCAGGATCAATAGTCCTGTGCTGACGAATTAAAAGAGCCGCAGGCAAGAACTCGATCAATAAGCCAATAAGGGAATTCAACGCCTAGGCACGAAACATCAGACCAAGGAAGCAGGTTACTTTTAACCCCCCCCTAGAAGAATTTTAGAAAATCAAATCATCAATGATTGAGAAAATGCACTTGTCGCATCATGCCCCCACTAAACATGGTGGCCACGACAGGCAATCAAGAGCGGGCACGACGGCGATACTCCAGAGGAGTGAGTTGATTCCACCGGCGAAAAGCACGACTAAAAGAACTGGCCTCTGAATACCCGAGCAACAAGGCGATATTGGTGAAACTGTAATCAGATCTCGCTATGTACTCTTCGGCCAAAGAGCGACGCACATCTTCAACGACTTGGGTAAAGTCCAGCCCCTGCTCGGAGAGTCGGCGCTGCAAGGTACGTACACCCATATTCATGCCACTGGCAACGAGCTCAATGCTTACCCCGCCACTGCCCAGACCGCTGGCAATATGTGCCCCCATTCGGCTAAGAAGCTCTGACTCAGAACGAGCAGAATGCTGCCGCTGCAAGAATGGCTCAAGCGCCTGATATAACCGAGTATCAGCGGTTAGCCCGGATTTCTCATGAGGCCGGCAGGCGTGGCCGGTGAAGCCTCGGTGTATCAACAACCTGCCTTCCACCGCTAAAAATTGATCGTTTTTTATTCAATTCCCGCGTATGGGGCGCACTGCCCCC
>NZ_JAAMQZ010000059.1 GCF_013522825.1 Stutzerimonas stutzeri
GCACCGCTGTAGGAGCGGCCCCTGGCCGCGAATGAAACCACGCAGGTGCTGGGCCTGGTTCGCGGGCATGGCCCGTTCCTACGGGGTTGGGGCATTGCACCGCTGTAGGAGCGGCCCCTGGCCGCGAATGAAACCACGCGGAGTTGGGCATGGGTTCGCGGGCATGGCCCGCTCCTACGGGGTTGGGGCATGGCACCGCTGTAGGAGCGGCCCCTGGCCGCGAATGAAACCACGCGGAGTTGGGCATGGGGTCGCGGGCATGGCCCGCTCCTACGGGGTTTGGGCATGGCACCGCTGTAGGAGCGACCCCTGGCCGCGAATGAAACCACGCGGAGTTGGGCATGGGTTCGCGGGCATGGCCCGCTCCTACGGGGTTGGGGCATTGCACCGCTGTAGGAGCGGCCCCTGGCCGCGAATGAAACCACGCGGAGTTGGGCATGGGTTCGCGGGCATGGCCTGCTCCTACATTGCATGGGATGCACCACAACATTTGTAGGCGTCATCGGCCTGCGGCTGTCTCGGCTCGCCAGTAGTCGAGCAGCTCCTTCAGGGTTTCCGGTAATCCTATAGAGGGCTTCCAGCCAAGGGCCTGGCGCAGGCGCTGGCTATCCCCAGCCGCGTATGGGATGTCCGAGGGGCGCATCCGCGCCGGGTCCTGTTCGATCCTGATCGTGGCGCTGCTCATTTGCAGCATCATCTCCAGCACCTGGGCGATCTGGTGGGTTTGACCCGAAGAGATATTGAAGCAGCGCTGATGCTCGCCGGCGCTGTCGGCACGTGCCAGCAGCAGTTCGTATGCCCGGCAGACGTCAGCCACATCGAGAAAGTCGCGGCTGGCTTGCAGGTCGCCGACTTTCAGCACCGGCTCCTGCTTGCCTGCCTCGATCAGGGCGATCTGGCGAGCGAACGAGGCCGTCACGAAGTCAGGCGATTGTTGCGCGCCGATATGGTTGAACGGTCGTGCCACCACTCCACGTGTTCCACGGCGGAAATACTCGTTGAACGCCGTCTCGGCGGCGAGCTTGCTTGCGGCATAGGGGTTCTGCGGCAGGCAGGGAACATCCTCGTCGAGCGGGATGTTCTGCTTGAAAGCTGCGCCGTAAACGTCTGCTGAGCTGACGAACAGAATGAAGCACTCCGGCGCGAATTTGCGCATGGCTTCCAGTACGTTGATGCTGCCCATCACGTTGGTTTGCCAGGTGAGTTGTGGAGCCTCGAAACTCTTCGGAATATGCGTGATCGCCGCCAGATGCACGATTCGAGTCGGAGAGGTGTCACGGATGATCTGCGCAACGCTTTCGGCGTCGCGAATGTCACAACTGAGCGTTTCGCTGGCAAAGGGGACGGGCTGGTCCGCCTGCGACGATACGGCAATGACATGCTGCCCGGAGTGCTGGAGCGTTCTGCAGAGCTGCCGTCCAACGAAACCGTTGGCGCCTGTAATTAACGTGCGGTGCATGATCTTCTCTCTGGCCCTCGAACGCGGGCGGCTAGTTTACAGAGCGTGCAGGGGGCATGCGAGCCGGAGGTGACCTGCAACACACCTCGTAGGAGCGGGCCGTGCCCGCGAACCCATACCCGTTCATTGGCGCGGTTCCGTTCGCGGCCAGGGGCCGCCCCTGCAGGTGTTGATCCCGCGAATGTTGCACCCCGCGCGTAGGAGCGGGCCATGCCCGCGAATAAAGCCCACACCCTGGTGCGTATCATTCACGGGCAGGGCCCGTTCCTACAAAGCAAACAGGCAACGTTGCATCATCGCGGGGTCGATTCGATAATGACGAGCTTTGCCATTGATGGCTTCTCGGAGTTTTTATGTTTACGCCCGTAATCCTCGCCGGCGGTAGCGGCTCGCGCCTCTGGCCGTTGTCGCGCCAGCGTTTCCCCAAGCAGTTTCTGGAGCTCGACGGCCAGGCGAAAGGGACCATGTTCCAGCGTACGCTGGCCAGGCTGGACGGGTTGGAACACGCATCACCGCTGGTGGTGAGCAATGAACAGCATCGTTTCGTCGTAGCCGAGCAGTTGCGTCTGGCCAAGCGCGCGAGCCGGCGCATCATCCTCGAACCCATGGCGCGCAATACCGCTCCGGCCATTGCGCTGGCGGCGCTGGATGCCAGTCGCGAGGGCGATGATCCAGTGCTGCTGGTGCTGGCGGCTGATCATTACATCCGTGATGAAGATGCGTTCCGCGAAGCGATACGGGTCGCCGAGGCTCAGGCCCGCGACGGACGTCTGGTGACCTTCGGCATCACCCCGACCCAGGCGGAAACCGGGTTCGGCTATATACAGTGCGGCGATACGCTGGGAACCGGGGGCTTTGCCATTGCCGGGTTCAAGGAAAAACCCTCGGTCGAGCGCGCCCAGGAGTATCTGGCTGCGGGCAATTATCTCTGGAACAGCGGCATGTTCATGTTCCGCGCTTCGCGCTTTCTGGCGGAGCTGGAGCGCTTTCGCCCCGACATCCTCGCTGCCTGCCGCGACGCGCTCGCCGGGGCGGAAGAAGACAGTCACTTCCTGCATATTCCGTCCGAGCAGTTCGCCCGTTGCGATGACGAGTCGGTGGACTATGCGGTGATGGAGCACACCAATGCCGGTGTGGTGGTGCCGCTGGATGCCGGCTGGAACGATCTGGGCAGTTGGGCGGCGATCTGGGATGTCAGCGAGCGCGATGCCGATGGCAATGGCCTGCAGGGCGATGTGCTGTCGTTCGATACGCGCAACACGCTGGTGCAGTCGCATCATCGGCTGGTGGCGACCGTGGGCGTCGAGGATCTGGTGGTCGTCGAAACCAAGGATGCCGTGCTGGTGGCCCATCGCGACCAGTGTCAGCAGGTCAAGCAGGTGGTTCAGCAGTTGCAGGCCGAGCAGCGTGAGGAGTTCGTCAGCCATCCGTTGGTAAGCCGCCCCTGGGGCCATTACGACACGGTGGATCGCGGCGAACGCTATCAGGTCAAGCGCATCACCGTGTTGCCGGGTGAATGCCTGTCATTGCAGATGCACTACCACCGGGCCGAGCACTGGATCGTGGTATCGGGCACGGCCAAGGTGATCTGTGGCGACAAGGAGATGGTCCTTACGGAAAACCAGTCCACCTATATTCCGCTGGGGGTCAAGCACTCGCTCTCCAACCCCGGCAAGATGCCGCTGGAGCTGATTGAGGTGCAGTCGGGCGCCTATCTGGGCGAGGACGATATCGTGCGTTTCGAGGATCGTTACGGACGTAGTTGAAGATAGCCGCCCGTAGGAGCCGGCCCTGCCCGCGAACCTGTGCCCGACCATCGGTGCAGTTTCATTCGCGGCCATGGGCCGCTCCTACAGATTTACAGGCGGCTGCTGGATCTGTTACGTCTTGTTGTTGGCATATTGCCATCACTTTTTGCTGTACAACGATTCTGATTCCCGCCAAAATCGCCTTCTTTTTTGGGGGGTTGCCATGTCGGCTTCAGAGGATCGGCGCCAGTATCATGCGCTACGCGAGCATATCGATAGCCTGCTGGCTGCCGGTGGTTCGCTGGTGGGGCGCGATCCCGTCAGGCTTGCCGTCGAAGGTCGAATTCTGACGGTACGGCACGGAATGCTGGTCAATGAGCAGGCTCATCTGGATCTGATCGAGGCGCTGGCGGCGCTCGAATGGAATTTCAATCAGCTGAAAGAAGCCCGCATGGCCTGAGGCCCCGTTCATTACGGATGCCGCTAATCCCGTAGGAGCGGGCCACGCACGCGAGCTTGTGTCCAGGCCATCGGCGCGGTTCCGTTCGCGGCCAGGGGCCGCTCCTACAGATGTTGCATGCACTCCGCGTGTAGGAGCGGGCCACGCCCGCGAGCTTGTGTCCAGGCCATCGGCGCGGTTCGGTTCGCGGCCAGGGGCCGCTCCTACAGATGTCGCATACACTCCGCGCATAGGAGCGGGCCACGCCCGCGAACCTGTGCCCAGGCCATCGGCGCGGTTCCGTTCGCGGCCAGGGGCCGCTCCTACAGATGTTGCATGCACCCCGCGTGTAGGAGCGGGCCACGCCCGCGAACCTGTGCCCAGTCATCGGTGCGGCTCCGTTCGCGGCCAGGGGCCGCTCCTACAGATGTTGCATGCACCCCGTGCGTAGGCGCGGGCCATGCCCGCGAACCTGTGCCCAGTCATCGGCGCGGTTCCGTTCGCGGCCAGGGGCCGCTCCTGCAGATGTTGCATGCACCCCGCGTGTAGGAGCGGGCCACGCCCGCGAACCAATGTCCGACCATCGGTGCGGTTCCGTTCGCGGCCCCAGGGGCCGCGACAGATGTTGCATGCATCCTACGGTCTCGCTTTGTCGCTCATGCACATGAATGGCGGAATATAGTGAAATATAGCGAAAACCACTATATACGCATATATTGCGCTATAGATCAGTGGAGGCTTGAATATGGACCCTTATCGCAATCCCTTTGCACCTGGTGCCGGAAGTCGACCGCCTGAGCTTGCGGGGCGCGATGCAATTCTTGAGGCTGCGAGAATTTCATGTGGCCGCGCCATTAAAGGACGAAGCGCCCGATCAATCATGCTTCTGGGATTGAGGGGTACCGGCAAGACGGTTCTGCTGAATGAAATAGGGAAAATCGCACAGGAAGAGGGTCTCCTGGTTTCCAAGGTGGAATCTCCGGAACGTGAAAGCCTTGCACGTCTTCTTTATCCCGAAATGCGCAAGGTCATGCGCTCGCTCTCGGGTGTGGAGGCTGCCAAGCAAATCGCCAGCCGTGGACTGCAAGGGCTTCGCGGTTTTGCCTCGATCTTCAAGATCGACATTGCGGTGTCGAGGTAGGGGTTGAGCCTGAGCCCGGTCTCGCTGATAGCGGAGACCTGCAATACGATCTACCGGACCTTTTTGAAGTAATTGGTCGGGCAGCACAAGCCGCAGGTAAAGGGTGGATTCTTCTTATAGATGAAGTGCAGTACCTTTCCGAGGCGGATCTCTCGGCATTGATTGTTGCCATTCATCACATGTCGCAAGAAGGTCTTCCGGTACTTCTCGTTGGGGCTGGTCTTCCGCAAGTTGCCCGGCTCGCGGGCGAAGCAAAGTCTTATGCCGAGCGGCTTTTCCTGTATCCGGAGCGCTCGATCAGCCATCGGCTAGTCAAGCTGTCAAAAAGCCGATAATGGATGAAGAGGCTTCAATCGATCCGGCGGCGCTCGATATCATCGTTGACCGTACACGTGGTTATCCCTTCTTCCTTCAGGAGTGGGGGTCTACGGCCTGGAACAATGCTGAAGGGCCAGAAATCACCATCGATGACGTGAGCCAATCCTATACCGAGACGCTGGCTTTGCTTGATTCGGGTTTTTTCAGGGTTCGTATTGATCGGCTGACCAAATCAGAAGTTCATTTCGTGAGGACGATGTCGGAGCTGGGTGATGGACCCTATGCCATGGCTGATATCGCCAAGGCGATGGGACGAACCCAGTCGTCGCTTGGGCCAACTCGGGCCAATATTATTTCCAAGGGGATGATCTACAGTACAGATCACGGCTATCTGAATTTTACCGTCCCCCTCTTTGCGGAATATATGCGCCGCCAAGGGTAAGTCTCGATTCTACGTAGGCGCGGCACTATGGCCCGACCATCTGTGCGGCTCCGTTCGCGGCCAGGGGCCGCTCCTACAGATGTTGCATGCACCCCCGCGCGTAGGAGCGGGCCACGCCCGCGAACCTGTGTCCGACCATCGGCGCGGTTCCGTTCGCGGCCAAGGGCCGCTCCTACAGATGTTGCATGCACCCCGCGCGTAGGAGCGGGCCACGCCCGCGAACCTGTACCAGGCCATCGGCGCGGTTCCGTTCGCGGCCAAGGGCCGCTCCTACAGATGTTGCATGCACCCCGCGCGTAGGAGCGGGCCACGCCCGCGAACCTGTACCAGGCCATCGGTGCGGCTCCGTTCGCGGCCAGGGGCCGCTCCTACAGATGCTGCATGCACCCCGTGCGTAGGAGCGGGCCATTCCCGCGAACCAATGTCCAATCATCGGCGCGGCTCCGTTCGCGGCCAGGGGCCGCTCCTGCAGATGTTGTATGCACCCCGCGCGTAGGAGCGGGCCACGCCCGCGAACCTGTACCAGGCCATCGGTGCGGCTCCGTTCGCGGCCAGGGGCCGCTCCTACAGATGTTGCATGCACCCCGCGTGTAGGAGCGAGCCACGCCCTCGAACCTGTGTCCGACCATCGGCGCGGCTCCGTTCGCGGCCAGGGGTCGCTCCTGCGGATGGCGCATGTATCCGGGGACGGCGTATTGCGCATTCGCGGATGCCGTAAATCGGCAACCCCGTCGATATTTCCATCTGAAACACAGCACGCGCGGCTGGCTGTGCGTAAAATCCGCATCCTTGTCGGGGCTGTCATGCATCCCTGGGGATTTCGGAGAGCTGGGTGAGTTCGAGCAGGAAAGTTCTGGTGACCGGTGGTACGGGCTTCGTTGGGCGTGCGGTACTTGCGCGTCTGGTTACCCGTGCCGAGCTGCGGGTGTTGGCCTGGACGCGGCGTGCCGATGCCGTGCTGCCTGCAGGGGTCGTGCCTGTGCCGCTTTCACACAACCGTATGTTTGCGGCGGGTGCCGAGGTGGAAGGGTTGCATACGGTCGTGCATTGCGCGGCGCGCGTTCATGTGATGAATGACGAGGTGCCTGACCCGCTGGCTGAATTTCGCCGGGTCAATGTGGAGATGACGCTCGATCTGGCGCGTAGCGCTGTCGAGCTCGGTGCGCGGCGGTTCATTTTCATCAGTTCGATTAAGGTCAACGGTGAAACGACACAGCCGGGCTACCCCTTCACTGCGTTCGATACGCCGCAGCCATGCGGCGCTTATGCGCTGTCCAAGCATGAAGCCGAAGCCGGTTTGCGCGAGATTGCCGAACAGGCGGGCCTTGAAGTGGTGATCATCCGCACGCCGCTGGTATACGGGCCGGGCGTGGGGGCGAATTTTCGCAGCATGATGCGCTGGCTTGCGGCGGGTATACCTCTGCCGTTGGGTGCGCTGGATAACCGGCGCAGTCTGGTGGCGCTGGATAATCTGGTCGATCTGATCGATACCTGCCTCGATCACCCGGCTGCGGCCAACCAGACGCTGCTGGTGAGCGATGGCGAGGATATGTCCACCAGTGAGCTGCTGCGCCGTCTGGGCATGGCGCTCGGTCGGCCTGCACGGTTGCTGCCGGTGCCTGGTCACTGGATCGGCCTGGCCGCGCGGCTGTTGCGACGTGAGGCGATTCATGCGCGGCTGTGCGATTCGCTGCAGGTGGATATCGAGCGAACCCGTGAGCTGCTGGGCTGGTCGCCGCCGGTGAGGGTGGATGATGCGTTGCGCCGGACGGCGCTCGATTACCTGCAACGGCGGCAAGCATGATGCTCTGGCTGATCGTGGCGGCCTTCGTTGCCGCCTTCGGGCTCACCGCTGTGCTGCGCCGGTATGCGCTGCGTCGACAGCTGCTGGATGTGCCCAATGGGCGAAGTTCGCACGTCGTTCCTACGCCCAGAGGCGGGGGCGTGGCCATTGTCGCGGTGGTGGTGGGACTGTTGCCGGTGCTGTGGCTGTACGAGGCGGTGAATGCCTCTTTGGTCTGGGCCTTGTTCGGCGCGGGGCTGGCTGTCGCGCTGCTGGGGTTTGCCGATGACCATGGCCATATCGCCGCACGCTGGCGTCTGCTGGGGCATTTCGTTGCGGCGATGTGGGCCATGTTCTGGCTGGGCGGGCTGCCGGCGCTGACGTTGTTCGGCATGACGCTGGAACCGGGCTGGCTGGGCAACCTGCTGGGGCTGCTGTTTCTGGTGTGGATGCTCAATCTGTACAATTTCATGGATGGCATCGACGGCCTCGCCAGCGTCGAGGCGATCAGCGTATGCCTGGGCGTGCTGGTCTGTTATGGGCTTGCCGCGTCGTCGGACGGAGCGCGCCAGGGTGATGTCGAGTTGTTGCTGGCTGCGGCCGTGGCGGGTTTCTGCTGCTGGAATTTCCCCCGGGCGCGCATATTCATGGGCGATGCGGGAAGCGGTTTCCTCGGTATCGTCCTGGGCATATTGGCCCTTGGCGCCGCCTGGGTCGTGCCACAATTGCTCTGGAGTTGGCTGATTCTGCTGGGCGTCTTTATCGTCGATGCAACTTTCACTTTATTGCGTCGTCTTTTGCGGGGCGAGGCCGTGTATCAGGCCCATCGCAGCCATGCTTATCAGGCTGCTGCGCGGCGCTTAGGCCGCCATGTGCCGGTGACGGTTGCGGTGGGGTTGATCAACGTGGGTTGGCTTTTGCCCTGGGCGGCGTGGGTAGCCTCAGGCGGAGTCGAGGGTGCAACAGCCTTGGTGATCGCCTATTTGCCGTTGTTGTGCCTCTGCATCCGGTTTCACGCAGGTGCGGCTGAAGCGAGTACATGATTGCGCGGTGTGGTGGCGGTTCGCGGGCATGGCCCGCTCCTACGGAGCCGTGATGTGTGCCACACCTGTAGGAGCGGGCCATGCCCGCGAACAAGCCGGTTTGGAATGAATGGCTTTGTCGGATGGGAATGAAATGAATGTTGCGTGATCGCCTGTTAGGCCTGCCCCGGCGGTACAAGCGCCTGCTGCAGGTCTTGGCCGATGTCGTTCTGGTGTGGGTGTCTCTGTGGCTGGCGTTCGTGGCGCGTCTGGGCTCCTATGAAGTCGTGGACCCCTTTGGCGAGCACGCCTGGCTGTTCCTGCTCGCGCCGTTGCTGGCCATCCCGCTGTTCATTCGCATCGGCATGTACCGGGCTGTGATGCGCTACCTGGGCAACGATGCGCTGATTGCCATTGCCAAGGCGGTTACGCTGTCGTCACTGCTGCTGGCCCTGGCAATCTATTGGCATCGTGATGCGCCGGGGTTGGTGCCGCGTTCTCTGGTGTTCAATTACTGGTGGATCAGCCTGATGCTGCTCGGCGGGCTGCGCCTGATGTTGCGTCAGTATGTGCTGGGCGATTGGTATCGCGGGATGCTGAGCGCTCCGTTCGGCCAGGATAACGGCCTGCCACGTGTCGCCATTTATGGCGCGGGCGCTGCCGGCAACCAGTTGGCAGCCGCGCTGAGAATGGGGCGTGCGATGCGTCCGGTGGCCTTTATCGATGATGACAGCGATATCGCCAACCGGGTCATTGCCGGGCTCAAGGTGTACAAGCCCAAGCATATCGGCCAGATGGTCGCCGAGAGTGGCGCCAGCGAGATTCTGCTGGCCATTCCGTCCGCCAGTCGGGCGCGGCGGCGCGAGATCCTGGCGAATCTGGAGCGCCATCCCCTGCATGTACGCTCGGTACCGGGGTTCATGGACCTGGCCAGTGGACGGGTCCGGGTCGAAGACCTTCAGGAAGTGGATATTGCCGATCTTCTGGGGCGCGACAGCGTTGAGCCGGATGAGGCTCTGCTGGCCAGGTGCATTCGCGGCAATGTGGTGCTGGTCACGGGTGCCGGCGGCTCGATTGGCACCGAGCTTAGCCGGCAGATTCTGTTGCTGGCTCCGAAAGCCCTGATTCTGTTCGATCATGCCGAATACAACCTGTACCGCATTCATCGTGAGCTGGAGCAGCAGGTCAGGGAGCAGGCGCTGGAAGTGGAGCTGATTCCGATCCTCGGCTCTATCGGCAACCCGCAGCGTCTGCTGAGCATAATGCGCGCCTGGGGCGTGACGACCGTGTATCACGCGGCGGCCTACAAGCATGTGCCCATGGTCGAGCACAATATTGCCGAAGGGGTGATGAACAACGTCATGGGTACGCTCAATTGCGCCCAGGCCGCGATCCAGGCTGGTGTGGCGCATTTCGTGCTGATCTCGACGGACAAGGCGGTGCGCCCGACCAATGTCATGGGCAGCACCAAGCGGCTCGCGGAAATGGCGTTGCAGGCGCTCAGCCGTGAAGCCGCTCCGGTGCTGTTCGGCGAGCCGGCGAGTATCAATCAGGTCAATCGTACCCGTTTCACCATGGTCAGGTTCGGTAACGTGCTGGGTTCGTCCGGTTCGGTGATTCCGCTGTTTCGCGAGCAGATTCGCCGGGGTGGGCCGGTGACGGTCACCCATCCGAAGATCACCCGTTACTTCATGACGATTCCCGAGGCTGCACAGCTGGTGTTGCAGGCGGGCTCCATGGGTTTGGGGGGCGATGTTTTCGTGCTGGATATGGGGGCGCCGGTGCGAATCGCCGAGTTGGCAGAGAAGATGATTCATCTGTCTGGGCTGTCGGTTCGCGACGAAGACAATCCCAATGGCGATATCGCCATTCAGTTCACGGGCCTGCGGCCCGGCGAAAAGCTCTACGAAGAACTGCTGATCGGCGATGACGTGACGCCGACAGAGCACCCGATGATCATGTCCGCCGATGAGGCCTACCTGTCCTGGGGCGAATTGCGTGATGTGCTGGAGCGCTTGCTACAGGCGTTGGGCAACGATGATTTCGAGCAGGTCAGGGTGATTCTGCGTGCCACCGTCGATGGTTATTCGCCTCGTGAGGAAATCGTCGACTGGCTGTACCACCCGCCGCTTAATTGATCGGCAGGTAGTGTCGGTTCGCGGGCAGATTCTGTAGGAGCGGCCCTTGGCCGCGAATGGGATCGTGCCGATGGTTGGGCATTGGTTCGCGGGCATGGCCCGCTCCTACGGGTTCGCAGATTCTGTAGGAGCGGCCCCTGGCCGCGAACGGGCTCGTGCCGATGGTTGGGCATTGGTTCGCGGGCATGGCCCGCTCCTACGGGTTTGCAGATTCTGTAGGAGCGGCCCCTGGCCGCGAACGGGGCCGTGCTGATGGTCGGGGTATTGGTTCGCGGGCGTGGCCCGCTCCTACGGGTTCGCAGATTCTGTAGGAACGGCCCCTGGCCGCGAACGGGACCGCGCCGATGGTCGGGTATTCGGTTCGCGGGCGTGGCCCGCTCCTGTGTGGGGACAGTGTCCGTGGGATACGACTCAGTAGCTGGCTTTCCCCGGCACTCTTGATTAGACTCGATCGCGTTCTTGTCGGGGTGCCTTGAATCGAAGGCTGAGATCGGAAAGTTCCGGATCCCGTTGAACCTGATCAGGTTAAGGCCTGCGTAGGGAACAAGATGTGCTCGCCAGTTTCTCCTGCGAGTCTCTCGGCGCCAATCCCGGCGCACCCCGATGCCCTTATCCCGCCGTGTTTTTCAGGTTCGCTCCGACAACTATCGAGGAGCCAGTCTGATGCGTGCAGAACAACAACATCTCAGTGAATCGGCCCAAGTCGACCAGCAGTCGATCCAGCCTTTCCCGCGTTCGCAGAAAATCTACGTGCAGGGCTCGCGCCCGGACATCCGCGTGCCGATGCGCGAGATCAGTCTCGACGTCACGCCCACCGCCTTCGGTGGCGAAATCAATGCGCCGGTGCTGGTCTACGATACGTCCGGCCCCTACACCGACCCCAATGTGCAGATCGACGTGCGCAAGGGCCTGGCCGATGTGCGCAGCGCCTGGATCGAGGATCGCGACGATACCGAGAAATTGCCGGGGCTGAGTTCCGAATTCGGCCAGCGCCGCCTGGACGATGCCGAACTGACCGCCATGCGCTTCGCCCACGTGCGCAATCCGCGCCGCGCCAAGCCGGGCAGGAACGTCAGCCAGATGCACTATGCGCGTCAGGGCATCATCACGCCCGAGATGGAGTTCATCGCCATCCGCGAGAACATGAAGTTGCAGGAACACCGCGCTGCCGGCCTGCTGGATCAGCAGCACGCGGGTCAGAGCTTCGGCGCCAGCATCCCCAAGGAAATCACCCCCGAATTCGTCCGTGACGAAGTGGCCCGCGGTCGCGCCATCATCCCCGCCAACATCAACCACACCGAGCTGGAGCCGATGATCATCGGCCGCAACTTCCTGGTGAAGATCAACGGCAATATCGGCAACTCGGCGCTGGGTTCCTCCATCGAGGAAGAAGTCGCCAAGCTGACCTGGGGCATCCGCTGGGGCTCGGACACGGTGATGGACCTGTCCACCGGCAAGCACATCCACGAAACCCGCGAGTGGATCATCCGCAACTCGCCGGTGCCGATCGGCACGGTGCCGATCTACCAGGCGCTGGAGAAGGTCAATGGCATCGCCGAGGACCTGACCTGGGAGCTGTTCCGCGACACCCTGATCGAGCAGGCCGAGCAGGGCGTCGACTACTTCACCATCCATGCCGGCGTGCTGCTGCGCTACGTGCCGCTGACGGCCAAGCGCGTGACCGGCATCGTTTCGCGCGGTGGCTCGATCATGGCCAAGTGGTGCCTGGCGCATCACAAGGAAAACTTCCTCTACACCCACTTCGAAGACATCTGCGAAATCATGAAGGCCTACGACGTCAGCTTCTCGCTGGGCGACGGCCTGCGTCCGGGCTCCATCGCCGACGCTAACGATGCCGCGCAGTTCGGCGAGCTGGAAACCCTCGGCGAGCTGACCAAGATTGCCTGGAAGCACGACGTGCAGTGCATGATCGAAGGTCCCGGTCACGTGCCCATGCACCTGATCAAGGAGAACATGGACAAGCAGCTGGAATGCTGCGACGAGGCGCCGTTCTACACCCTCGGCCCGCTGACCACTGACATCGCGCCGGGCTACGACCACATCACCAGCGGCATCGGTGCGGCGATGATCGGCTGGTTCGGCTGCGCCATGCTCTGCTACGTCACGCCCAAGGAGCACCTGGGCCTGCCGAACAAGGATGACGTCAAGACCGGCATCATCACCTACAAGATCGCCGCGCATGCCGCCGACCTGGCAAAAGGTCATCCGGGCGCGCAGATTCGCGACAATGCCCTGTCCAAGGCGCGCTTCGAATTCCGCTGGGAAGACCAGTTCAACCTGGGCCTGGACCCGGATACCGCACGCAGCTTCCACGACGAGACCCTGCCCAAGGATTCGGCCAAGGTCGCGCACTTCTGCTCCATGTGCGGGCCGAAGTTCTGCTCGATGAAGATCACCCAGGAAGTCCGCGAGTACGCCGCCGAGAACGGCCTGACCGACGAGCAGAAGGCCATCGAGGCCGGCTTTGCCGAACAGGCAGGGCGCTTCAAGGATGAAGGGTCGGTGATTTACCGGCAGGTGTAGCAGGCGCTCCTACGGGGTTTGCGGCTCGTCGGCTTCTGTGGGAGCAGGCCATGCGCGCGAAAGGGTTCCATGTTGGGGCAGGGGCTTTTTCGCGAGCATGGCTCGCTCCTACAAATACTCCGGCCTGACGATGCCTTCGAGCTGATCATGCGGAATGCTCAGCTCGGGGTGGCCGCTGGAGTAGGGCGCGATGCTGTAGACGTCATACTTGAGCAGCACGCTGTCCTTGAGCAGGGCGATGTGGGCGGTCTGCTGAAAGGGCCAGAATTCGATGAATTCGGCGTCCTGGTCGTGTTCGTTCTCCACCAGCCAGCGCTGGTGCGCCTGGCGGGCGGCACGCCAGAAATTGCCGGCCTGGCCGGGTAGCAGGATGTCTTCGAGGCGCAATTCGCGATTCAGCTCGCGGTCGTAGTTGATGAAACCGCGACCGGGCATGCCATGTGCCCCGCCAGTGAACAGGTAGCTGGACAGCTCGATCACCAGGATATTGCCGTGCCGTTCGCGCAGCTTGGCTTGCAGATAGCTGCTCCAGTGGGGTTCGGCGTCACGCAGGAATGCCTCCTGGTAACCTTCAAGCGTCGCCGGCATTTCGCTCTCGGGGCCGAACATCGTCATGCGCCGCAGCCGTTCGTCGATCAGCGCATTGAGCGCCGGCTCGTCGACGAAATGTTCGGTGTCGATATTGACCAGCGGGCAGCTCTCGTCCTGCTCGGGACAGCCGGCGGGGCGTTGCTCACTGAGGATCTGCCGAATTTCGATCGTCGGCTCCCCCCCGAAGTGCTGGCAGGCGCTCAGCAGCAGGGCGGTGATGGTCAGGGTGAGAATATTTCGAAAAGGCATAACCTTTTTCAACGGCCTGTTAACGGGATTCATCCGGTTTCCTATGGTCCTGCGCTGCGGTTTCGAGTGTGGGCAGTCTGTGAAGTTCTGCAAGCGGCTGCCAGTATTTTCACTGTGATGCTGACGTTCGTAATGGGCTGCGTTCGAGCATGTGGCGCGTTAGGATAACCTTCAAAGACCGCTCACGCAGTGACGGTTGATGTCTTTCCGGCGGCGCCGCGCGTCGCGGAATAACCGATTATGTGAGTGTGCAATGACCGAGATTTTCAAAGCCGGACCCGCTGACGTGGAAATTATCCAGCGCGATCGCTGTTTCAGCGGCTTTTACAGCCTGGATCGCTTTCGGCTGCGTCATCGATTGTTCCGTGGCGGCATGGGCGCAGAGATCGAGCGCGAGCTTTTCGTGCGTCACGACGCCGTGTGCGTGCTGCCCTACGACCCCCAGCGCGACGAGGTGGTGTTGATCGAACAGTTCCGGATGGGTGCGATGGCGCGTGGCGACAACCCCTGGCTGGTGGAAACCGTGGCCGGTCTGATCGACAAGGAGGAGCAGCCCGAGGAAGTGGCCCGCCGCGAGGCGGTCGAAGAGGCGGGGCTGGAGATCGGCGAGCTGTGGCCGGTGTCGGCCTATTATCCATCGCCGGGCGGCAGTACCGAGCGCATTCATCTGTATGTCGGGCGCTGCAGCAGCCTCGGTGCCGGCGGTGTGTTCGGACTGGAGGAAGAGGGCGAGGATATTCGTGCTGCGGTCTGGCCGCTGCAGACAGCGCTGGCCGCCTTGCGCGACGGTCGCATCGACAACGCGGCAACCATCATCGCCCTGCAATGGCTGGCCTTGAACCGCGATGAAATCAGGGAGGCCTGGACATGAGGGCCAAACGCGAGCGCTATCATGTCGATCTGCTGGAATTGCAGTCTGCCTGCGAGGCGAATTACCTGCGGCTGACGCAACTGCTGCCCGACATGCGGCATCAGTCCGATATTCGCCGTATCGCCATGAGCCAGGGGGATCGGCTGCTGGGCGTGCTGGTGTTGCAGGTAGTGGAAAACTGCCCCTACACCAGCACGCTGCGTATCACGCAGGAGCATTGCCTGCCCTGGCTGCCGGTGCCCCGGATGGAGGTGCGGGTCTATCACGACGCGCGCATGGCCGAGGTCGTCAGTGCGGAGAATGCGCGGCGCTTTCGCGGCATCTATCACTACCCCAATGCGCAGATGCATCAGCCCGACGAGAAGAGCCAGCTCAACCTCTTTCTCGGCGAATGGCTCGGACACTGCCTGGCCTGTGGGCATGAGCTGGAACCGGTGCTTTGAGCGCTTTTGGCGTCCTGCGTGTTCCGTTTTTGTAGGAACGGGCCATGCCCGTGAAGGGGCTGCCGCGGCGTGGTTTTACGGAGTGCCGTTTGGACAAAAGGGTGTATCTGTGACCCACGCCCGTAACGCACGGTTTACCCTCGTGCTCGCCTGCCACCATAATTCCTCCGTCATCCGGGCAAAGGAGACGGGTCTTGCCTGTCGCACCTCTTAACGCTGATAAAGACTCGGTACTGCTCGTACAACTGACCGACAGCCACCTGTTCGCCGAGGCGAGCGGCAGGCTGCTGGGCATGGACACGACCGAGAGTTTGCGGCGAGTCGTCGAGCGGGTTCTCGACGAACAGCCATGCGTGGACCTGATGCTGGCGACCGGCGATCTGTCCCAGGATGGTTCGATCGCCTCATACGAGCGTTTTCGCACATCCTGCGAGCCTATCCAGGCGCCTGCGCGCTGGTGTCCCGGCAACCATGACGAGCTGGCCGCGATGCAGCAGGTGACGCAGGGCAGCGAGCTGATGGCGCCGATCCTCGACATCGGTGCCTGGCGCGTGGTGATGCTCGATACGCTGGTGCCCGGATCGGTTTTCGGGATGCTTCGCAGCGAACAGCTTGCGCTGCTCGAGCGTGCCTTGCAGGAAGCGCCGGACAGGCATCTTCTGATCTGCCTGCATCATCATCCGGTGACCATTGGCAGCCGCTGGATGGATGCCATCGGGCTGCACAATCGCGAGGCGCTGTTCGAAGTCATCGATCGTTTTCCCAGTGTCAGGGCGTTGCTCTGGGGGCACATTCACCAGGAGTTCGACGACTGGCGTAACGGTGTGCGGCTGCTGGCGTCACCCTCTACCGGCGTGCAGTTCGCGGTCGGCAGCGAAAACTTCCAGGTGGACAGGCTCGCGCCCGGCTACCGCTGGCTGCGCCTGCATGCCGATGGCCAGCTCGAAACCGGCGTGTCGCGGATCGAAGAGGGGGACTTCGACGTGGACTACAGCGTCGAGGGATATTGAAGCTTCGTTCGCGGGCATGGCCGCTGCGGATGGGATTAGCACGACCACCTGTAGGAGCGGCCCCTGGCCGCGAACGGGACCGCGCAGGAGACCAGGCCATCGGTTCGCGGGCAAGGCCCGCTCCTACGACGGATGGGATTGCGCGACCACCTGTAGGAGCGGCCCCTGGCCGCGAACGGACCCGCGCCGGGGCGCTGAGCATTGGCTCGCGGGCGTGGCCG
>NZ_JAAMQZ010000005.1 GCF_013522825.1 Stutzerimonas stutzeri
TCGATCTGGTCGACCACAGCCAATTTAAAAGTCAGTGAGTAATCACGCTGGGTTCGCTTAACACCTTGATCCATCGAGGTCTCCAGGTTCTCGGGGGAAAGGTGTAAACCTTATTCAGGACGGGACACGCCAAACGAAAAAGCCCCGGATTTTCATCCGGGGCTTTTTGCTATGAAGATGGCGCACCAGGCGGGATTCGAACCCACGACCCCTGCCTTCGGAGGGCAGTACTCTATCCAGCTGAGCTACTGGTGCGTTGCGGGGGGCAATCATACGCATGTCCGTCGGGGGCGTCCATGCTGGCGAGGAGGTTCGAGAGTGCTTCCGAAGTGGCTGCGGTGATGGACTGCTGTGCCTGTAAAGGCTCTGGCATGGGCTGCCAGGAGCGGGTCCGGCTGTTAACCTTGATCGTTACGATGGCCTTTGGCCGAAGTCGGGACGTTATCGGGGGTAGGGAATGTCGAGCCATATCAAGCTCTGGGACGCGCCGCTGCGCATCTTTCACTGGACCTTTGCCGTTGCGGTGGTTGCGGCCATCGCCACTGGTTGGCTGGGTGGTGGCCTGATGGTCTGGCACGGGCGGTTGGGGCTGCTGGTGCTGGGGTTGCTGGTGTTTCGCCTGTTGTGGGGATTCGTCGGTTCCACCTACGCGCGCTGGTTGCGCATTCTGGGCGCGGCGTTTGGCGTCAGAACGTATCTGCAAGGCAACTGGCGGGAAGCGGGCCATAATCCGCTGGGAGCGTTGTCGGTGCTCGCCATGCTGGGTTTGGTGGGGTTTCAGGTGGTGAGTGGCTTAATGTCGACTGACGATATCGCCTTCAAGGGGCCGCTGTATGCGCTGGTCTCCAGTGATACCGGCAACTGGCTGACGGGGCTGCATCGGCAGGCGAAGTGGCTGCTGGTGGGCTTTATCGGCCTGCATCTGGTGGCGATTGCCTGGTACACACTGGTCCGGCGCAAGCCGCTGGTTGGCGCGATGATCAAGGGGCGCGCAAGGCGTGAGTACCCGGCCCAACAGGACGCGCAGGGTGGTTCGTTGGTAATGGCGGTGCTGGTCGTGGCGCTGGCGCTGGGTGCGGTATGGGCGGTGCAGTCGGTTGCCGGCTGGGTGGCGCCGCCGCCCGCGGCTGCGGCACCCACGCTGGACTGGTAGCCGAAGCCGGGCGGCGCGGGCCGACCGGCATTCGCGTTCGGCTTATCGCTCGGCGCGGAAGTTGTCGTGGCAGGATTTGCACGAACCGCCGACGTCACCGAAGGCCTTCTTGATTGCGGCCTGATCGCCGTCGGCGGCGACGCTGGCGAGCTGGTTGGCTGCAGCCGTGAATTCGCGACCGATCTGGCCGGCCTTCTCCAGGTTCTGGAAGAATTCGGGCTTCAGGCGGGTCTTGTTGCCCAGTTGATCGGTGGTGGTTTCCGGGCTGTACAGCGCGCCCATGCCGGAGTTGGCGATGGCGCCGATGACATTGGCGGCGGCGGCGACCTTGGCCTGGTCGAAAGGCTCCTTGCCGTCGATGACCTGTGCCTTGATCTTGCCCATGTTCCAGGCCATGAACTGGTAGCCGGCCTTGCGGGCTTCGACCATTTCCTCGGGCTTCATTTGCGCGTGCGCGGCAGTGCTTGCCAGCAAGGCTGCCGCCATGGCGCCCATCAACAGTGCTTTCACGGTAGTTCCTCAACAATCCATTAAACAGGGACGGCAGCCTCTAAGCCGCCGCGCGAAACTATACCCTGCCCCGTACGCCTCGGTGGTGATGCGTAACAAGGCTTAACAGAATGCCTGTCAGGGCGATCTATGCTTCAACACTGTCTGGCGACATGAGCTTGCCCGGCTGCCGATGGCGACCATAGGATGATCGCTTGTCATCTGCAGGCGGTTGAACCGGGCCGTGTCCGAGGGTTCGGATAGTCGTCGTGCAAGCACATTTCCATTGGCGCGCGTCGCCTGTTTCGGGCACAGCAGCAAGTCTTCAGGAGAGCACCATGCAATTGAAAGATCCTTCCCTGTTCCGCCAGCAGGCCTATATCGATGGTGCCTGGCTCGATGCCGACGAGGGGCTGACGCTCAAGGTGAACAATCCGGCCAGCGGCGACATTCTGGGCACCGTGCCGAAGATGGGTGCTGCCGAAACCCGCCGCGCCATCGAGGCCGCCGAGCGTGCGCTGCCGGCCTGGCTCGAGCTGACCGCCAAGGAGCGTTCGCAGACGTTGCGCCGCTGGTTCGAGCTGATCCTCGAAAATCAGGAAGACCTGGCCCGGCTGATGACCCTGGAGCAGGGCAAGCCGCTGACCGAATCCCGTGGCGAGATCGCCTATGCGGCATCCTTCATCGAATGGTTCGCCGAGGAAGCCAAGCGCATTTACGGCGACACCATTCCGGGGCATCAGAAGGACAAGCGCATCATCGTCATCAAGCAGCCGATCGGCGTTACGGCGGCGATCACGCCGTGGAACTTTCCTTCGGCGATGATCACCCGCAAGGCCGGCCCGGCGCTGGCGGCGGGCTGCACCATGGTGGTCAAGCCGGCTTCGCAGACACCTTTCTCCGCCCTGGCGCTGGCCGAGCTGGCCGGGCGCGCGGGCATTCCCAAGGGCGTGTTCAGCGTGGTGACCGGCTCGGCGGGCGAGATCGGCAACGAGCTGACCGCCAACCCCATCGTGCGCAAGATCACCTTCACCGGTTCCACCGAAGTCGGCGCCAAGTTGATGGCGCAATGCGCGCCGGGCATCAAGAAGGTCTCGCTGGAGCTGGGCGGCAACGCGCCCTTCCTGGTGTTCGACGATGCCGACCTGGACGAGGCGGTGAAGGGCGCCATGCAGTCCAAGTACCGCAACGCCGGGCAGACCTGTGTGTGCGTCAACCGTATCTACGTGCAGGACGGCGTGTACGACGCCTTCGCGCAGAAATTCCAGGCGGCGGTGGAGAACCTGAAGATCGGCAACGGCCTGGACGATGGCGTTGATGTCGGCCCGCTGATCGACGATCGTGCCGCGGCCAAGGTCAAGGAGCATATCGAGGACGCCGTGGCCAACGGCGCCCAGGTGGTCACCGGCGGCAAGGCGCACAGCCTGGGCGGCAGCTATTTCGAACCGACCCTGATGATCAACGTGCCGCACACGGCCAAGGTGGCCAAGGAAGAAACCTTCGGTCCGCTGGCGCCGCTGTTCCGCTTCAAGGACGAGGCCGAAGCCATCGCCCTGGCCAACGATACCGAGTTCGGCCTGGCGGCGTACTTCTATGCGCGTGACCTGGGCCGCGTGTTTCGCGTGGCCGAGGCGCTGGAGTCAGGCATGGTCGGGGTCAATACCGGGATGATTTCCACCGAGGTTGCGCCGTTTGGCGGGGTGAAATCTTCTGGTCTCGGGCGCGAGGGATCCCGTTACGGCATCGAGGATTATCTGGAAATCAAATACCTCTGCCTGGGTTTGTAGCAGGTAGTGCGTGAGGGGCCAGCCCTGCTCGGGTCTGGCTCTTTTGCCCTGTGCAGCCCAGAATAAGGCCCTACGTTGCGCTTTTATCTGGAACGCTGTGCCCACTCCGGCCCCCTCATTTGTCTTGATCGCCTTCAGCGAGCCCTGGCGTACCGATCAGCTCGGCCAGCTGGTCGCTAGCCTGCGTCCGGGATTGCGCATCGTCCAGGTTCACGATGGTTATGCTGCCCTGGCCGCGTGCAAGCGCGAACTGCCCCGGTTGCTGATTGCCGATGGCGAGCTGGTTGGCCTGGATGGCCGTGCCTTGCTGCGCGAGCTGCGCCGCCGGGTTCCGACGCAGCGGCTGGCGTGCATTCTGATCAGCGAGCGCATGGACAGGGCCAGCGTCCGCGCGGCATTACCGCTCGGGCTTGCGGCGTACCTCGGCAAGCCTTGTGATCTCGACGACCTGCGCCAGCGGCTGGACAAGCTGTTGCCGCAGTCGGCAGGAGGCCGTTCTGCGCACGCGTCTCCGACCGATACGCTGGCCACCTTTCTTGAGCGCATGCGCAAGAGCAATCCTGGGGCGCCCTTGCTGGAGTCGGTGCAGGTGGCGATCAGCGAATGCCTGAATGCCGCCGACAGGAATCTGGGTATGTTGGAGGAGCAGTTTTCCCGCGACCCGCAAATCACCGCGCGGCTGATCAGCGTGGCCAACAGCGCTGGTCAGCATCAGGGTACTACCAGCCAGACGCTGGCCCAGGCGCTGCCGCGGCTGGGTGTCAGGCGCACGCTCGATCTGGTGCTGGAAATGACTGTGCAGCGTAACGCGCAACTGGCCGACCCGCGTCTGGCGCAACTGGCCCTCGGCATCAGCGAGCAAGCCCTGCGTGCGGCCAGGCTCGCCGGCTGGCTGGCGCGCCGGCTCAAGCTGGATATCAATCTCTGCTACACCGCCGGCCTGTTGCACAACCTCGGCGAGTTGGCGCTGCTGCGCAGCCTGCAGAACTGGCTCGACAGTGGCGGTGAGCTACGGGATGAGGAACTGCCGACGCTGCTACAGGAGCGTGCGGCAGGTTTCGGTTCCTCGCTGCGCATCCAGTGGCGCCTGCCGCTTGGGTTGCGCCAGGCGATTGCCGCCTACTACGGTCTGGGCTCCGAGGTGTTCACCCGCGAAGCGCTGGTGCTGAACCTGACCGGTCTGCTGCTCGCCCTGCCGACTGATGCCCCCCTTGCCAGTCTGGCCGATGCGCGTTCCGTGCGCCTGCTGCGCCTCGATCCGCAGCTCCTGAGTAGTGCGCCGCTGAAGTCATGAGCCGTAGGGCGGAAATCTTTCCGCCAGCGCGATCCGCGTGCTTATCGAGTGAATCCACCCTCAGGCGCCAGCCGCAGCTCTGGCAGCAGATGGGGTTCCCACAGGCGGGTCTGCAAGTGCTTGCGGAAGAAGCCGAAGTGGCCGATGCGCTCCACGCCGATTTCATTCGGGGCGATGCGGTGCATGGTTTTCGGCGCCGAGCTATAGAAACCATGCAGCGACTCGGTATTGCGCGCCGACATCATTTCGTCGTCGCTGAAGGAGAGCGATACCAGCGGCGTTTTCACCGCGTCGAAGGCGCGCTGTATGGGCTCGCCTTCGACGCCGATCAGGTAGTCCGGGTGCAGGCACCAGCGCCGCCACTGGCGGATCACCCCGGCTGGCAGGTCGCCCACCGCGCCGAGGCGCTCGCCGGGGAAGTAGCCGGCCACGGCGGTGAGCAGTGGCGCCATGCCGTGCCAGAGCAGCCAGGCCTGTTTGCGGATCTGCGGGCTGTTCTCGCGCCAGTAGCCGCTGCCGGCGGCGATGGTGATGATGCGTGTCAGGCGCTCATGTCCTCTGACCATCGGCAGCACCTGCGCGCCCAGGCTGTGGCCGATCCAGTACAGCGGCGCACCTTGCGCCGCGCTGGCGAGCTGGCCAAGCATGGTGCTGCCGTCGTATCTGGCCCAGTCGAGAATATCGACCTTCAGCTTGCGCAGAGAGCTGCGGCGCGACTGACCGATGCCTGCATAGTCGAAGGTCACCGCCAGATAACCCTCGGTGGCCAGCCAGGTGGCGAAATCGCTGTAGAAACGTTGCTTGACGCCGATTGCCGGCGCGATCAATACGGCGCCGCGAGGTTGCTCCGCAGGTGTGTACCACTGGCTGGCCAGCTGCTGGCCGTTGCCGTTGTCGATCCAGCGCAGCTCGGGCTGTAGGGTTGCCATTTTCTTGTTCTCCGCACTTTCCCGGACAGGTTCGATGGGCGAGTATACGATCACCAGAACAAATTTCTAGAAAAATATTCTAGATCATTGGAGGCTTGATGGCCCGCTCGACACGCAAACAGGACATCCTCCAGGCCGCGCTTGCCTGCTTCACCGAGCAGGGCGTGGACGCCACCACCATCGAGATGATCCGCGACCGCTCGGGCGCCAGCATCGGCAGCCTCTATCACCACTTCGGCAACCGCGAGCGGATCATCGCCGCGCTCTATCTGGAAGGTATCGGCGAATACGCGGCGTTGCTGGAAGCCGGCTTGGTGGACACGCTGGGAGCCGAGGCCTGCGTGAAACTGTTCGTCACCTGCTACGTCGACTGGGTAGTGGCCAACGCCGACTGGGCGCGCTTCATCCTGCACAACCGGGGGCGGGTGGAGGCGGGCGAGGGGGGCGAGCGTCTGCGCGAGTTCAATCAGGCGCACGGTAGCCGCATTGCGGCGATCCTGCGGCGGCATCGCGAAGTGGGTGCATTCAAGGCGATTCCCGGCGAGTGCTTCGTCTCGGTGGTGATCGGCCCGACGCAGGACATGGCGCGCAACTGGCTGGCCGGGCGTGGCAAGCAACCGCTGGTTGAATATCGCGACCTGCTGGCGCAGATTGCCTGGGACAGCGTGCGGGCCTGAGCCGCTGCGAACGGTCGGGACGGGGCGCATACTGGCGGTTGACTGCAGGTTGACGGTAGGTTGGCTGTCAACTTTTGGTTGATGCGTTGGGGGGCTTCTGATATAAAGCAGCGCTCTTTTCTAGGGGCACGCTTTGTTCGTGTGCGGCGTAGCCGGTAAGACCCCAATGAAACGTGGCGCTGAGCGCCAAAAAAGAAAGTTGAATTCAAGCGGCCAACCCATGCCGGGTTGGGCATGTGGTTTTAGAGGGCTGAGGCATGTCGAGAGTCTGTCAAGTTACCGGTAAGGGTCCGGTAACCGGGAACAACATTTCCCACGCGAACAACAAAACCCGTCGTCGTTTCCTGCCGAACCTGCAGCATCATCGCTTCTGGGTCGAGTCCGAGAACCGTTTCGTTCGTCTGCGCCTGACCGCCAAGGGCATGCGCGTGATCGACAAGCGTGGCATCGACGCCGTTCTGGCTGAACTCCGCGCTCGCGGCGAAAAGGTTTAAGGAGAACTATCATGCGTGACCTGATCCGTTTGGTGTCCAGCGCCGGTACCGGCCACTTCTACACCACCGACAAGAACAAGCGCACCACGCCCGACAAGATCGAAATCAAGAAGTACGATCCTGTCGTGCGCAAGCATGTGATCTACAAGGAAGCCAAGATCAAGTAATTGGTGCGACACGCGTAGCGTGTCTCCGAACCGAGGTGTCATGTCATCTTGGGGGATTTCTGCAAGGAATCCAATGCTTAGAGCGTTGCTCTAAGAAACAAAACATACCCACGTAGCCGAGTCTGAAAGCTATGGGTCGCAGCGGCGGCTGACTTAACCTAAGCTCATTTAGCATTCGGAAGAATGAGCGGTCATCGTAATTGATGATGGATGCCTACTTGTAGGAGGTCGAAATGGATCAGCAAACGTCCGGTTTGATCATTCTTGCCATGATTGTTGTCGTAATGGGCGGGACAGGGCTTTATGCCTTGTTGCCTGATATCAAGCGCAAGATGAAAAGACTCAGGCATAAGCACATCTAGTTCGGCTGTAGTACCTATACCCACGCGGGGCGAGCCCCCGCTGGGGCTCCTCTCGCCTAGAAAACGAGAGGCAATCACCTTGAGCAAGCTGGTCACCAGTCCTTGTTCACATCAACCGGAGACATGAGCGAAAGTTCTGTCTGTCATTGTCCAGCCATTGCCTGTATGGAACGGTAGCGGACTCGTTGTACGACCAACGACAGCCTAGGGAAACATGCGTCACTGGTAACGGTGGGGTGTGAAGCTTTCCCGACAATGTAGCCCCCGCGAGGGTGCGGTTCTGCCGTGAGGCAAGCCGTGGATGCTCGGAGCAGTACCGGGTTGAGGCGCTAGGCTGGCTGGCATGGGCAACGTAAGTGAACTGCTGATAAACGTCGTTATGATCAAATTGCCAAAACTGCTGTTAGGCAATAACCAAAAGGTGCGTGGTCGGTTATCCCTGTCGATTATGGGGATACGTCGTCTCAGTACCACCGGCGAATAGGCAGGTCCTAAACCAGTCGTGTGACAGATAGGGAACGTGGTAAGCCCGTATTGCTGCCCTCGTGGCAGGTGAGCCGCAAGGCGAACTGTTAGCAGTGCGGGTATGGGATCGCAGAGAAAGCGAATGCCGGGCTGTAATGGTCCGGATAGGGGTTGGAACATTACCCCACGGGAAACCGGGCAGACTTCTGCGTGGTCTTTCGTCGCATGACGTCTGGCTGACCCTGTCTCATGAATTTCAGGCTCGGCTTCATCGAGCCCTACCAAACCAACCCTGGCGGGATATACGCTTCCCGTCAGGGGCCGGCGTGTGTCTTCCGCTCGGGGTGGTTCAACCATCTTGAGAGGAAAGCAGCATGATAGAGCTCAGCCAACAGGCCGGGTCTGCGCTTTCCGGCACTCCGCAGCATTGGCACGACATTAATTGGTGTCGGGTTCAGCGGAATGTCCGGGGAATGCAGATACGGATTGCGAAGGCTTGTCGGGAAGGCAAATGGCGCAGGGTGAAAGCCCTGCAACGGATGCTGACCCGCTCGAAGTCGGCCAGATACTTGGCTGTACGACGAGTCACTGAAAATCAGGGTAAGCGCACGGCGGGAGTCGACCGCGTGCTCTGGGATACACCTGACGCCAAATGGAAAGCGGCAAATGGATTGAAGCGGCGCGGATACCAACCACGGCCTTTACGGCGTGTGTTCATTCCGAAGTCGAATGGGAAGGAGCGCCCTCTGGGCATCCCGACCATGACCGACAGGGCCATGCAGGCGTTGTACCTGCTGGCGCTGGCACCCATTGCGGAAACCACGGGAGATCCAAACAGCTACGGCTTTAGGATCGAGCGCTCGACGGCGGATGCAATGAGTCAGCTATTCACCTGTTTGTCCCAGAAAGCCTCGGCTCGATGGGTACTGGAGGCGGATATCGAAGGCTGCTTCGACCACATCAATCACCACTGGTTGGTCGCGAATATCCCCACGGATAAAGCGGTTCTCTGGAAATGGTTGAAGGCTGGTGTAATACACAAAGGCCAGCTACAGGCAACGGATGCCGGTACGCCACAAGGCGGGATCATCTCGCCGACCTTGGCAAATATGGTGCTGGACGGGCTGGAGTCAGGTCTCAAGCAGTATTTGGGACGGGCGAAGGCAAAGAGGCTGAAGATACATGTGGTGCGTTATGCGGATGATTTCGTGATCACCGGCGACTCTCCAGAGGTGCTGGCGAACGAGGTCAAGCCTTGGGTAGAGCAGTTCTTAGCCGTGCGTGGACTGCGGTTGTCACCCGAGAAAACGCAGATCGTTCACATCGATCAAGGCTTCGACTTCTTGGGATGGAACTTCCGCAAATACGACGGGAAGCTCCTGATCAAACCGAGCAAGAAAAACGTGCAAGCGTTCTATCGCAAGGTGAAGGAGGCGATCAGCAGCAACAAGACGATGAGGCAGGAAAACTTGATTCGCCTGCTTAATCCGATGTTGAAGGGCTGGGCGTTGTATCACCAGCCCGTCGTTGCCAAGCAAGCGTTTAGTCGCATGGACTTCCTGCTTTTTCAGGCTGTATGGCGTTGGGCAAAACGGAGGCACCCAAGGAAGAGTCTCGAGTGGATACGGAAGAAATATTTCCGGACGAGCGAGAGTAAGAACTGGGTGTTTGCTGCCACGGCACTTACCGAGCAAGGGGGCAAAAAGGATTTTCTGCTGTATACCCTGTCGGAGACACCAATAGAGCGGCACATCAAGATCAACGGGGAATACAACCCCTTTGATCCCTCGATGGAAGCAATGGGCGAGAAGCTGCGGATGGACCGGATGCTGAAAAAGCTGAAGTATCGGAAGCAGATCACCAGCCTATACGTAAGCCAGAAAGGCCGGTGTGTGCTTTGTGGAGAACCGATATCCAAGGAAACGGGATGGCACGATCATCACATCATTCACCGCTCGCAAGGCGGCAGTGGTGCACTGGTCAACCGGGTCTGCCATCAGCAGCTACATAGCCGTGGCCTGACAGTGAGTAAGCCGGCTCCTGCGGGGGCTTTGCTAAAGGCTTGAGCCGTATGCGCTGAAAGGCGCACGTACGGTTCTTAGGGGGAGGTGGGCCAGCAATGGCTCATCTCTACCCGACATCGGCCCTTGAAGAAAAAACCCGCCTCTCCGGCGGGTTTTTTCGTTCTGGCCTGTGGTTTTGCTGTGCTCAGGCCGTTTTGCGAATGGCATCGGCGAAGCGTTCGATGATGGCGTCGATATGCGCCTTCTCGACGATCAGCGCCGGCGACAGGGCGATGGTATCGCCGCTGGCGCGCACCAGCAGGCCGTCCTCGAAGCTCTGGCGGAACACCTCGTAGCCGCGCTTGCCGACGCCATCAGCATGAGGGGCGAACTGGATGCCGGCGACCAGCCCGATGGTACGGATGTCGGTCACGTTCGGCAGGTCCTGCAGGCTGAACAGGGCGTCCTGCCAGTAATCTTCCAGCTCGACGGCTTTCTCGAACAGCTGCTCGCGCTGGTAGATCTCCAGGGTCGCCAGGGCGGCGGCGCAGGCCACCGGATGCCCCGAGTAGGTGTAGCCGTGGAAGAATTCGATGGCGCTGTCCGGGCCGTGCATGAAGGCCTCGTGGATCTGCTCGGAGACCATCACCGCACCCATGGGAATTGCGCCGTTGGTCAGGCCCTTGGCGCAGGTGAGGATATCCGGCGTGACGCCCCAGCGCTGCGCGGCGAAGGCCTTGCCGACGCGCCCGAAACCGGTGATCACCTCATCGAAGATCAGCAGGATGCCGTGTTTCGCGGTGATTTCGCGCAGGCGCTGCAGATAGCCCTGCGGCGGCAGTATCACCCCCGCCGAGCCGGACATGGGCTCGACGATCACCGCGGCGATGTTTTCCGCACCGTGCAGGGTAACCAGCCGTTCCAGCTCATCGGCCTTTTCCGCGCCGTGGGGCGGCAGGCCTCTGCTGAAGGCGTTGCGCGAAAGGTCGAGGGTGTGCGGCAGGTGATCGACGCCCGGCAGCAGCGCGCTGCCGAAGGCCTTGCGGTTGTTGCCCATGCCGCCCACCGAGATGCCGCCGAAGCCGACGCCGTGATAGGCCAGCTCACGTCCGATCAGGCGGGTGCGGCTGCCCTGGCCAATGGCTCGCTGATAGGCCAGGGCCACTTTCAGTGCGGTATCGGCTGATTCGGAGCCGGAGTTGGTGAAGAACACCCGGTTCAGGCCGGGCGGAGCGATCTGCGCCAGGCGCTCGGCCAGCTCGAAGGGCAGCGGGTGGCCCATCTGGAAGGTCGGCGCGAAATCCATCTTGGCGATCTGCCGGCTCACCGCCTCGGTGATTTCCCGCCGGCCATGACCGGCGTTGCAGCACCAGAGCCCGGCGGTGCCGTCGATCACCTGGCGTCCGTCGGTATCGGCGTAGTACATCCCTTCGGCGCTCTCCAGCAGGCGCGGGTTCGCCTTGAACTGGCGGTTGGCGGTAAAGGGCATCCAGAAATGTTCAGCGGTTGCGCTGGAGCGCGGATCGTTGGCCATGGTAGCTCCGGTCATGCAGCGTTTGGGGGCTATGCTGATGCGTACAAACTACCGCTCGTACAGCGGATGACCGAGTCTATGTTTAATAAAACGCACAAAACAAGGCGGAAAGCCCTGTATTCGTAAAAAATATTGATAGGTCTGGCGCCGCTGGTTTAGGGTTCCGTTTCTGATTACTTGACGATCAACAGAGGACGCACCATGACCACCCTGACTTTCGCCGACTGGCAACAGCGCGCCCGCGATTTGCATATCGAAGGCCGGGCTTTTATCCAGGGTGAATGCACCGCCTCCGTTGCCGGGGCCACGTTCGACTGCATCAGCCCCATCGATGGCCGGGTGCTGGCGCAGGTGGCCAGCTGCGATGCTGCCGATGCCGAGCGGGCGGTGCTCAGTGCGCGCACGGCCTTCGAGTCCGGCGTCTGGTCGCGGTTGGCGCCGGCCAAACGCAAGGCGGTGATGATCCGTTTCGCCGACTTGCTGGAGGCACACGCCGAGGAACTGGCATTGCTGGAAACCCTCGACATGGGCAAGCCGATCAGCGATTCGCTGGCGGTGGACGTACCCGGCGCGGCACGGGCGCTGCGCTGGTCCGGCGAGGCCATCGACAAGATCTACGACGAGGTGGCGCCCACGCCGCATGACCAGTTGGGGCTGGTCACGCGCGAGCCGGTTGGCGTCGTGGCGGCCATCGTGCCGTGGAATTTCCCGTTGATGATGGCCTGCTGGAAGCTCGGCCCGGCGCTGGCCACCGGCAACTCGGTGGTGCTCAAACCCTCCGAAAAGTCGCCGCTGAGCGCCATCCGCATGGCGCAGCTGGCCATCGAAGCCGGTATCCCGGCGGGCGTGCTCAACGTGCTGCCGGGCTACGGACATACCGTGGGCAAGGCGCTGGCGCTGCACATGGACGTCGATACGCTGGTATTCACCGGCTCCACGCGGGTCGCCAAGCAACTGATGATCCATGCCGGCGAGTCGAACATGAAGCGCGTCTGGCTGGAAGCCGGCGGCAAGAGCCCGAACATCGTTTTCGCCGATGCGCCGGACCTTCAGGCCGCGGCCAGAGCGGCTGCGGGCGCCATCGCCTTCAACCAGGGCGAGGTCTGCACCGCCGGCTCGCGGCTGCTGGTGGAGGGGGCGGTGAAGGCGCGCTTCCTGCCCATGGTGGTCGAAGCGCTCAAGGGCTGGCAGCCGGGCAATCCGCTGGACCCGGCGACCAATGTCGGCGCGCTGGTCGATACACAGCAGCTCGATACCGTGCTTGGCTATATCGACGCCGGGCGCGAGGCGGGCGCGCAGGTGCTGATCGGCGGTCAGCGCACTCTCGAAGAGACTGGCGGATTGTATGTCGAGCCGACCATCTTCGATGGCGTCAGCAACGCCATGAAGATCGCCCAAGAGGAAATCTTCGGTCCGGTGCTCTCGGTGATCACCTTCGACAGCGTCGAGGAGGCGGTCGCGATTGCCAACGACACGCCCTATGGCCTGGCTGCCGCGCTCTGGACCTCGGACCTGTCCAAGGCCCATCGTACCGCCCGCGCGTTGCGCGCCGGCAGCGTGTGGGTCAACCAGTACGATGGTGGCGACATGACCGCGCCCTTCGGCGGTTTCAAGCAGTCGGGCAACGGTCGCGACAAGTCGCTGCATGCCTTCGACAAGTACACCGAGCTGAAGGCGACCTGGATAAAACTCTGAAGGAGAGCCTCGGCTCCCCTTCGTCGTTTCTCGAAGGCCGCGAGATCAGCGCTGGTTGTTGGTGATCAGGGTGCCGACGCCGATGTCGGTGAAGATTTCCAGCAACACCGCGTTGGGCACCCGGCCATCGATGATGTGGGCGCTGTGCACGCCGCCCTGTACGGCTTCCAGGGCGCAGCGGATCTTCGGCAGCATGCCGCCGTAGATGGTGCCGTCGGCGATGAGGGCATCGACCTGGGTGGTGGACAGGCCGGTCAGGACCTGGCCCTGCTTGTCCATCAGGCCGGCGATGTTGGTCAGCAGCATCAGCTTTTCGGCCTTCAGCGCCTCGGCCACCTTGCCGGCCACCAGGTCGGCGTTGATGTTGTACGACTCGCCATGCTCGCCGACGCCGATGGGCGCGATGACCGGGATGAAGTCGCCATGCACCAGCATGTCCAGCAACTCGGTGTTGATGCCGGTGACCTCGCCGACGTGGCCGATGTCGATGATTTCCGGCTGGGTCATTTCCGGCGTCTTGCGGCTGGCCTTGAGCTTCTTGGCGCGGATCAGGCCCGCGTCCTTGCCGGTCAGGCCGATGGCGCTGCCGCCGTGCTGGTTGATCAGGCTGACGATGCTCTTGTTGACCTGGCCGCCGAGGACCATTTCCACCACGTCCATGGTCTGGCTGTCGGTCACGCGCATGCCGTCGATGAAGTGACTTTCGATGTTCAGGCGCTTGAGCAGATCGCCGATCTGCGGGCCACCACCGTGCACCACCACCGGGTTGATGCCGACGGCCTTCATCAGCACGATGTCGCGGGCGAAGCCGGTTTTCAGCTCTTCGCTTTCCATGGCGTTGCCGCCGTACTTGATGACCAGCGTCTTGCCGACGAAGCGGCGAATGTAGGGCAGCGCCTCGGACAGGACCTGGGCGAATTGGGTGGCAGCTTCACGGCTGAGGGTCATGCAGGGCTCCGCGAGTCAGAACGGCAGTTTGAGATCAGGCGCGACAGTATAAAGCTGGGCGCGGAAGACGTCCTGTATACGCTTGAGCTCGCCCTCGCTTTCGGCCTCGAAACGCAGCACCAGCACCGGTGTGGTGTTGGAGGCGCGCACCAGGCCCCAGCCTTTCGGGTAATCGACCCGCAGGCCGTCTAGCGTGGTGACGCTGGCTTCGCCCCACTCGGCCTTGCGTTGCAGGGCTTCGATGATGGCGAACTTGCTCTCTTCGGTGACGGTGATGTTGATTTCCGGTGTCGACAGGTCGTTGGGGAAGGCGGCGAACACCTGTTCAGCCGTGCGCTTGTCCTGGCTGAGAATTTCCAGCAGTCGCGCGGCGCTGTAGATACCGTCATCGAAGCCGTACCAACGCTCCCTGAAGAAGATATGGCCGCTCATCTCGCCGGCCAGCAGGGCGCCGGTTTCCTTCATTTTCTTCTTGATCAGCGAATGCCCGGTCTTCCACATCACCGGACGGCCGCCGTAGCCGCTGATCAGCGGCGTCAGGCGGCGCGTGCACTTGACGTCGAAGATGATGTCGGCGCCCGGGTTGCGCGAGACCACGTCCTTGGCGAACAGCATCAGCAGGCGGTCGGGATAGACCACGGTGCCGGTGTTGGTCACCACGCCGACGCGGTCGCCGTCGCCGTCGAAGGCCAGGCCCAGGTCGGCATTCTCTGACTTGACCCTGGCAATCAGGTCTTCGAGGTTCTCCAGCTTGCCCGGGTCCGGATGGTGATTGGGGAAGTTGCCGTCCACCTCACAGAACAGCGGAATCACCTTGCAGCCCAAGGCTTCGATCAGTTGCGGGGCGATCACGCCAGCGACGCCGTTGCCGCAGTCGACCACCACCTTCATCGGTTTGGCCAGCGCGATGTCCTCGCGGATGCGCTTGAAGTAGCTGGCCAGCACATCGACCTGCTCGACCTGGCCGACCCCTTCGGCCAGGTCGTTGTTCTCGATGCGCAGGCGCAGGGCCTGGATCTGTTCGTTGGCCAGGGTGTCGCCGGCGATGACGATCTTGAAACCGTTGTAGTCCGGCGGATTGTGGCTGCCGGTAAGCATCACCCCTGATTTGCCGGCCAGCACGTTGGCGGCGTAGTAGAGCACCGGGGTCGGCACCATGCCGACGTCGCTGACGCTGCAGCCGCTGTCCACCAGGCCCTGGATCAGGTGTTCGACCAGCTCGGGGCCGGACAGCCGGCCATCGCGGCCAACCGATACGTCAGGTTCGCCTCTGGCAAGGCTTTCGGAGCCGACTGCGCGGCCTACCCAGTACGCGGTTTCCGTGGTCAGGCTGTCGCCGACCACGCCACGGATGTCGTAGGCACGGAAAATGCTGGCGGGTAATTGCGGGGCTTTCGGGATGCTCATTGCGGTTTCTCGCTCCTTCGTATCGAGACCCAGCCAATCCTGGTCTTCGTCGAGAATGTCGATGTCGAGAATATCGGTGTTCTGAAACAGAGGGTCGATGTACTCGGTGGATGGGGCCTGACGCGCTGCGGCGTTGGCTATGGGGGCTGCCACTGCCGCGCTGCGCAGTGGCAGGCGAGCCAGATTCCTGGCCAGCGCATCAAGCGCCGGAAGGCTCAAGGTCGGAGGTTTGATGGCCTTGCCATGGGAGAGTTCCTGCAGCATCTGCCCCAGGTGCGCGACATCTTCACGCAGCCGCCGCTGCTGCGCGCCCAGTACCAGCTGCAGGCCCAGCAGCAGACCGCAGAGTGCGGCCAGCGCAGCGCCCAGCAGCAGTGCGGGGGAGAGTGGCATGGCGCCGGTTTGCGCCGCGGGCAGAAAGCTGAGTGTCCAGTTCGGATTGCCGCTCGGCAGGCTGATCGCCTGAGCGTCCAGGCCCGCACCGCCGCGTTGCATCAGCAACTGTGCGGGGGCGTTGGCGAACTGCTGCATCAGGCGCAATTGCCCCGCTTCGGCTGGCAGGTTCGGCAGCGTGGCCAGCAGACGATCGAGGCTGATCACCCGTAACAGGGTGCCCTGGGCCGGCTGCTGCGGGTCTGAGCGTAGCGCCACGGCACTGTAGACCAGCCACTGATTGCCCACGCGGAAGGCTTCGGGCGCCGGCGACTGGTCGTTTTCGGCGCGTTGCAGGATATCCAGCGCGGCAAAGTTCAGCGGGCCGGGACGATCCGGGTTCTGCCGGGCCTGGCCGCGCTGACTGAGATGTGCATCGACGATGCCGTCCTGGCCGATCAGCGCCTGTTCAGCGGCGCGCACTCGCTCGGGCTGCCCGCTGAGCAGGGCTTCGAGCACGTGCGGATCGCTTGCGGCGTTGCGGGTGTCATCGGCCAGCTGGCGCAGGGCCTGGCTGATGGCCGATGCCTGGCTCTGGCCCCAGGCCTGCGCCAGTTGCGCGGTCTGTTGCCGCTGGCCGGCCTGGTAGGCGAGCCAGAGCAGGGCGGTGGCCGCCGCGAGCCCGAGCAGGCCCGTGAGCAGGCCGGGTGTCAGGGCGCCAAGGCCCAGAGGACGGCGGGTCGAAGGCGAGGACGCGTCGGCGGGATTGAGTACGCCGGTGTCCTTGGCGGTGCGCTTGAAGAGTTTCATGGAGCTCCTCGGGTCGTCCTGAAGGGCGGGTCTGCTCAGTGGCTGCCGGAGTGCCCGAAGCCGCCGGCGCCACGCTCGCTGCTGTCGAACTCGGTGACCAGCTCGAACTGCGCCTGGATCACCGGAACCAGCACCAGCTGGGCAATACGCTCGCCGATGGCGATGCTGAAGGCGCTCTGGCCGCGGTTCCAGCAGGACACCATCAACTCGCCCTGGTAGTCCGAATCGATCAGGCCGACCAGATTACCCAGCACGATGCCGTGCTTGTGGCCCAGCCCCGAGCGCGGCAGCACCAGCGCCGCCAGAGCGGGGTCGGCGATATGGATCGACAGCCCCGTGGGGATCAGCAGGGTCTGGCCCGGCTCCAGGGTGGTATCAGCCTGCAGCATCGCGCGCAGGTCGAGGCCGGCGGAGCCGCTGGTGGCGTATTCGGGCAGGGGAAAATCCTGGCCAAGGCGAGGGTCGAGAATTTTTGCTTGGAGTTTGTGCATGGTGATCAGGCCTGCTGGAAACGGTCGGCGATAAAAGCGATCAACTGGCGGGCGATATGCCCCTTGCTGGCCTGGCTGAAGCGTGTCTGGTGCTGCTGGCGGTCGATGATCGTGACGGCGTTTTCTTCGCTGTTGAAACCGATGCCGGGGTTGGCGACATCGTTGGCGACGATCAGGTCGAGGTTCTTGTCGCGCAACTTGCGCGTAGCGTATTCCAGCAGGTTCTCGGTTTCAGCGGCGAAGCCGACGCTGAACGGGCGGTCTTCGCGTCCGGCCAGGGTGGCGAGAATATCGGGATTGCGCACCATCTGCAGGAGCATACCCTCGCCACTGCTGGGGTCTTTCTTCAATTTGTGCGGTGCGACCACTTCCGGTCGGTAATCGGCAACGGCAGCGGCGGCGATGAACAGGTCGCAGGGCATCGCCGCTTCGCAGGCGGCCAGCATGTCACGGGCGCTGACCACATCGATACGTTGCACGCGGTCGGGCGTCGGCAGGAAGACCGGCCCCGCGACCAGCGTCACGCGCGCACCGGCCTCGGCGGCCGCTTCGGCCAGGGCGAAACCCATCTTGCCGGAGCTGTGATTGGTGATGTAGCGCACCGGGTCGATGTTTTCCTGGGTCGGTCCGGCGCTGATCAGCAGGTGCAGGCCGGTGAGCAGGCCATTGTCGAAACAGTCGGCGGCGGCATGCGCCAGCTCATCGGCTTCGAGCATGCGCCCCATGCCGACGTCACCGCAGGCCTGGCTGCCCGAGCCGGGGCCGAACAGGCGGATGCCGCGCTGTTCCAGCAACTGGCGGTTGGCCTGGGTGGCCGGGTCGGCCCACATGGCCTGGTTCATCGCCGGCGCCAGGGCGACCGGCGCATGGGTGGCCAGCACCAGGGTGGTCAGCAGATCGTTGGCCACGCCCTGGGCCAGGCGCGCCATGAGGTCGGCGGTGGCCGGCGCGATCAGCACCAGGTCGGCCCAGCGCGCCAGTTCGATATGTCCCATGGCGGCTTCTGCCGCCGGGTCGAGCAGGTCGAGATGGACCGGGTGCCCGGACAGCGCCTGCAGGGTCAGCGGGGTGATGAATTCGCGCCCGCCACTGGTCATCACGACCCGCACTTCTGCACCCTGATCACGGAGCCGGCGTACCAGCTCGGCACTCTTGTAGGCGGCAATGCCGCCACCCACGCCGAGGACGATGCGTTTACGATAAAGCCGCTGCATAGGCCTGCCTTGTTACGGTGTGAACTGGTTCCGGCAGAGGCCGGGTGCAGTCGATAAAAAGTCGACACGATATCACAGCGTTTACAGGGAATAGGGCACTTCTAAAAACGTAGGCGATGACAACGCAGGTAGTTTTTAGAGGTGCCCAATAGGCGCTCGCTCGACAGGGAGGTGACATGAGCATTCGTGACTGGCCGGCGGCGGAACGGCCGCGGGAAAAACTTCTGGAGCAGGGCGCGGCTGCCTTGTCCGATGCGGAATTGCTGGCGATCTTTCTGCGTACCGGCGTGGCCGGCAAGAGCGCGGTGGATCTGGCGCGCCAACTGCTTGGCGAGTTCGGCAGCCTGCGCACACTGCTGGAAAGCGATCTCGAACAATTCAGTGCGCACCTGGGGCTGGGCCCGGCCAAGTTCGCCCAGTTGCAGGCGGTGCTGGAGATGGGGCGGCGGCATCTGGCCGAACGCATCCGCCGCGACTCGGCACTGGAAAGTCCGCAGGCGGTGCGCGATTACCTCAAGGCGCGCCTGCGTCACGAGCCCCACGAGCTTTTCGCCTGTCTCTTCCTGGATTCCAAGCACCGCGTCCTGGCTTTCGAGGTGCTGTTTCACGGCACGATCGACGGCGCCAGCGTTTACCCCAGGCAAGTGGTCAAGCGTGCGCTGGCGCAGAATGCGGCGGCGGTGATCCTCACCCACAATCATCCCTCCGGCGTGGCCGAGCCGAGCCAGGCGGACCGGCAGCTGACGCGCAAACTGAGCGATGCGCTGGCGCTGATCGATGTGCGGGTGCTCGATCATTTCATCGTGGGTGATGGCGAGCCGCTGTCCATGGCCGAATACGGCTGGATGTGAGGCCGGGCGCGAAAAGCCTGTTTTCTGCTGGCCATTTGCGACCAAGGGACGATTGCCCATTGACGACGGAGATGAGTACAAGGGTTGACACCAAACAGAACAAGAGGCCGTCATGAGCCCTGCTTTCCGCCTTCATCCCAAGGCTTGCCTGTTGCATGCAATGACATTGCTGGGATTACTGATCCTTCATGGCTGGATGGTACTGCCGCTCCAGCTGCTGGCCCCCTTGCTGTTGCTGCTCGGCCTCTGGCCCTGGCTGATACCCTGGCGTACCCCGGCGGGCGAGGGGCAGGCCGCCGTTGAAAGCCAGGGCTTTGCCGAGCTGAGCAAGAACCTCTCGCGGCATACCTGTCACAACGCCTTGTCGGCGGCCCAGGTGTCCTTCAGTGCCGAGCAACTGGCCGCACGCCTGCACTCGCAGCTGGCGGCGATCAGCGAGATAGCCAATGGCGCCGAGGCGATGACCGTCACCGAACAGGACAGCGCCGCTCGTGCCCAGCAGGCACTGGAGGCCGCCGAAGCCGTGCGACGCAGCAGTGACACCGGTCGCAGCGAGCTGCAGCAGGCCATCGAACGCATGCAGCGACTCAGCGCGCAGACCGAGGCTAGTCGTGAGCTGCTCGACGGACTCTCGACACGCACCGAGGAGATCAGACAGATCACCGAGGTGATCCAGTCCATCGCCAGTCAGACCAATCTGCTCGCGCTCAACGCCGCCATCGAGGCCGCGCGTGCGGGTGAGACCGGTCGTGGTTTTGCGGTGGTGGCCGACGAGGTACGCAACCTGGCCGGGCGCACCAGTAGCGCTACCGAGGAAGTCGGGCGGATGGTCGGTGATATCCGCGCCCAGAGCGAGGCGGTGGTCAGCCATATCCAGAAACAGGCCAGCGAACTCGACGGGGCCGCTGCGCAGGTTGCCGGCACTGGTGTGCAGCTCACGGATATTGCCGAGCTGGCGGCCAGCGTTGAAACCCAGGTGGCGGAAATCACGGCAGGGACCGGCAGCAATCATGAGCGACTCGCACACCTGTTCACCGCGGTGGATCAGTTGCGTGCCGACGCGCTCGACAGCGAGAAACAGACCCGCCAGCTGGAACAGTCGGCGGAAAAGCTGGTCGGCCAGGCCGAGGCGGTCAGCGAACAGCTCGCCGAAGTGCAGCTAGACGACTATCACCAGCGTATCTTCGATCTGGCGCGTGAAGGGGCGGCGACCATCGGCGCGCGCTTCGAGGCAGACCTTGAGGCCGGGCGTCTGAGCGTCGAGGACCTCTTCGACCGTGACTACAAGGCGCAGCCGGGTACCGATCCGACGCGTTACCACACCCGTTTCGATCGCTATGCCGATGAAGTGCTGCCGGCAATCCAGGAGCCGCTGCTCGACCGCAACGATGCACTGGTCTATGCCATTGCCATCACCCCGGACGGCTATGTTCCGACCCACAACCGGGCGTTCAGTCAGCCGCCGGTAGGTGATCCTGTTGTGGACAGGGTCAAGAGCCGCAGCAAGCGCCTGTTCAATGACCGCACTGGCGGGCGCTGCGGCAGCCATCAGCGCAAGGTGCTGCTACAGACCTACAGCCGCGATACCGGTGAGCTGATGCATGATCTGTCGGTGCCGATCATGGTGCGCGGACGGCACTGGGGCGGCTTGCGTCTGGGCTATCGTCCCGAGCCGTGAGGCCTGGGACGAGGCAGCCACAGCGATTTCAGTGGGTGAGTGTCATCCACTGGTCGCTGAGGCTGCGTGCGTGACGGTCGACCATGATCGGCGCGAATGCGCGTCCCGAGGCGGTATTGAAACTGTTGTTGCCGCTGTTCATGTCTGCGAGCGCGGTTTTGAGAAAGCTCCAGCGGGTTTTCAGCCTGGCCACGGCGGGATCGGCTTTGTCGTCCAGTGCGGCGAGCTGCTCGTCGATGGCGGGTACCAGCCGGCGTTCGTCCTGCCCCAGATAGGTTTCCGGTTGCTCGCGAGCGATCTCGAAGGAGCCGACATAGGCGCGACTCAGGTACTGTACCGTCAGATACTCCACCTTGGCTGGCAACTCGGCCTGGGTATCGGCGCCCTGCTGGTTGCGCACGGCGCTCAGGAAGTCGCGTAGCGCCTTGCTCATCTGCAGGGTCCAGCCCCAGGGCACGTCATCTTCCTCGTGGCCGAACCCGGCGCCTTCGCGAAGCCTGTCTTGCAGGACCTGATGCAGTGCACGTAGCGTGTCGTTCGTGCCGGGATAGTTTCTCAGGGCGGTGTTCAGGTCGGAAAGATCGCTTTCCAGACGTTTCAGATGAGCCTGCTGGAAGCCCTCTCCGCGATAGAGCAACAGGCTGCTGGTTGCCCGGTTGGCATGGACCTGCATGCTTTCCAGGGCCGTGAAGGTTTGAGCCTGGGCGGGATTGAGCAGGGCTGGCAGCCAGCCGATCAGCAGAACCAGCAGCCAGATCCATTTACGTGGGTGCATATCGCGCTCCTTTTTATTTTTATAGGCAAGCGCCGTCTCTGCGGCCTCAGCGCGCTAGCCTAGTCGGGCTGGTGGCATTCTGGTGTCACACTGGATAATGATTTGGGCGAGACGTCCGTTTGAGGCGCGAACTTGGCTGATATGCCATTAATGCTGGTTGTGGCGCCCTGCCTAGAGCATTCGCTCCAGGCCGATGATCCTGCTCAGCCAGGCACTGATGCGTCGCCAGGTGCCGCCGGGCTCGCGGGTGAGAACCCTTTGCTGACCCTCGTCTTCGGCGATCCAGGCCAGCCGTTTGGCGCCCTTGTGATCGACCAGACGAACTTCATAGCTCACCGTGGGTGATGTCCCTTCGAGCGTCAGCCGATGGACTGCGCTGGCCAGTTCGGGACTGTCGATCAGCACGCCGACCTCGGTATTCCACAGCACCGAGCGTGGATCGAAGTTCAGCGAGCCGAGGAAGACTTCCCGCTGGTCGAATACGGCGGCCTTGCTGTGCAGGCTGGATTCGGATTCGCCGAGCAGGTTGATGGACGTCTCCTGGTCCGGTTGCCGACGCAGCTCGAACAGCTGCACGCCGGCCTCCAGCAGCTGGATGCGGTAGGGTGCATAGCCGCCATGCACGACGGGTACATCAGTGGCCTCCAGGGAATTGGTGAGGATGCGAATGGTGACGCCGTTTTCGGCGTGCCGGCTGAGGTAGGCCACGCCGTCTGCGGTCGGCACGAAATAGGCCGAGATCAGCGTCATCTCATCGCTGACCGAATCCAGGCTGGGCTGCAGTTGGGTGGTCAGCAGCAGATGGGCGTCGGGAATGCCTGAGGCATTGATCTTTTCGGGGTGGTCCCAAAGCGCCGCGCCGGGTGCCCAGATCAGATCGTCGAGCCATTGCTCCAACTGCGGTTCCTGCAGTTCGGTCATCAGGCGCTGGTAGCGCGGCGTATCCTTCCCGCGCTCGGTCTGTAGATAGAGGGTGATCTGCTGGCGGGCCTCGCTCAGTTCCGTGGTTGTGGGCGGGCTGCGGAGAAACTGCTGGATGGGCACGCTGAGCGGGTGGTTCCAATATTGGTCGAAGCTGGTTGCCAGTTGCTCGGCGACCGGGCCGGCACTGAGCAGGTCGAGGTCGGTGAAGTTGAGGCCCTTGTCTATTTCGAAATACTCGTCGCCCAGGTTGCGTCCGCCGACGATCGCCAGGCTGCTGTCGGCGAGTATCAGTTTGTTGTGCATGCGTCGGTGTTGCTGTGAAAGGTTCAGCAGGCGGCCCAGGGAGCGGGTGACGAAATTGCTGCGACCTATATGCAGCGGATTGAAAACGTGGATGAAGATGTTCGGATGCGCGGCCAGGGTTGCGATCTGGTAGTCGTTGCCGTCGCTGGTGGTGTCGTCGAGCAGCACCCGCACGCGTACACCGCGATCGGCGGCATGCAGGAGTTCACCGACCAGTGCGCGGGTACTGAGGCCGTCGTGGACGATGTAGTACTGCACGTCGAGGCTGACTTCGGCGTGGCGAATCATCTTCATCCGCGCGGCGAAGGCTTCGGTGCTCGATGACAGCAGGCGAAAGCCGGAATGCCCCGCTGGCTGGCCGGCGGCAATGGTCTCGACCCTTCGTGTCAGCTCGGATGTCTGGTTGGGCAGCGAGGAAGACGGGGACAGTGGCGCGGCCTGTCCGGCACAGCCAGCCAGCAATAGCATTGCTGTCAGTGGCAGGCACCTGCGCAGGCAGGCAGACCACTGAAGAACAACATCGCGCAAACCTGGCGTTGAGGATGCCTGGTTAAGGTCCGCAGGCTTCACGAAGGACGCCGGATGCTGACGGGCGGCAACCGGGCTGTGCTTCTGTGGCTGCCTTTGCCTGAGATTGCCTGCAATGTTCAACGGCCTGTCAGTCCCTTACGGTTGTCGATGTTTTCTTCGCGGCTTGTTAGACGTCAGCGAGACGGCGGAATTCAGAGCTGATCCCTGAGTCGATGCCAGAGCATGCCGAGGGCCAGCAGCGGCGAGCGCAGCAGGCGACCGCCGGGGAAGGTTGGGTGCGGCACCCTGGCGAACAGGTCGAAGCGACCGTCGAGCTGCCCGCTGATGGCTTCGCCCAGCAGCCGACCGGCCAGGTGCGTGGCGTTCAGGCCATGGCCGGCGTAGGCCTGGGCGAAGTAGACGTTGGGCTGTTCGGCGAGCCGGCCGATCTGCGGCAGGCGGTTGGCGCCGATGCCGATCATCCCGCCCCATTGATAGTCGATGCCGACGCTCGCCAGTTGCGGGAACACCTCGAGCATCTTCGGTCGCATGTAGGCGGTGATGTCGCTGGGGTCGCGTCCCGAGTAGTGGCAGGCGCCACCGAACAGCAGCCGGCGGCCTGCCGAGAGGCGGAAGTAGTCCAGCGCCACGCGCTGATCGCAGACGGCGCTGTTCAGCGGCAGCAGTTCCCGGCAGAGCGTTTCGGGCAGCGGTTCGGTGGCGATGATGTAGCTGCCGGCGGGCAGTATCTTGCCCGCCAGCTGCGGATGCAACTGGCCGAGATAGGCATTGCAGGCGAGCACCAGCTGCCGGGCGCGGACCGTGCCGGTTGCGGTGCGGACGCGAATCTCGGCGCCGTAGTCGATCCGTTCGGCGGCGGAATGTTCGTACAGACGCACGCCCAGCGTCTGCGCCGCGGCGGCCTCGCCCAGGGCCAGGTTGAGTGGGTGCAGATGGCCCGAGCCGGGGTCGAACAGCCCGCCCAGGTAGCGCTCCGAGCCAATCACTTCGTGGAGGTCGGCCTTGGTGATCTGCCGCAACCGATGGGGGTAGCCGAGGCGCTGGAGGTCGGCATACTCCTCCTCGAAGTTGTCCAGGTGTCGCGGCTTGGTCGCCAGATCGCAGTAGCCCCAGGTCAGGTCGCAGTCGATGCCGTAGCGCTCGATGCGCTGGCGGACGATCTCGACGGCCTCGAAGCCCATGCGCTTGAGCGCGTCCACGCCGTCTTCGCCGATCACGGGGGCGAACTGCTCGACGTCGTGGCCCACTCCGCGAATCAGCTGGCCGCCGTTGCGACCGCTGGCGCCCCAGCCGATACGCCGTGCCTCGAGCAGGACCACCGACAGACCGCGCTCGGCCAGTTCGATCGCGGTATTGAGCCCGGTGAAACCGCCGCCGACGATGCAGACATCGGCCGTCTGCTTACCCTCCAGGCGAGGCAGCTCGAGCGGTCGGTTGACGCTGGCGGCGTAATAGGAGGCCGGGTGATCTTCGCTATGAATGGCGGCTTGGCGGGCGCGCATGAAAGGCTCCTGGATGAATGGCGTGGCAGAAGGGTAGACCGGTCGCTCGTTGCGGGGCAAAGGGCGCCCCGTCCGGCGGATTTGCGTTGACCTAATCCGGTACCGGCATTTCCAGCGATTCCTTGACTTCTTCCATGACGATATAGCTCTTGGATTCGCGCACATGGGGCAACTTGAGCAGGATGTCGCCGAGCAGCTTGCGGTACGAGGCCATTTCCGAAATGCGCGCCTTGATCAGATAGTCGAAATCGCCGGAGACCAGGTGACATTCGAGGACGTGGGGCAGTTTGAGCACCGCGCGGCGGAACTCCTCGAAGATATCGCCGGACTTGTACGCCAGGCTGATTTCCACGAATACCAGCAGCCCGCCCTTGAGGTGGTGCGGATTCAGGCGCGCCGAATAGCCCATGATGATGCCTTCGCGCTCCAGGCGACGCACGCGCTCGGTGCAGGGCGTGGTGGACAGCCCGATGCGCTCGCCCAGTTCGGTGAATGGCATGCGCCCTTCGGCCTGCAGCAAACGAAGGATCTGGCGGTCGATCCTGTCCAGTTCGCGGCGTACCTGGTGCCGGGTTCGCATAGATGTATTCCCTCCGGCAAAAGCGTTATCGACGTGAATAAAGCGCAAGGATAGCTGCTTATATAGTGAATTTCACCAGGCGTGCCTTCCTATACTCCCTTTCAATAGCGTGTCCCGAACAAGCTCGTCGAACGGGTGGGAGGTTGCAATGCGTGTACTGATTCTCGGTGGTGGCGTGATCGGCACCACCAGTGCCTACTATCTGGCCCGCGCCGGATTCGAAGTGGTGGTGGTGGACCGTCAGCCGGCCGTGGCGATGGAAACCAGCTTCGCCAACGCCGGGCAGGTTTCCCCCGGCTATGCCTCGCCCTGGGCCGCGCCGGGCGTGCCGTTGAAAGCCATCAAGTGGCTGATGCAGCGGCACGCGCCGCTGGCCATCAAGCTCACCGGCGACATCCGCCAATACCTGTGGATGGCACAGATGCTGCGCAACTGCACGGCGGCGCGCTATGCGGTGAACAAGGAGCGCATGGTGCGGCTGTCCGAGTACAGCCGCGACTGCCTCGACGAGCTGCGTGCCGAAACCGGGATCGATTATGAGGGGCGCCAACTGGGCACCACGCAATTGTTCCGCACCCAGGCACAGCTGGATGCGGCAGCCAAGGACATCGCCGTGCTCGAGGCCTCGGGCGTGCCCTACGAGCTGCTCGATCGCGCCGGCATCGCCCGTGCCGAACCGGCGCTGGCGCGGGTCTCGGACAAACTCAGCGGCGCTCTGCGTCTGCCCAACGACCAGACCGGCGACTGCCAGATGTTCACCACGCGCCTGGCCGGGATGGCGCGCGAGCTGGGCGTCGAGTTCCGTTTCGAGCAGAACATCCAGCGCCTCGAATACGCCGGCGATCGCCTTTCCGGCGTGTGGATCGACGGCAAGCTGGAAAAGGCCGATCGCTACGTGCTCGCGCTGGGCAGCTACAGCGCCGACATGCTCGAGCCGCTCGGCCTGCGCGCCCCGGTGTACCCCCTCAAGGGCTACTCGCTCACGGTGCCGATCAGCGATGCGGCGATGGCGCCGGTGTCCACGGTGCTGGACGAGACCTACAAGGTCGCCATCACCCGCTTCGACCAGCGCATCCGTGTCGGCGGCATGGCCGAGATCGCCGGCCATGACCTGTCGCTCGATCCGCGTCGGCGCGCCACCCTGGCCATGGTGGTCAGCGATCTGTTCCCGCTGGGCGGCGATCCCGCCACGGCGGAGCTCTGGACCGGCCTGCGCCCGGCGACTCCGGACGGAACGCCGATCGTCGGCGCGACACCCTATCGCAACCTGTTTCTCAATACCGGACACGGTACCCTTGGCTGGACCATGGCCTGCGGTTCGGGGCGTCTGCTGGCCGACCTGCTGTTATCCAGGCGGCCGCAGATCAGCACCGAGGGGCTGGACATCTTCCGCTATGGCAAGCACAAGGAGGCTGGCAAGCATGCCCATCCGGCGTCTGCACACTGAAACCCGTTACAGCGAGGCGGTCATACACGCCGGCGCGGTCTATCTGTCCGGCCAACTGGCCGATGATCTCGAGGGCGACATCCACCAGCAGACCCGCGAGACGCTCGCCAGCATCGAGCGCTTGCTGGCGGAGGTCGGCAGCGACAAGTCGCGGCTGCTGTCGGCGACCATACATCTGCGCGACATGGCCGATTACGCCGGGATGAACGAAGTCTGGGATGCCTGGCTCCCTGCGGGAGCCGCACCGGCGCGCACCGCGGTGCAGGCACTGATGTACCGGCCGCAAGTGCGTGTGGAGATCACCGTGGTGGCCGCCATGTCCGACCTGGCCGGCCCGGTGCTCTAGGCGCCGCAGTCCCGCATAGGTGGACCCGTGAGGGTGGATAAGCCGCACGCGGCGTTATCCACCCTACGTCATCATGCCCATCCGGAGTGCCCGGAAAATCGCACCAGCGTGTTGTAAATACTGAACGCCATTGCCATCATTAGCGCCCTCATCGCTTCGCTCTTGAAAGGGGGCTCCCGTATTGGACGTCGGCGTTCGACTGCAAACCATTCGCAAGCTCAAGGGCCTGTCCCAGCGTGAACTCGCCAAGCGTGCGGGCGTCACCAACAGCACCATTTCCATGATCGAGAAGAACAGCGTCAGCCCTTCGATCAGCTCGTTGAAGAAGGTCCTGGGTGGCATTCCCATGTCGCTGGTGGAGTTCTTTTCGCCAGACTTCGAGCAGGACGGTGATACCCAGGTGGTTTACCGGGCCGGCGAGCTGATCGATATTTCCGACGGCGCCGTCAGCATGAGGCTGGTGGGCAAGGCGCACCCGAGCCGTGCCATCGCCTTTCTCGACGAGACCTATCCGCCGGGCAGCGACACGGGGGAAGAGATGCTCGTGCATCAGGGTGAAGAGGCCGGCATGCTGGTGGCCGGATCTCTGGAGCTGACGGTGAATGGCCAGGTCCACGTTCTGGCAGCTGGCGACAGCTACTACTTCGATAGCAGCAAACCCCACCGTTTCCGCAATCCCTTCGACGAGCCGGCCCGGCTGATCAGCGCCACGACTCCGGCAAATTTTTAAGTGAGCAGGGTGACCGCCAGCGCCTTGAAAGTCCGCCAAGCAAAGGCGGAGCATTGACGGAATGCGACACAGGGTCGCTGCTGGCACCTGTGCCGAAGCCGGCTGTTTCGGCAGGCCCGGCTTGCCGCTATACTAGCCGCCGCTCGCGTACCGTGGCCGCGAGCGTATCAAGCCACATGAGGGGATAAGGTGAACCTGATTAAGAAGATCCTGGTAGCGCAGACTGCCGTAGTAGCCCTGTGGGCAATGAGCGCTCAGGCTGCGACCGATGAAGCCATCGCCGAGCGTCTCAAGCCGGTTGGTGAAGTCTGTATTCAAGGCGAAGAATGCGCGGCGGCGGGTGCCGGTGCCGTGGCTGCCGCTGGCGGCGCTGCCCGTAGCGGCGAAGAGGTCTATGGCAAGTTCTGTACCGCATGTCATGGCAGCGGGCTGCTCAATGCGCCCAAGACCGGCGATGCCGCCGCCTGGAAAGGTCGCGCGGACGCGGCTGGCGGCCTGGACGGCCTGCTCAAGCACGCCATCAGCGGTATCAACGCCATGCCGCCGAAGGGCACTTGCGCGGACTGCTCGGACGACGAGCTGAAGAGCGCGATCCAGCACATGTCCGGTCTCTGATCGGATAATCCGCGTCATCGCAAAGCCGCCTTCGGGCGGCTTTGTCGTATCTGCGGGAGCAAAGCTGCGACCTGTCGGTCCGATGTCTCGAAGCCTGTGGCCACCGAACCCGTGGTCTGCGCCGTCACGAGAGGTCGTCATGTCCAGTTCCGCGCTGCAACCCGAACACCTGCATTTCACCAGCGACGGGCGCACGCCCAATAGTCCGCACCCGGTACTGATCTATCGCCAGCTGCCACTGAACGATGCAGACCTCGCCGCCGCCTTCGAGCGGTTGTTCGCCAGCCATTTATGGCCGGCGCAGTGGCGAGGCAGTGTCTATGACTACCATCATTACCACTCCACCGCCCATGAGGTGCTCGGCGTATCCAGCGGCTGGGCGCGGCTGGTGCTGGGTGGCGAGCAGGGGCGGGAAGTCGAGCTGCGGGCGGGCGATGCCCTGGTGCTACCGGCCGGGACCGGCCACTGCGGCGCTCAGGCAAGTGCCGATTTTCAGGTCGTGGCGGGCTATCCGCCAGACCAGCGCTACGACTTGCTGCGTCCAGACGAACGCAGCCACGACGCGGCGCGTGAGCGCATTGCCCGGGTTGGTGTACCGATCAGCGATCCGCTGACCGGCACACAAGGGGCGCTGGTTGCGCTCTGGCGTGAAGGTGCCGCGGTCAGTCGATGAACTGAACCTGACCGTCGCGCAGCGATTGAACCCGCGCCAGCGACTCGACGCGAAAGCCGGCTTCTTCCAGCTCCTGGCGTCCGACCTGGAAGGATTTTTCGATCACGATACCCAGCCCGGCGATGCTGGCGCCGGCCTGCTGGATGATGGCGATCAGGCCCTTGGCGGCTTTGCCGTTGGCCAGGAAGTCATCGATGATCAGCACGCGGTCATCGGCTGAAAGATGGTTGGTGGAGATCGCGATGGTGCTTTCCACCTGCTTGGTGAAGGAATACACCGAGGCGGTCAGCAGATGATCGGTCATGGTCAGCGACTGGTGCTTGCGGGCGAAGATCACCGGCACGCCCAGTTCCAGTCCGGCCATGATCGCCGGAGCGATACCGGAGGCTTCGATGGTGACGATCTTGGTGATGCCCTCGTCGCGAAAGCGGCGGGCGAACTCCTCACCGATCAGCTTCATCAGCAGGGGGTCGATCTGATGGTTCAGGAAAGCGTCGACCTTGAGTACCCGGTCGGAGAGTACGACACCTTCACTGCGAATTTTCTGTTTCAGCTGTTCCACGAACGCGCTACCTCAAGCGAACCCCACGGGACAGACTTCGGAAACCCTTTGACCCGATACGCAGTGACGCGGCAGGCAACGCGCCGGGAAACGGGGCGTGCAGGCTGCCGTGAAATGGTGATGGCGAGCGTTGGAGCTTTCCGTGAGTCCGGAAAGCCGCGCATTCTCGCTCAATTTCCCCTCCAAATTCAAAGGCTGCTGCAGTCCGTTTCGCCGTTCGGACGAGCGGCCGCCCGGTCAGGGGCACCCGGCGCCGTTGAATCGGCGCACTGCTGGCGGGCCGCCCGGGCGGAACTATCGGCATCGTCAGCCGAACAGTTGCTGCTTGCAGCGCAGCCAGCGGTAGCCGTAACCCGACAGGCGCAGCCTCAGCGGATGTCCCTCGGGTTGTTCGTAATCGCTGTCGGCGAGGATATCGACCAGCTGCTCCAGGTCCTTGTCGTGAATTTCCACGGTAACTTCCTCGTCCGCCAGGTTCACCAGCATCAGTACCGTCGAATCGGCATCGTGGCGAATGGCGAACACCGATGGCACACCCACATCCACCGGGCAGGCCTTGCCTTCGCCGATCTCGCGCAGGCCGATACGGCTGCGGATCATGTTGCCGGTCTTGGCCAGCAGCGAATCATCGCGCAGGGTCTGGGCGTAGACGTTCAGCGTGCGGTAGCTGAACGGACCTTCGTCGATCGGCTCGACCACCAGTCTGGCGGTTTCGGCGCAGGAAAAGCCGGTGTTCACTTCGTTGGACCATTGCATCGGCGTGCGCACGGCCAGCCGCTCGGGCCGCGATAGGTCCTCGCCCATGCCGATTTCCTCGCCGTAGCGGATGATCGGTGTGCCGGGCAGGGAGAACAGCAGCGCATGCGCCATCGCCAGGCGGTGTTCGTCGCCTTCCAGCATGGGCGCCAGCCGCCGACGAATGCCGCGGTTGTAGGCGCGCATGTCGGGATCGGGCGCGAAGGCCTGCATCACCTCCTCGCGTTCTTCCTCGGTCAGGCGCTCCAGGTCCAGCTCGTCATGGTTGCGTATCCAGGTGGCGTATTGCGCGCGGCGGGGCGGCGTCGGCTGTTCGGTCAGCGAACGCGTCAGGGGGCTGGCGTCGCTACGGGCCAGCGCCAGGAAATAGTGGTTGTTGGCCCAGAAGTTCAGCAGCAGGGTGAGCCGGTCGCCATCGCCGAAGTAGTCGGCGTAGTGCTCCGGCTCCACGTCCACCTCGCCCAGCAGCACGGCTTCGGGGCGGCGCAGGGAGACGAAGTCGCGGAAATGTTCGAGCAACCAGTAGCCCTTGGCGCTGTCGCCTTCGCCGGCCTGTTCGATCAGGTGCGAGGCGGCATCGACGCGGAAGCCGGAAACCCCCAGGCGCAGCCAGAACGCCATGATCCGCTCGATCTCCTCGACCACTCGCGGGTTGGCCAGGTTCAGGTCCGGCTCGTGCTTGTAGAACAGGTGCCGGTAGTACTGGCCGGCTTCCTCGTCCCAGGTCCAGACGCTGTCCTCGATGGTGGGGAAGATCGGCTCGATGCTGTCGTCCGGCTCGTCGGCCCAGAGGTAGTAGTCGCGGAAGGGTGAGTGGCGGTCGCGGCGCGCCTCTTGGAACCAGCGATGCTCGATGGAGGTGTGCTGCACCACCAGTTCGATGATCACGTGCAGGCCGAGCTCTTCGGCCTTTTCCAGCAGGTTGACCACGTCGGCCAGGTCGCCGAAACGCGGGTGGACCTGCAGGTGATCGCTGACGTCGTAGCCGGCGTCCTCGAAGGGCGAGCGATAGAAGGGCATCAGCCAGATGGCGGTGGCGCCGAGGCCGCGCACGTAGTCCAGGCGCTCGGTGACGCCGCGCAGATCGCCGCAGCCGTCGCCGTCGTGGTCGCGGAAGAGGGTCGGGTCGATCTGGTAGATCACGGCGTTGCGGTACCAGAAGGGGCGCATGTCAGGCTTCCTGTGAGTAGAGAATGACGGCCTGGCCGGCGCCGAGCTCGCCGCTGTAGGGCTGTTCTTCGCCGACCCCATCGCTGGCGATCTGCACCTGCCAGTGGCCGTTTAGCGGACAGACGTGGGGCTTGTCGGCGAAGTTGATGCAGACGATTCGCTCGTCGGCGCCGTGCCGGCGGCGGTAGGCCAGCACTTCGGGGTGTGAGCGCAGTTCTTCCCAGCTGCCGTGAGTCAGCGCCGGGCTGGCCTTGCGTGCGGCGATCAGCCGGCGGTAGAGGTCGAAGGTCGAATTGGCGGCGCCCACCTGGCGTTCCGCGGCCAGCTCGTCGGCATCCGGCGGGAACGGCAGCCAGGGTTCCTTGCCGGACCAGCCGTGGGGCGGTTCGGCCAGCCAGGGCAGCGGTGCCCGGCAGCCGTCGCGGTTGCCTGGGTCGACCCGGTCTTCGGCGCCGATCTGCGCATCCTCCAGGCCCAGTTCCTCGCCCTGGTAGATGAAGGGCGTGCCACGCAGCGTCAGCAGCATCACGGCCGCGGCCCGGGCGCTGCGCAGCGACCCGTGGTAGCGGCTGCGCTGGCGGCTGTTGTCATGGTTGGACAGCACCCAGGTGGGCCAGGCGCCGGCGGGCGCCAGCAGCAGTTCGACATCACGGATGCAGGTGCGAAACATCACCGGCTCCCAGGGCGCGTCCAGCGGCGCGAAGTTGAACGACATGTGCAGCTCGTCGCCGGCCCCGTAGTACTGCAGCACCCGTTCGGTGGAGCGGATGTTCACCTCACCGACCAGCACGCGTTCGCCGGGGTAGCTGTCGACCACCCGGCGTATTCCGCGCAGCACCTCGTGGCTGTAGGGCTGGTCGTTGAAGTTGGCCAGCGGTTCGCCGGCCAGGCAGCGCGGATCGTCGGCGAAGCTCGGGTCCTTGCCGGTGCAGTGGATGACGTCGATGCGAAAGCCATCCACGCCGCGATCCAGCCAGAAACGCAATACGCCGTGCATCGCCTCGATCACTTCGGGGTTGCGCCAGTTCAGGTCCGGTTGCTGCGGCAGGAACAGGTGCAGGTAGTACTGCTGGGTGCCTTCGTCCCAGGTCCAGGCGCCGCCGGCGTTCAGCTGTGCGCGCCAGTTGTTCGGCTGGTCGCGCCAGACGTACCAGTCGCGTTTGGGGTTGTCGCGCGCGCTGCGCGACTCGAGGAACCAGGGATGCTGGTCCGAGGTGTGGTTGGGCACGAAATCCAGCAGCAGGCGCATGCCGCGTGCGTGCACCGCGCTGATCAGGCGGTCGATGTCGTCCAGCGAGCCGAACAGCGGGTCGACATCGCAGTAATCGCTGATGTCGTAGCCGGCATCCAGCATCGGCGAGCGGAAGATCGGCGACAGCCAGACGGCGTCGATGCCCAGCTTCTGCAAGTGGTCGAGGTGGCGCAGTACGCCGTTGAGATCGCCGATGCCGTCGCCGTTGCTGTCGGCAAAGGAGCGCGGGTAGATCTGGTAGATGGTCGCGCCTTTCCACCACGGATGATCGCTCGAGTCGCGCATGCTGGGCTCCCGTATCGTCGATGTGCCTGCGCCGCTGCGTGCAGCCTGTCTGCCTTGTGACTTGCAGCGAGGCGAGGAGGTTCGCGAGTTCCTTGATCCGCGTCGGATCGAAGTGAACGTCGTGGTCCATACTCCGCCTAAGACAGGGTCGGTCGAAGCGGTGCGCGCCTCGGCGGACCTCAGCCACGAACCCAGGAGACCGCCATGTTACGTATTGCTATCAATGGTTATGGCCGTATCGGTCGAGCCGTATTGCGCGCCCTGTTCGAGCGCAATCTGGAAAACCAGATTCGTATCGAGGCGATCAACGACCTCAGTGATCAGGCGGCGATGGCCCATCTGACCCGCTTCGACAGCACCTTCGGACGCTTCCATGGCCAGGTCGACCTGCACGAGGATGTGCTGCAGATCCGCGGTCAGTCGATCCGCCTGCTGCAGGAGCGCGACCCCTCGCAATTGCCCTGGAAGCAGCTCGGTGTCGACGTGGTGCTGGAGTGCTCGGGCAAGTTCAAGACCCGCGCGCTGGCCGAGCAGCACCTGCAGGCCGGCGCCAGCCGGGTATTCGCTTCACATCCGCTGGATGGCGCCGACCTGACCGTGGTCTATGGCGTCAACCATGAGCTGCTGGGCAGCCAGCGGGTGGTTTCCAATGCTTCCTGCACCACCAACTGCCTGGCGCCGCTGGCCAAGGTGCTGCACGAGTCGGTGGGTATTCGCCAGGGCTTGCTCAACACCGTGCATGCCTACACCAATGACCAGAACCTGCTGGACAAGGCGCACAAGGACCTCTACCGCGCCCGTGCCGCGGCGCTGTCGATGATTCCCTCTACCACCGGTGCGGCCAAGGCCATCGGCCTGGTGCTGCCGGAACTGGCCGGGCGGCTGGATGGCCTGTCGGTGCGGGTGCCGACGCCGAACGTCTCGCTGGTGGACCTGACCTTCACCGCTGAGCGACCGCCCGCCAGTGTCGAAGCGTTGAATCAGATGCTGGTGGAGGGCGCGCGCAAGCTGCCGCTGGGCGTGATGGAGTGCAATGACCGCCCGCTGGTTTCCAGCGACTTCAACGGTTATCCGGCCTCCTGTGTCGCCGATCTCAGCCATACCCGGGTACAGGGCGATCTGATCAAGGTGCTGGCCTGGTATGACAACGAGTGGGCGTTTTCCAATCGCATGCTTGACGTGCTACTGGGCTGGAACGATCTGCGAACGGCTGAATGAGATAAAAAGTCTCGATTTGAGTTGACGAGACTCTCAGGTAATCCTACTCTCCGAAAATGATAATGAGACTTTAAGTCTCAAAACAAGAAGCTGTCGCCTTGATAAAAGAACCAGGCAGCCTTTTTCGGAGAGATTTAATGAGCCATCGCATCGTTCTACCGCGTCTGATGGAAGTGGGCGCCGGCGCCAGCCAGCAGCTCGCCGTCGTGTTGCGCAACCTGGGCTGCAACCGACCCTTGATCGTCACCGACCGTATGATGGTCGAGCTCGGTTACGCCGCACGCCTGGCCGAGCAGCTGGAGCAAGCGGGCATTGCCAGCCAGTGCTTCGCCGATACCGAGCCGGAGCCCAGCGCCGCTTCGATACGAGCCGGCGTGCGGATGGTCCGCGAGGGCGATTTCGATTCCATCGTCGCCCTCGGGGGCGGCAGCCCCATCGACTCGGCCAAGGCCATCGGCATCCTCGGCATGTTCGGCGGCGAGATGCGCGACTACCGCTTCCCGCGCGACGTCAGCGACGCCGGGCTGCCGCTGATCGCCATCCCCACCACCGCCGGCACTGGTTCCGAGGTGACGCGCTTCACCATCATCACCGACGAGACCAGCGACGAGAAAATGCTCTGCGCCGGCCTCGGCTTCATGCCCGTCGCCGCGTTGATCGACTACGAGCTGACCCTCTCGCTGCCGCCACGGGTGACCGCCGACACCGGCATCGACGCCCTGACCCACGCCATCGAGGCCTACGTCAGCCGCAAGGCCAGCCTCTACAGCGACGCCCAGGCACTGGAAGCGATGCGCCTGCTGGCGCCGAACCTGCGCAGCGCCTTCCACGAACCGCGCAACCTGGCCGCGCGCGAGGCGATGATGCTCGGCGCGACCCTGGCCGGCATCGCCTTCTCCAACGCCTCGGTGGCACTGGTGCACGGCATGAGCCGGCCCATCGGCGCTTTCTTCCATGTGCCCCACGGGCTGTCCAACGCCATGCTGCTGCCGGCGGTCACCGCCTTCTCCATTCCGGCGGCGCCGGAGCGCTACGCCGATTGTGCCCGCGCCATGGGCGTGGCAGGTGAGGGCGACAGTGTCGAGACGGCGAACGACAAGCTGCTGAGCGAGCTGCGCGTGCTGAACCAGGAGCTGCAGGTGCCGAGCCCCGCGCAGTTCGGTATCACCCGCGAACGCTTCTTCGAGCTGCGCGAAACCATGGCCAGGCAGGCCCTGGCCTCGGGTTCGCCGGGCAACAACCCGCGCGTGCCCAGTGAAGCGGAAATCATCGACCTCTACGAAACCGTCTGGAACCAGGAGTGACCCCATGCAGACCCTCGGCAACCTGATCGATAACCAGGCCGTCGCTGGCCGTTCCGAGCGCCACGCGACCGTCTACAACCCGGCCACCGGCGAGCCGCGCCTGCAGGTTTCGCTGTCCTCGGCGGATGACACCCGCGAGGCCATTGCCGCCGCCCAGGCGGCGTTCGAAGGCTGGGCGAAAACCCCGCCGCTGGTGCGCGCGCGGGTCATGTTCCGCTTCAAGGCGCTGCTCGAAGCGCGTCGCGATGATGTGGCCCGGCTGATCACCAGTGAGCACGGCAAGGTCTTCTCCGATGCTCAGGGTGAGGTCACGCGCGGGCTGGAAGTGGTCGAGTTCGCCTGCGGCATTCCGCACCTGCTCAAGGGCGAGTTTTCCTCCAACGTCGGTCGCGACATCGATTCCAACTCGCTGATGCAGCCGTTGGGTGTCTGCGTCGGCATCACCCCGTTCAACTTCCCGGCCATGGTGCCGCTGTGGATGGTTCCGGTGGCCATCGCCTGCGGTAATACCTTTGTCCTCAAGCCGTCGGAGAAGGACCCGAGCGCGACCATGCTGATCGGCGAACTGCTGGCCGAAGCCGGGTTGCCGGCTGGCGTGCTGAACATCGTCAATGGCGACAAGGAAGCGGTGGACGTACTGCTGACTGACGAGCGCGTGCAGTCGGTGAGTTTCGTCGGCTCGACGCCGATCGCCGAGTACATCTACAAGACCGCCTCGGCCAACGGCAAGCGCTGCCAGGCCCTGGGCGGGGCGAAGAACCATATGGTGATCATGCCCGACGCCGACCCGCAGCAGGTGGTCAGCTCGCTGATGGGTGCGGCCTACGGCTCGGCGGGCGAGCGCTGCATGGCGATCTCGGTGGCGGTGTGCGTCGGCGACGAGGTGGCGGACAAGCTGGTCGGCATGCTCAGGGACGAGATCGGCCAGATGCGCACCGGCCCCGGCCTGGGCGTCGAGCCCGAGCCGCACATGGGGCCGCTGATCACCCGCGAGCATCAGCAGAAGGTGTCCGGCTATATCGACCTGGGCGTGGAGGAGGGCGCGACCCTGATCTGCGATGGTCGCGGCATCGAGGTCGAAGGCTACGAGAACGGTTTCTACGTTGGCCCGACGCTGTTCGATCACGTGACGCCGCAGATGCGTATCTACCAGGAGGAAATCTTCGGTCCGGTTCTGGTTGTGGTCCGCGTCGATTCGTTCGACGAGGCGCTGAAGCTGGTCAATGACCATGAATACGGCAACGGCACCTCGATCTTCACCCGCGACGGCGATACTGCGCGGCAGTTCGAGGAAAACGTTCAGGTCGGTATGGTCGGCGTCAACGTACCGATCCCGGTGCCCATGGCCTTCCATTGCTTCGGCGGCTGGAAGCGCTCGATCTTCGGCCCGCTGAACATGCACGGCCCGGATGGCGTGCGCTTCTTCACCCGGATGAAGACCGTGACCCGGCGCTGGCCCACTGGCATCCGCGCCGGTGCCGAGTTCGCCATGCCGACGATGAAGTAACTGCGGCGAAGAGCCGATAAAAGCGCTGGAAGCTGAAAGGCCGGACGTAGAAACAGCTGGCATCGGGTTACGTCTGGCTCCAGCGCTTCATTTAAACTTCGCCGCCCTTTGGGGCGGCTCCTTTTGCTCCATAACCGCAACCGGGCTTCGATCCATGCGCAGTACCCCCAGAGAAAAAGGCTCTTCCATCACCCGTGTGCTGGAAATCATCGAGGCAGTGGCCGCCGCGAAGGACCCGCTGACGCCGACCGCACTGGCGGAAAAACTGGATATCCCCAAGGCCAGCGCCCATCGGCTGGTGCAGACGCTGGAGAGCGAAGGCTTCCTGCAGTTCGGCCTGCGTGGCGGGCTGCTGCCGGGCGAGCGTCTGCATGCGACGGCGGTGAACATTCTCAACAGTGGCCGGCACAAGGCGCTGCGCCAGGCGATTCTGCGCGAGCTGTCCGAGGAAATCGGCGAGACCTGCGGGCTGTCCGTGCCCGAAGGGCTGGACATGCTCTATTTCGACCGGGTGCAGACCAACTGGCCGCTGCAGATCAACCTGCCCATCGGCAGCCATACCCCGCTCTGGTGTACCGCCAGTGGCAAACTCTACCTCGCCTCGCTGGCGCCCGAACAGCTGGAGCGGGTACTGCCGCGCCTGCCGATCCAGCAACTGGCGCGCAACACCCTCACCGACCTCAGCGCCCTGCGTGACGACCTCGCCCGCGTGCGCGAGGAAGACCTGGGCACCGATTCGGAAGAGTTCATCGACGGCATGGTCGCCTGCGCGGTGCCGGTGCGCGACGCCCAGGGTCGGCTGCTGGCCTGCCTGTTCAGCCACGCGCCGGTGATCCGCTGCTCGATGGAACGCCTGCTGGGCTTCGCGCCACGCCTGCGCGCGGCGGCTAAGGAGCTGGAAAAAATCGTCGGTGGATAGGGTAGCGGCACGCTAGATATAGAGCGGTTTTCACCCCCCTACGACTGTGAGGCGCGAATATCCGAGGTGCAGGCTGTTGTAGGTCGGATTAGCCGAAGGCGTAATCCGACGATTTGAAGGTGTAATGCGATAATTCATGCCTGACAGCTCGGCATTCAACGCGCCTGGCTGCTCGCCTGTCGGGTCGGTGCAGCGTGACCCGACCTACAACTGGGTTAGTGGCGAGTCGAAACTTTTCAGCTTCCAGCTTCCAGCTTCCAGCTTTCAGCTTTCAGCGCTTGAGCATCGCCCGCATCGCCGCCAGCGCATCGTTGCCACGCGCCGCCTTGACCTCCACCGGCGCGTCTTCCTGGCCTTCCCACTCCAGGTCTTCGGGCGGCAGCTCGTCGAGGAAGCGGCTGGGCATGCATTCGATGATTTCGCCGTACTGCTTGCGCTTGGCGGCGAAGGTCATGGCCAGGTTCTGCCGCGCACGGGTGATGCCGACGTAGGCCAGGCGGCGTTCTTCCTCAATGGTGTCGGCCTCGATGCTGGAGCGGTGCGGGAGGATTTCCTCTTCCACGCCCATGATGAACACGTAGGGGAATTCCAGGCCCTTGGACGCGTGCAGGGTCATCATCTGCACGCCCTCGGCGCCTTCTTCCTCTTCCTGCTGGCGTTCGAGCATGTCGCGCAGCACCAGCTTGGCGATGGCTTCCTCGATGGTCATCTCGCCTTCTTCGTCGCGCTCCAGGGTGTTCTTCAGCGCATCGATGAGGAACCAGACGTTACCCATGCGGAAGTCCGCGGCCTTGTCGCTGGAGGTCTGCGAGCGCACCCAGGTCTCGTAGTCGATGTCCATGACCATGCTGCGCAACGCGGCGATGGGATCGTTCTGCGCGCACTGCTGGCGCAGGTTGTCCATGTAGCGCTTGAAGCGCGACAGGCGGTCGGTGAAGCGGCTGTCCATCAGCTCGCCGAGGCCGATCTCGTCGCAGGCGGCGTACATGGAAATCTTGCGTGCGGTGGCGTAGTTGCCGAGCTTTTCCAGCGTGGTGGAGCCGATTTCCCGGCGCGGCACGTTGATCACCCGCAGGAAGGCGTTGTCGTCGTCCGGGTTGACCAGCAGGCGGAAGTAGCTCATCAGGTCCTTCACTTCCTGACGACCGAAGAAGCTGGTGCCGCCGGACAGTCGATAGGGAATCTGGTGGTGCTGCAGCTTCAGCTCGATCAGCTTGGCCTGGTAGTTGCCGCGATAGAGGATGGCGAAATCGCTGTAGGGCCGCTCGGTCTTGAGGTGCAGCGTGAGGATTTCCATCGCCACGCGCTCGGCCTCGGCTTCCTCGTTGCGGCAGCGGATCACGCGGATCGGGTCGCCGTGGCCCATTTCCGACCACAGCTGCTTCTCGAAGGCGTGAGGGTTGTTGGCGATCAGCACGTTGGCGCACTTGAGGATGCGGCTGGTGGAGCGGTAGTTCTGCTCCAGCATTACCACCTTCAGCGAGGGGAAGTCTTCCTTCAGCTGCATCAGGTTTTCCGGCCGCGCGCCGCGCCAGGCGTAGATCGACTGGTCATCGTCGCCCACCACGGTGAAGTGCGCGCGCTCCTGCACCAGCAGCTTGACCAGCAGGTACTGGCTGGCGTTGGTGTCCTGGTATTCGTCCACCAGCATGTAGCGGACCTTGTTGCGCCACTTCTCCAGCACCTCGGGGTGGTCCTGGAAGAGCTTCACCGGCTGCATGATCAGGTCGTCGAAATCCACCGCGTTGTACGCCTTGAGCGTGCGCTGGTAGTGGGTGTAGACGATGGCGGCGGTCTGCTCCTTGGGGTTGCGTGCTTCGCTCAGGGCCTGCTCGGGCGTGATCAGGTCGTTCTTCCAGCTGCCGATGTAGTGCTTGATCTCGTCCACGCCATCATCGCCGGCGTATTCCTTCTGCATGATGTCGGTCAGCAGGGTCTTGATATCGCCTTCGTCGAAGATCGAGAAACCGGGCTTATAGCCGAGTTTCGCGTACTCCTTGCGGATGATGTTCAGGCCCAGGTTGTGGAAGGTCGAGACGGTCAGCCCGCGTCCTTCGCCGCCGCGCAGCAGGCTGCTGACGCGCTCCTTCATCTCGCGCGCGGCCTTGTTGGTGAAGGTCACGGCGACGATGTATTGCGCGCGGATGCCGCACTGCTGGATCAGGTAGGCGATCTTGCGGGTGATCACGCTGGTCTTGCCGGAGCCGGCGCCGGCGAGCACCAGCATGGGGCCGCCGACGTAGTTCACGGCTTCCTGCTGCCGGGGATTGAGTCGGGACATGGTCGTTCGGGTTGTTGAAGGCGGGGCGGGAGTTTAGCAGGGCTGCGCGGCCAATACCGGGCGAGGATTCAGCAGCGGCAATCGGTCGTCAGGTGCGGCATGGTTGCTGGAGGCTGGAGGCTGGAGGCTGGAGGCTGAACGAAAAAGCATGGGGATTCGCTTTTGCTCCTTCGTCCAGCCTCCAGCGCTTTTCGCCTCCAGCCCGCTTTACCTCACCATATGCAGGTAATGCATGTGCTTCTCGTATTGATCGAGGATGTCGCCGATCACGCCTTCGCGGCTCCAGCCCATGACGTCGTAGTCCTGGCCGCCTTCCTTGAGATGGACTTCGGCGCGGAAGTACTTGCGCTCGCCCGGTTCGTCCTCGTCGCTGCCGGGTACGAAGCTGGGCATGGCGTAGGCGCGCGGACGCACCTCGTAGATGAAGTCGGGCTCGCCTTCATGGACGATCTCGATGCGGATGCGGCGGTCCTCGCCTTCGCTGACCGTCACGTCATAGCCCTGCTTGCGCATTTCCACGGCGACGTCCTCGCAGGCTGGCCGGACCACTTCGGCAATGAAGCGCGTCACATGGGAGCGGCGTGGGAACATCATCAGGTTGCGCAGGCGGCGCTGCCAGTCGCTGTAGGCTCGCGGCGTGGCCGGCGACGTGGTGATGGCCTGATAACGCAGGGTCTGTTTGGTGGCATCCAGGCGCAGCGCCTTGAGCAGGCCCCACATCGAACACAGCAGCGCGATGGTGAAGGGCAGGGCGCTGGCGATGGTGGCGGTCTGCAGCGCGGTCAGGCCATCGGCCAGCAGCAGTGCAACGGCCACGGCGCCCATCGAGCCGGCCCAGAAGATGCGCTGCCAGACCGGTGTGCCTTCCTGGCCGCCGGAGGCGAGCATGTCCACCACCAGCGCACCGGAGTCCGCCGAGGTGACGAAGAACACCACCACCATGATGATCGCCACCAGCGACAGTACGGAGGCGAACGGAAAGTGTTCGAGGAAGGCGAACAGCGCCAGCGAGCTGTCGCGGTCGATGGCTTCGCCCAGGCTGGTCACGTGCTCCCAGAGGATCATGTGGATGGCGGTGTCGCCGAACACCGTCATCCACAACAGGGTGAAGGCAGTGGGCACCAGCAACACGCCGCTGACGAATTCGCGGATCGTCCGGCCACGGGAAATGCGTGCGATGAACAGGCCGACGAAGGGCGACCAGGCCAGCCACCAGCCCCAGTAGAACAGCGTCCAGCCGCCGATCCAGTCGTTCGGTTCGTAGGCGTAGAGGTTGAAGGTGGCGGTGACGATCTGCGAGAGGTAGTTGCCGGTGTTCTGCACGAAGGTCTGCAGGATGAACACCGTCGGTCCGACGACCAGTACCAGCAGCATCAACAGCACGGCGAGGGTCAGGTTCAGCTCGGAAAGCCGCCGCACGCCCTTGTCCAGGCCGGTGACCACCGAAATGGTCGCCAGGGCCGTGGTGGCGATGATGAGCACGATCTGCACCGGCACCGAGATGGGCAGGCCATACAGATGATTGAGACCGGTGTTGATCTGGGTGACGCCGACCCCCAGCGAGGTGGCAACGCCGAGCACTGTGCCGATGATGGCGAAGATGTCCACCGAATGGCCGATGGGGCCGTGGATGCGCTCGCCGATCAACGGATAGAGCGCCGAACGCAGGGTCAGGGGCAGGCCATGGCGGTAGGCGAAATAGGCCAGGATCATCGCCACGATGGCGTAGATCGCCCAGGCATGCAGGCCCCAGTGGAAGAAGGTGATCTTCATCGCCTCGCGCGCGGCGGCAACGGTGCCGCCTTCGCCGGTGGGGGGCGAGATGAAATGCATCACCGGCTCGGCGACGCCGAAGAACATCAGGCCGATGCCCATGCCGGCGGAAAACAGCATGGCGAACCAGGTCAGGCTGCTGTAGTCGGGTTCGCTATGATCGGGGCCGAGCTTGATATCGCCGTAGCGGCTCAAGGCGACCAGCACCACCATCAGCAGGATGATTGCCACCGTGAGGATGTACAGCCAGCTGAGGTTGGAGATGATCCAGGCCTGCACCTGGCCGAACAGTCCTTGCGCGTGCGAAGGGAAGATGACGCTGTACAGTACCAGCGCCAGAATCAATACCGCCGAGCCGTAGAAAACCGGCGGATTGATGGTGGAAGGGGAAGACTTGTTGGCCTCCATGCTGCGCTCCTTGATTGCTTATTGGGGAGTGGCCGCCTGTGGCGAAGGGGCGCAATTTAACATCACTGACCGCTCAGGTCCGAATCGAAGGGCCGGTATCCACTCACTGAGCGGACGTTCGGACACCGAGCGCCGCTGTGGATTCCAACTTCTTCTGGTTTCAGCCGGCCTGGCTTCCCGGTCGATATTGCAGGGCTTCGGCCAGATGCCGGCGACCGATGGCAGCGCTTTCTTCCAGGTCGGCCAGGGTTCGCGCAACCTTGAGGATTCGATGTGCGGCACGTAGCGATAGACCCAGTCGCTCACAGGCACGTTCCAGCCATTGCTGATCTTCGCCGCCCAGCGCGCAGTGGCTGCGCAAGCCGGCAAGGTCGAGAAAGGCATTGGCGCAGCCCTGGCGCGTCTGTTGAATCCGCCGCGCATGCGCCACGACGGCGGCGACCGTTGCGCTGCTTTCACTCGCAATGGGCGTGGCGCTGAGCGAGGTGGCTTCGCGGGCGACGGTCAGGTGCAGGTCGATGCGGTCGAGCAGTGGCCCGGAAAGTTTGCTTCGGTAGCGCTGGATCTGGTCCGGTGTGCAGCGGCAGCGACCGCCGGGGTCGCCCAGATAACCGCAGGGACAGGGATTCATCGCCGCCACCAGTTGAAAACGCGCGGGGAAACGCACCCGATCCCGCGCACGGGCGATCACGATATGGCCACTTTCCAGAGGCTCCCTTAAAACCTCCAGCACCTTGCGATCGAACTCCGGCAACTCATCGAGAAACAGCACGCCCTGATGCGCCAGGGTAATCTCGCCGGGCTGCGGTCGGCTGCCGCCACCCACCAGCGCCGGTCCCGATGCACTGTGATGGGGCTGGCGAAACGGCCTCTGCGGCCAGTGCTCCAGCGGTGACTGGCTGGCCACCGACTGGATCGCCGCCACTTCCAGCGCCTCCTGTTCCTCCAGCGGCGGCAGCAGGCCCGGCAGGCGGCTGGCCAGCAGCGTCTTGCCGGTGCCTGGGGGGCCGCTGAAAATTAGATTATGGGCGCCTGCCGCGGCGATCAGCAGGCCGCGCTTGGCCGACAACTGCCCCTGCACGTCGGCAAGATCGGGATAGGGCAACACCTGGCGCAGCAGGCCCTGGGCCTGGTAGGCGGCGATAGGCGTCTGGCCGCTGAGGTGCGCGGCGACTTCCAGCAGGTGGTCGGCGGCGTAGACGGTCAGGCCCGAGGCCAGGCTGGCTTCCTCGGCATTGGCCCGTGGCACCAGCAGCGCGCGACCGGCTGTGCGGGCCGCCAGGGCTGCTGGCAAGACGCCCTGCACCGGACGCAGCGCGCCGGAAAGCGCCAGCTCGCCCAGGCATTCGATGCCGTTCAGGCTGTCGGCGGGGATCTGGCCACTGGCGGCGAGGATGCCCAGGGCGATGGACAGGTCGAAACGCCCGCCGTCCTTGGGCAGATCGGCGGGCGCGAGGTTGAGCGTGATGCGGCGCGCGGGAAAATCGAAGCCGGACGTCAGGATGGCGCTGCGCACGCGGTCCTTGCTTTCCTTCACGGCGGTTTCCGGCAGGCCGACCAGGGTCAGCGACGGCAGACCGTTGGCGAGATGCGCCTCGACCGTGACGGATGGCGCTTCCACACCCACTTGGGCGCGGCTGTGGACGATGGCCAGGGACATTCGATCACTCCTTGATCGTGTCGCCGCTGCAGCTACTCGGCAGTAGGCGGCGTAAGTTTTTCTTCCAGCTCGGCGACCTTGGCCTCAAGCGCTTCCAGGCGGGCGCGGGTGCGGGTCAGAACCAGCATCTGGCCGTCGAACTCATCACGGCTGACCACATCGAGCTTGCTCAGGGCACTCTGCACGATGCTCTTGAAGCGGGTTTCGATTTCGGCGTTCGGCAGGGGCGTTTCGCCATTGAACAGGCGCGAGGCCTGGGAGCCGATGGCGTCGAGAAGGGCTTTGGGCGGGAACATGGTTTCACCTGTTTCTGAGCGGCGGGCAGTGTAACACGCCGGCCTGCGGCTGGTTCTGGCGGCCATGCACGATTAGCGGGCACTGCTGCGGGCATGCGGTTCGATCTGGTGCATGGGTTCTGTTTGCAGGCATCGATGAAGCCTTCAAAGCCGCAGCAACAGCGGTTTCATGGAGTTGGCATCGATTCTGCTTGGCCTGTTGCAGCGCACGCATCGCAGGGATGCGGCGCAGGTGATTCGGGATGTTTTGCCAGAGCGGCGAAAGGTGTCGGAACGGTGCCGGATTGCAGCGGCGCGTTACAAGAGCTGGACACTGAGCTTAGACTTGTCACCGGGTTCGTACTTCTGGGGCAAGTCCACCTAAACGGGAGAAGTTTTCATGAAACTAGTCACTGCCATCATCAAGCCGTTCAAGCTGGACGATGTCCGCGAGTCGCTGTCGGAAATCGGCGTACAGGGCATCACCGTTACCGAAGTCAAAGGCTTCGGTCGGCAAAAGGGACACACCGAGCTGTATCGCGGTGCGGAATATGTCGTCGACTTCCTGCCGAAGGTGAAGATCGACGTGGCGATTGCCGACGATCAGCTCGACCGCGTGATCGAGGCGATCACCAAGGCGGCCAACACCGGCAAGATCGGCGACGGCAAGATCTTCGTCGTCAACCTGGAGCAGGCCATCCGCATCCGTACCGGCGAAACCGATACCGACGCGATCTAAGCCAGGCCCACCGAACCCCACGCCCCAGGAGTGAACACCATGACTCTGCGAAAGATCGCAGGGCTAGGAGCCCTTTTGTCCCCGCATATCCCAGGCTCGCGCCTGACGCAGGCGACAACGCTCGACTCAGGCGACATGCCACGGGGGCGCACGGCCATCGGCCCGCTGCCGTTCGTGGCCATCCCCAGCCTGGTGAGCGTCCTCTGCACGGTTGGCCACAGGCTGGCCCTGGATGGCGCCTCTGCCGGTGGCCGCTCTCGCCTGCCTGATATCCGCACCGACATTCCCATCCGCGGCTCGACGTAGCGCAGCCACGCCAGGCGCACTGGCAGGCAGCAAATCCGATTTTCAAGAGTACGAACCCCCGGAGTCAGCACCGGGGTCTGGGGCCGGCTTGCCGCAAGAAAGGCGGCTGGGCGGCGACCGAACGGCGCGAGATGCGCGACAGCAAGAGGTGACACATGGACAGCACAGCTCTGATACCCGTCCAGTACGGGCTCGATACTTTCTACTTCGTCCTTTGCGGCGCCCTGGTGATGTGGATGGCAGCCGGTTTCGCCATGCTCGAATCCGGGCTGGTGCGGGCGAAGAACACGGCGGAAATCCTCACCAAGAACATCGTGCTGTATTCGGTGGCGTCGATCATGTACCTGCTGATCGGCTACTACATCATGTATTCGAGCCCCGAGGGCGGCATCCTGCCGAGCCTGGGTTTCCTGATTGGTGATGAACACGCAGTGGATGTCGTGGCCGCCGGTGGCGAGGATGCGCCGTACTACTCCGCACGCGCCGATTTCTTCTTCCAGATCGTCTTCGCCGCGACCTGCATGTCGGTGGTGTCCGGTGCGGTGGCCGAGCGCATGAAGCTCTGGGCCTTCATCGCCTTCGCGGTGGTGATGACCGGGTTCATCTACCCGGTGCAGGGCTTCTGGAAGTGGGGCGGCGGTTTCCTCGATGCGGCGGGCTACATGGATTACGCCGGCTCAGGCATCGTCCACATGGCCGGCGCCAGCGCTGCGCTGGCCGGTGTCATCCTGCTCGGCGCGCGCAAGGGCAAATACGGCCCTGACGGGCAGATCAACGCCATTCCCGGTGCCAACCTGCCGCTGGCGACCCTGGGTACTTTCATCCTCTGGATGGGCTGGTTCGGCTTCAACGGCGGCTCCCAACTGCGCATGAGCACCATCGAGGACGCCAACGCTGTCGCCCAGGTCTTCACCAACACCAACATGGCTGCCGCCGGCGGCCTGGTGGCGGCGCTGATCGCCTCGCGCCTGCTGTTCGGCAAATCCGACCTGACCATGATCCTCAACGGTGCCCTGGCTGGCCTGGTCGCGATCACCGCCGAGCCGCTGACCCCGACCGCGCTGCAGGCCGTGCTGATCGGCGCGGTGGGTGGCGTGCTGGTGGTGTTCAGCATCCTCGGCATGGACAAGCTGAAGATCGACGACCCGGTCGGCGCCATCTCGGTGCATGGCGTGGTCGGTATCTGGGGCGTGCTGATCGTGCCGGCGACCAATGCCGACGCCAGTTTCGCGGCGCAGTTGCTGGGTGTGGCCTGCATCTTCGCCTGGGTGTTCATCGCCAGCCTGATCGTCTGGAGCATCATCAAGGCCATCATGGGGCTGCGAGTATCGGCAGAAGAGGAATACGAAGGTGTGGATGTCGTTGAATGCGGCCTCGAAGCCTACCCGGAGTTCACCAGCAAGAAGTGATTTTTGAGTCATGACAAGGGCGCCTTTCGGCGCCCTTTGTTTTTTCTGGCGCCGCGCTAGAATGCGCGCGTTCAGTTGCGAGGGCGCTTTCGGCATGTGGCAGCAGACGACCATCACGTTGCGCCCGCGAGCACGCGGCTTTCACCTGATCACCGATGAGCTGCTCGCGGCCCTGCCGGAACTGCAGCAATGCCGGGTTGGTCTGTTACACCTGTGGCTGCGGCACACCTCGGCCTCGTTGACCGTCAACGAGAACGCCGACGCCGCGGTCCGCCGTGATTTCGAGCGCTTCTTCAATCGGCTGGTGCCACAGGGGGTGGGCGGTTACGAGCATGACTACGAAGGGCCGGACGACTTGCCTGCACACTTCAAGGCCAGCCTGCTGGGCTGTCAGTTGAGTGTGCCGGTGGCGCAAGGGAGATTGGCGCTGGGCACCTGGCAGGGCATCTATCTCGGTGAGCACCGGGACCAGGGCGGCCCGCGACAGGTAATCGCAACGTTGCACGGGATGGCGAGTTGAATTTTTTCTTGCGATGGCGGAGATCGCGCATCGCTGGGCTATAACTTATCGCTGGCTAGGCATGAGGTTGGAACATGAGCGAAGAAGAATTAGAACAAGACGATCTGGACGTAGGCGAGGAGGATGACGGCGAAGAGCTGGGCGCCGCCGATGACGGCGACGACAGCGATGACCACGAAGGCACCGACAGCGAGCGCGCCACGCCAACGCCGAAAAAGGCCAAGGCCAAGGCGGCGGAGCCCGAGGAATTGCCCAGCCTGGAAGCCAAGCAGCGCGAACGCGATGAGCTTGCGCGGGCCATGGAAGAATACCTGGCGCGCGGTGGCCGGGTGCAGGAGGTCGAACCCAATGTGGTCGCCGACCCGCCGAAGAAGCCGGACAGCAAGTACGGCAGCCGGCCTATCTGATCGGAGCGGTGCAGCGGCGGATGACGGGCGAGGCCACTGGAAGCTTCGCCGGTAGCGCTCCAGACTTCCTCCTATGAAGCCCAGCACCGATCGGTTGCTGGGCTTTTTCGTGTGCGATTAGGGCCTGGGATCGGTTTCAGGCGCAAATATCCGAGGCGCAGGCTGTTGTAGGTCGAATTAGCCGAAGGCGTAATCCGACGATCCGAAGGTGTAATGCGACCCTCCATGTCTGACCGCCCAGCATTTTAACGCCCCTGGCCGCTCGCTTGTCGGGTCGGTGAAGTGTGACCCGACCTATCCGATGTGACGAACCGCCTGTGGGAGCGGTCGGGCGGCGTTCCGCTTCAGCCGTGAATTTCGCCGAGTGCTCTGGTCTGGAAAACCGCTCCCGCAAAAGCAGGATTGCTCCAGCAACACGTAACGGGCATATCGCCAATTTATTCGGCCATAGATACACAAAGGCCGAACGAGTTCGGCCCTACGGCTTGCGCCAGCTGTCGAGCAGCCCAGGCAGGGCCGCCAGGCTGCGGATCTCGGCGTCCGGCTGGTGGTCGTGCTGCCACGGGATGCCGCCGGGATTGAACCAGATCGCGCGCATGCCGGCTTGCTGGGCGCCGCCGATGTCGTCGCGCGGATGATCGCCGATATGCACGGCATGGTTCGCCTCGACGCGGGCTCGTTTGAGCGCTTCGCAGAAGGGGCGCGGATCGGGCTTGCCGACGCCCAGTTCTTCGGCGCAGAGCGTGAAATCGAAGTAATCGGCCAGCCCCAGGCGGCGCACATCGGCGTTGCCGTTGGTCAGCACGCCGAGCCTGTAGTGGTTGGCGAGCAGCTCCAGGGTCGGGTGCACTTCGGGAAACAGCTGCACCGCATGCCGCGCTTCGAGAAACACCTGGAAGGCCTGCTCGGCCAGCTCGCACGCTTCGTCCCGCGGATAGCCGGCTTCCTCCAGCGCATGGCAGAGAATGCGCCGCCGCAGCTCGCTGATGCGATGACGCAATTCCGGCTGCGCGTCCAGCAGGGTGCGGCGGATGGCGCCCAGCGCCTCGACGGAGAAATCATTCAGATCGGGTGTGTGCCGGGCCAGCCACTCGCGCAGGGTAAGCTCGGCGCTGTGCAGAACGGGGCGGACGTCCCAGAGCGTGTCGTCGAGGTCGAAGGTGATCAGTCGGATGCTCATGTTTCACTGTCCTGCTTGCGTTTGGCGCGCGGGTGCGCCTGGTCATAGACCTTGGCCAGGTGCTGGAAATCCAGGTGGGTGTAGATCTGCGTAGTGCCTATGTCGGCATGGCCGAGCAGATCCTGCACCGAGCGCAGGTCCTGCGAAGATTCGAGCATATGGCTGGCGAAGCTGTGCCTGAGCATGTGCGGGTGCAGATGCTGGCCCAGCTCGCGCACACCGGCCTGGCGCACCCGCAGCTGCACCGCACGCGCGCCCAGGCGGCGCCCCTGCTGGCTGACGAACACCGCGCCATCGGCGGGATTGCTCAGTGCGCGCAGCGGCAGCCAGGCCTGCAGGGCCTCGCGTGCCTTGCGCCCGACCGGCAGCACACGCGCCTTGTTGCCCTTGCCTTGCACCTGCACCAGCCCGGCCGGCAGATCGAGCTGGTCGAGATCCAGGCCGACCAGTTCCGACAGGCGCAAACCGGACGAATAGAACAGTTCCAGCATGGCCTGGTCGCGATGGCCGATGAAGTCGTCTTCGATGCCGCCATCGAGCAATTGCATGGCCCGGTCGGTGTCGAGCAGCCGGGGCAGACGCTTCTCGCCCTTAGGCGCGGAAATGCCGGCAGCCGGGTCGTGGGCACAAAGTCCTTCCTGATTCAGGTAGCGGAACAGCCCACGCAGCGATGACAGCAGCCGCGCCAGGCTGCGGCTGGACAGTCCCTGGCGATGCTGGTCAGCAATCAACTGGCGAACGTGGTGGGCCTTCAGCTCGGTCCACTGCCGCAACGATTGCCGCTCGCAATAATCGACCACCTTGAGCAGATCGCGCCGATAGCCATCCAGCGTGTGCGGCGAGACCTGCCGCTCGTTGCGCAGATGCTGGAAATAGGTGTCGAGGGCGATTTGCATGGTTAAAGCCTCAGGAGCCGATAAAAGCGCTTAAGGCTGGACGAAGAGCTTGACCGCTTTCGGTGTTGGTCGGCACGCTGTCCAGCCTCCAGCCTCCAGCCTCCAGCCTCCAGCCTCCAGCCTCCAGCCTCCAGCCTCCAGCCTCCAGCCTCCAGCCTCTTTTATCGTACCGAGCGCAGCGGCGCGGAGAAGCGCGGCAGGACGCGGGTCAGTATCTCGGCGATATAGCCCAGGAACAGGGTGCCCAGCGAACTCTTGTAATGCTGCGGGTCACGGCTGCCGATGGCCAGGATGCCCTGCTGGTGATCGAGCGCGACCACTGCGGCGGAGCCGATTTCCTTGCTGGCCTCTTCGCCGAAGAGGAAGGCCAGTTCATGCGGACGCAGCACGCCGCAAATCGTCTTGCCACCGGCCAGCAGGCCGCCAATGGCCTGCTGCGCTTCGGCCTGGCTGACGCTGCGGCCAACCGACAGCGGGGTTTCGCTGAACAGGATCAGGCTGACGAAAGGCACCTGGAACTCATGACGCAGGCTTTCATCCACGGCACCGATGACGTCCTCCAGGCTGCCTGCATCGAGCAGGTCGAGCACCAGGCGACGGGTCTTGTCGAACAGCCGGTCGTTGTCGCGCGCTACATCCATCAGTTGCGACAGGCGATGGCGCATCTCGATGTTGCGTTCGCGCAGCAGCTTCACCTGGCGTTCGACCAGCGACACGGCGCCGCCCGGCAGATGTGGAATGCGCAGTTCGGGAATCAGCTCGTCGTGATCGACGAAAAACTCCGGGTGAGCACTCAGATAGGCGGCGACGGCTTCGGCGTCGGGCAACTGTGGTTTGGCTGGGTTCTGCTCGGTCATAGGCGAACCTGTCCTTCGTAAACGCGAACGGCGGGGCCGGTCATGATAACGGGCTGTCCGGAGCCTGCCCATTCGATGGACAGACGGCCACCGGGAAGGTCGATCTGCACCGGCGAATCCATCCACCCCTGGCGAATCGCGGCGACGGCAGCGGCGCAGGCGCCGGTGCCGCAGGCCTGGGTTTCGCCCGCGCCGCGTTCCCAGACGCGCAATCGCGCATGCTGACGATCGAGGACCTGCAGGAAGCCGGCATTGACCCGTTGCGGAAAGCGCGGGTGATGTTCGATCTTCGGCCCCAGTTCATGCACCGGGGCACTGTCGATGTCGCTCACGCGCAACACGGCATGGGGATTGCCCATGGAAATCGCGGCGATCTCCAGCGTCTGGCCATCGACGCTCAGCGGGTAGCTCAGGGCTTCGCTGTCCGCCTGAAACGGAATCTCGCCCGGCACCAGCCGTGGCGGGCCCATGTCGACGCCGATCTGGCCGTCGGCACGCAGGTTCAGCTCGATGATGCCGCCCTTGGTTTCCACGCGTATCCGGCGCTTGGTGGTCAGGCGCTTGTCCAGCACGAAGCGGGCGAAGCAGCGCGCGCCGTTGCCGCACTGCTCCACTTCCGAGCCGTCGGCATTGAAGATGCGGTAGCGGAAGTCGACATCGGGATCGTGCGGCGGCTCGACCAGCAGCAACTGGTCGAAGCCCACGCCGGTATGCCGGTCGCCCCATTGCCGGGCGTGCTTGGGCTGGATGTGCGCGTGCTGGCTGATCAGGTCGATGACCATGAAATCGTTGCCCAGCCCGTGCATCTTGGTGAAGCGCAGAAGCATCGTCTTGGCCTCAGGCGGGCAGCAGGCTTTCGCCGGCGTAGAGCTCCTGCACACTTTCGCGGCGGCGCACTTCGAAAGCCTGGTCACCGTCCACCAGCACCTCGGCGGCACGACCGCGGGTGTTGTAGTTGGAGCTCATGACGAAGCCATAGGCACCGGCTGAACGCACGGCCAGCAGATCGCCTTCGGCCAGGGCCAGTTCACGGTCCTTGGCGAGGAAATCCCCGGTTTCGCAGATCGGCCCGACGATGTCGTATGGACGGCCTTCGCCTGCGCGCGGTTGCACCGGCACCACGTCCATCCAGGCCTGGTACAGCGCCGGGCGGATCAGGTCGTTCATCGCCGCGTCGACGATGGCGAAATCCTTGTGCTCGGTGTGCTTGAGGTATTCCACGCGGGTCAGCAGCACGCCGGCGTTGGCGACGATGGAGCGGCCCGGCTCGAACACCAGGGCCAGGTCGCGGCCCTCGATGCGCTGGCGCACGGCCTGAATGTAGTCGCCGGCCAGCGGTGGCTGCTCGTCGCGGTAGCGCACGCCGAGGCCGCCGCCCAGATCCAGGTGACGAATGTGGATGCCGCGCCCGGCAAGACGGTCGACCAGGCCCAGCAGCCGGTCCAGCGCATCGAGGAAGGGCGGCAGGGTGGTCAGCTGCGAGCCGATATGGCAATCGACGCCGACCACTTCCAGGTTGCTCAGCTCGTTGGCGCGGACATAGACTGCTTCGGCATCGGCGATGGCGATGCCGAACTTGTTTTCCTTGAGCCCGGTGGAAATGTACGGATGGGTGCCGGCATCCACGTCCGGGTTGACCCGCAGCGATACCGGCGCGACGAGATCGAGTTCGGCGGCGACCTGCTGCAGGCGTTCGAGCTCGTCGGTGGATTCGACGTTGAAGCAGTGCACGCCCACTTCCAGCGCGCGGCGCATGTCGTCGCGGGTCTTGCCGACGCCGGAGAAGACGATGCGCTCCGGCTGGCCGCCGGCTGCCAGCACGCGCTCCAGTTCGCCGCGCGAGACGATATCGAAGCCGGCGCCCAGGCGCGCCAGCACGTTGAGCACGCCGAGATTGGAGTTGGCTTTTACCGCGAAGCAGACCAGGTGCGGCATGCCCGACAGTGCGTCGGCATAGGCCCGGTACTGCGCTTCGATGTGCGCGCGGGAATAGACGTAGGTGGGGGTGCCGAAGCGTTGCGCGAGAGCGGACAGTGCCACGCCCTCCGCGAAGAGTTGACCGTCGCGGTACGAGAAGGCCTCCATGGTGATGCCTCCTTACAGTTCGAATCGGTCTTTGGAACGTTCTTTGACGGTGGCCTCGTCATCCGGCAGGTACAGCGGGCCTTTCTGGCCGCAGCCGGTGAGTACGGAACTCAGCACGGCAAGGGCGATAAGAGGAAGCAGCAGACGCTTCATGGGGCGAAATCCTTGAAAAAACGAATGCCGCGAGTATACCCAGCGCTCGGTGGATTGCCTATGTGAGCGGCAGATGAGCGACAGGCCTGATAAGCTCGCCGGCGTATTGCGGCTGCGGGCCGCCCTCTCAGTCAGCAGGAAAACGATCCATGAGCCTTAGCGAAGCGCGCTACCACGACCTTGTCGATGCGGTACAGGAAGAAATCGAAGATGTGTTCGACCACAGCGGTCTGGATGTCGATCTGGAGAACTCCGGTGGCGTGCTGACCGTGCGTTTCGAGAACGGCAGTCAGCTGATCTTCAGTCGCCAGCCGCCGCTGCGCCAGCTCTGGGTTGCCGCGCGCTCGGGCGGCTTCCATTTCGACTATGACGAAACCGCTGCGTTGTGGATCTGCGACGCCAATGACGAGCGTCTGGGCGAGCTGCTGAACCGGGTCGTGCTGGAGCAGGGCGGCGAGGCGCTCGACTTCGAGGAGCTCTGAACGCGACGCCTTCTGCGCAGGCGCTGTGACCTTGTCCCACTTGCTTATTTAATAGGCTGTGATAGGGTCTCGTTCAGGTTTAAAAACCCCGCCTTCGGGCGGGGTTTTTGCTTTTTCCCATCTGACTTAACGCTGGAGCTTGCCAGGACCCATGACCACTGCACCGTCAATCATAATCACCAAACCCGATCTTCAGCGGCTGGAGCGGCTGCTCGATAGCCTGGATGATTACGGTCCGGCCGCCGAAGCGCTTGAGCAGGAGTTGTCCCGTGCCCAGGTGGTCGAGCGTAGCGAGCTGCCCGCCGGTGTGGTGTCGATGAACTCCCGTGTGCATTGCCGCGAGGAAGGTAGCGGCAAGGATTACCACCTGACGCTGGTTTTCCCTCAGGATGCCGGCAAGGAAGGCACCGTATCGGTACTGGCGCCGGTCGGTACTGCACTGTTGGGCATGACCGTAGGTCAGCATATCGACTGGCCGACGCCCGGTGGCAAGGTACTCAAACTGGCCCTGCTGGAAGTCGAATACCAGCCCGAGGCCGCTGGCGATCTCAATCTGTAAGCAGCGCTACGGCACCAGAGATCAGCTGGCCGCCATGGCCTGATTGAGCGCCGCTTCAAGATGGGCCTTGTAGCGCAGGTACTGCACCGTCTGCGAGCGCCCGCCGCCATGCAGCGCCGAAAGGTCCAGATCGGTGATGTAGCAGGGATAGCGCTCGCCCATGTGGCGCTGGGCCAGGATGTAGTGGGCCACGGCGACGAACAGGCCGCTGCCGTATTCCAGGCTGGAAAACTCCTGATGATTGCAATACAGGGTGACCTGCGAGCGGCTCCGCTCGCCGGGTTCGACGATCGCCTGCACATCATGCAGCGGATCGTTCACCTCGATGCGCGGCGGGTTGCGGCGTTCTACCCAGGCAGGGCGCTCGCCAAGGGCCGGCATGATTCGATAGAAGAGTGTTTCCATCGTCGCGATACCGGCTTCGTCCAGCGCCCCCTGTGCGCTGCGGCGATGCTCCATGGATTGCAGGAAGCGCCGTAGCGGCGTCAGCAGGCTCTGCTCGTCACGATAAGGCAGCCGCTGGCGCCACAGTGCGTTGTACTCGTCCAGTACGCTCAGCTCAGCCTGATCACCTTCGATGCGGTAGAAAATCTGCAAACAATCCATTTCGCTCTGTGCCAAGACCAGCGGCAGATCATGGCCGGCCAGCAGGTTGCGATCCAGATGCAGTGGACGGTGACGATGATGGGCTTCGCCCAGATACTCGATCAGTGCGCCGACGTCGTTGAGCTCGATATGACGTATCTGTCCCGACAGCAGTTCGAACACATGGAACTGTTGCCTGACCTGCAGCAGGTAGCGGCTGTCATTCATCTCGCCGAGCGCCTGTTGGCTATCGCGGAGAATGTCTTCCACCCGCCGCGCAATAGCGGGCCCGGTCTGCGGGGAAAAGCAGCGAACCTGCAGTTCGGGGCGGTTGCCTGCGGACAGGCTGACGAGATAGCTGCTCAGGCAGCTGGCCAGTGCCAGCGGGCCGGTGTGATGGCTGACGATCAGTTCGTTCCAGCTGTTTAGCGTGAGCTGGTCGATGCTCAGGACCAGGTTTTCCCGTGGCGTATCGTAGCCGGGCAGGACTGCGTCCCTCGATGCCGGTGCGTGTTTCGGCTTGAACGGGTCGACCCCGGCGTTGATCAGCAGCAGCACCTGGGTGGGCACGGCAGCGGTGAGTAGAGTCTCTTCGCTGACGGCAGGGGGCGGCATTGGCATCGCCTGTCGCAGGCCGCTGAGCAGGGCGAACAGCTCGGTTTCGGACATGCCGCTGTCGCCCGGATGGAGGGAGACATGCGTGGCCCTGCCGATGATGCCATTGAGATGGCACCAGCCCAGCAGGGAGATCAACTCGCGGGTGCGTTTCAGGGGTGAAAAGTTGGCAATTTCCCTGGCATGCAGGCTGCCTTCGTAAAGCGCCCAGGACAGGTCGCCGGCAGCGTCGCAGCCCTGCGCCAGGGTCAGCTGGTCCTCGGCGATGTCTGGCGAGATGCCCAGGTTGATCGCTTCGATCTTGCCGGCCTTGCGCTCGATGGCCGCCTGCAGCCGTCTGCCGAGTACGCCGAGGTCGCGTTCGTCGATGCTGCTGGCGATCTGCTGACAGCGGGCGAATTCGCTGAGAAAGCGGTAGGCATAGGTCAGTTCGTTGACCAGCGCTCGCCGTTCCTGCTCGACCTGGCGGGTCTTCCAGCGCCCGCGCCGATCCAGCTGGAGGAACTGGCGTTCGTCCCAGCTCCAGTCGCGACTCAGGCGTTCGAGCAGGCAGCGCTGCCAGCTTTTCCTGTGCCGGGTCGGTGGCCGGCTCAGAGGCTTGTTGATCTTCAGGTACAGGCAGCGGCGCAGCAGCGCCAGGCGTTCCTGGTCGCCGCGCTCGGCAAGATAGCCCTCGATGCGGCGGTAGGCGGCGATATAGGGATCGAGTTCGTCCAGTTCCAGATGCCCGCGGTAGACGGCCCGCTTGAAGTCCAGGCTGAGGCAGCGCAGCTGCGGATGCTCGCTGGCATAGACTTCGATCAGCAGCAGTTTGAACAGCGACTTGTAAGGGGCTTCGAGCGCCTTGTACAGCTGCCACAGGCCCGCACCGAGGTATTCGCCCGCGGGAATGCTGCCGAGATTGCCCAGGTCCAGCACCTCCTCGGCGCGCACGAAGCGCTTGCTGAGCAGGGTGCGGACGTACTCGTCGTAACGATGCTCCTCGTAGTCGGGCACCAGCCACCAGAGCGGCGTGCGCCCGCCGAGCCAGATGGCGGTGCGGTAGAACTCGTCCAGCAGCAGATAGTGCTGGGTGGTGCCGCAATCCTCGGAGGTCAGCCTTGTCTCGCGCTGGCCCTGGACGAAGCGCTCCGGGTTGATCAGGAAGAAATGCGCTTCGCTGCCCAGGCTCGCGGCCCAGGCCTGCAGCATGTCGCATTTCCTGCGCAGCTCGTCGAGCTGTTGCGGCGACAGCTGCGGGTCGTGGCAGACCCAGACGTCCACATCGCTTTGTTCTTCCTGGGCGATGGTGCCCAGGCTGCCCATGAGGAACAGGCCCTGAATCGGCTGGGATGGCTTGCCACGCTGGGGCTTGTGAGAGAACGAGCGGCTCAGGCGCTGTGCCTCGGCCAGTATCTCGGCGTCCGGTTCGAACTCTGCCAGCCCGGCAGGCACGCTGGCGGAAACATAGCCGGGAAGGATCGGATGGTTGACGTGAAACAGCAGCGGCAACAGCTTGAGTACCGGCTGCTGGCGTGGCGACAGGATTTCCAGTGCCCGCTCCAGGCGCCCCCGGTTGATCGTCAGAAAGCGCGTGCGCAACGTCGCCAGCACCTTGCGGTCGATGCCGTCTTCGAGAATCGGGTGGATTTCAGGGATCATTTCGTACAGGTCGCGGGGGCTTGCACTCGTCATCGGCTAGTGATTGCCGCGCTTGAGGGCGGTGCGACGAGTGGTGTTCAGGCTGCTGCGGCTCAAGGGATCGTGGCGACGACGGCGCGGCGCCGCCACGAACCGGTTCAGGCCTCTACCGTCTCGGCGAGGATGGTCAGCAGCGTCTGTGCCTGCTCAGCCGCATCGCGACCCAGGCTGGTGAGATAGCCGCCGTCGGGCTGGCTGGTCAACCCCTTCTGGTGCAGGCGTTCGAAGGCGGCGATGGTGGATGGGCTGGCGTTGTGGTGAACCTTGAGGCCTTCCTGGAGATTTTCCAGGTTGAACTGGCACAGTACGTCCAGTTCGGCGATTCGCTCGGGGGTATACGACATGCTCGTTCCTCGGGTGGTGGGCGCTGGCCCTGTGTGCTGAGTGTAATCGGAGAAGGTAACCCTGGCTTGATCCACGTCTGGCAGGCTGTTGGGACTTCGGTTATTCAGGCAGCTCGGGCAGGTTGCGCAGCATGCTTTCGTAGGCCTGGGCGTCGAACGGTCGATCATCGGCGAGCATCTGGCGGATCTCCTGCGCCAGCACCAGCGCCATCATGTGCAGGCTCTCCTCGCGCTCGTAGCCGACCAGCGTCAGCTTGTTCAGCGTGGCCTGGGCCACCGCTGGCTCACCGGCTTGCAGCTGGTTCTCGATGGCCTGGATCAGGGTTGATTCGGCGAAGGCTTCGTCATCTTGCGGTTCGGACATGGCGCGGTTCTCGGGTGGCGCGGGATTTTCTTCATCCAGCTGACAAAGGGTGCAGCTGCCGTCATCCGGGCGGCTGGTTTCGATGTAGCGTACCCGTCGATTGCCGCTCTGGCGATTGGCATCGACGCGAAAGCGTGGGCGGTCCGGTTTCGACATGGCAGTTTCCCTTGAGTGATGGTCTTCGGAGCCGTCGCGCAGCACTTCAGTCGATAAAGCTCAGCACCAGGCACAGCAGACCGAATACCGACCATACCAGCGAGAAGATCAGTGGCGTGCGTAGCGAAAACAACAGCGTGCGCTTGTAGCGCTTGCCGCCTGCGGGGCTGTCGCCTTCGCCGAACAACGCCGACTCATTGTTCGGCAGTATGCCGACGTGACCCTCTCGTTGCAGCAGTTCAGCCTGCTTCTGGTGCCAGCGTTCGATGACCTCGAAGTTGGACTTGATGCCCGGCATCGCATGCAGGGAGGTGATCAGGCCCAGCAGTGCCAGCACCGCCGGAACCACCAGGCGGAACAGGTTGCCCCAGTCCGGATTGCTGTTGGCCATCGTCGACGCGAAGGCGATCATCAGGAAGGACTGCGAGGACAGGTAGGCGCTGGTTCGTTCGGCCAGCAAAGATGATTCGAAGTGGATTTCCGAGCGGTAGAAGACCAGGCGCTCCTTGGGCGACTCGAAGAGCTCGCCACCCTGGGTGTCCTGGTTCAGCAACAGTGTACGAAGGTCAGTCATGCCGGTTCCGGTGAGGTTCAATAGAACAAGCGGATTTCGCCAGCCAATGCTTGTAGGTCCCGTGCCTGGCTCTGGAGTTCCGGCACCGGGCTCAGCGGTCTGCCGATAAGTGACGCGAGCTGTCGGGCCGGGTATCGCGGCACTGCCAGAGCAGCACGGCCAGCGCCAGATAGGCCAGCGCCCAGCAGCCGGCGGCGAGCAGCAGCCAGCCTGTCTGTTGCCATCCAAGCAACGCCGGGACGATACGCGCCAGCGCCGCCAGGCTGATCAGCAGCGCCAGCGGGTGAATCCAGCGCCGCGCGGCAGGGTCGCGAAAGCGCTGCACCAGCCGTGTACGCGCCATCACGGCGAAGGTCAGGCTGCCCAGCGCGCCGATGCTCAGGGCATGCAGCGTGGCGGTCGCAGGCAGGCTTGGAAACAGCGCGCTCAGGCCGAGCAGCAGCAGGCCGAGGGTGAGCCAGGCATAGCCGAGCAGCAGTATCAGCAGGTCCATCCGCGTGCGGCAATGCCAGGGCTGCCAGCGCAACAGGCGAATGGCGGTGAGCACGCTGGCGGCAATCAGGATGGCGCCGGCCAAGCGCTGCAGCAGCCACGGCAGCGGGGTGAGCAGCAGCGCGAGGGCCAGCAGAATCAGCACCGCGCCTTCCAGCTGTGGCTGTACGCGGGCCTCCAGCCGTCGCCCTTCGTTCTGCGCATGGCCGGCGAGCGCCGGCGCGATGATCCGCCCGCCCATGAAGAACATCAGGGCGGCGAGCAGCAGCAGCGCCTCGTGCTGCAACAGGCGAACCAGACCCTGATCGAGACTGCTGGCGGTGATGGCGCTGAGCAGTGCGAGCCCGCCGACCACCGGCGCGACGGACTGGTTGCGCCACTTTTTCGCCGCGCCGAGAAAACGCGGCAGCACTTTCCAGGCGAGCCCGGCGGCGAACAGCAGGCCAGCGCCGAGCGCCAGCCAGGAGCCGGGCCAGAACAGCGAGCCGAGCCGCGCCAGCACCCAGCAGCCCAGCAGCGCAAGCGTCAGGCGCAGCGGCTGCGGGCCGAGCAGGTAGCCGGCGATCACCGCCAGGGCGAAGCCGAAGAGCATTTCCTGGGCATGCCCGGCGGGCGTGGCCAGCCCCGGCAGAGCAGGGATCAGGCCGAGCATGGTCAGTACCGAGGCAGGCAGCAGCAGTGCCGCATACAGCGCGGCCACGGGGAAGAACCAGGCGCTGGCGAAGGGCAGACGCGGTTTGCGCGGGTGCATTGCCTCTCCCGAATCAGGCGCGCTTGAACGGCTGCTCAACCTGCAGCGAACGCCGTCAATGCGTCGCCGGCAAGGCGGTAGCCGATCCACTCGTTCTGGGGTTTGGCGCCGATGGAATCGTAGAAGTCGATGGCCGGCTGATTCCAGTCCAGCACCGACCACTCGAAGCGACCGCAGCCGCGCGCCACCGCCAGTCTGGCCAGGTGGCGCAACAGCGCCTTGCCGGCGCCGACGCCGCGCTGCTGCGGGGCGACGTACAGATCCTCCAGATACAGGCCGTGTCTGCCCAGCCAGGTCGAGTAATTGAAGAAATAAACCGCATAGCCGATGGGTTCGCCGTCCAGTTCGCAGATCAAGCCATGGGCGCTACCGCCTTCGGCGAACAGGCTGTTCTCGATACCGGCGACATCGGTCCTGACCTCGTGTTCGGCCTTTTCGTAGATGGCCAGATCGGTGATGAAACGCAGGATCAGTGCGGCGTCTTCGCGTACCGCGGGGCGGATGTTGAGCGACATGGCAGGAGTTCCTGAGAGTTATCGGGCTGGCAGCCTGGCCAGGAAGTCATCGATGGCCTGGCGCGAGTCCAGACGCAGGTAATGGCGATGGGCCGGGGCGTTGCGCATTTCCTCGCCATAACGCTGGCGGTACTTGGCATGGCGCGTCCACGACCAGGCCAGGATCGACTGCTCGGGCTCGAGGCTGAACAGATTGGTCCAGCGCTCGCGGTTGCCGTTCCACAGCACCTGGCGCCTGAACAGGCGCCGCAGCGTGCGCCACGGCACCTGATGCATCACGGTGGGGCGCGGCAGGTCCAGCCAGATCACCATGTCGGCCTGTTCGAGAATCTGCGGGCGAACGGCGGAGTAGTTGCCTTCGACCACCCAGCCATCGCTCTTGATGGCCTCGGCTACGGCCTGCTGGAAGGCGTCGGTCGGCAGTGGCTGCCAGTCGGGCTGGTGATACAGCGCATCCAGCTCGATATGGCGATAACCGAGCCGATGCGCCAGCCGGCGTGACAGCGTGGTCTTGCCGGCACCCGAACAGCCGACCACCGAGATACGGCGACCGGGTGCGATCATCGCGAAGCGAGCAGTGCTTTGCCACGCTCGACGGCGGCGCGCACCTGATTTGGCGCGGTGCCGCCGATATGGTCGCGGGCGTTCACCGAGCCTTCCAGAGTCAGTACGGCGAACACGTCGTCGTCGATCTGGTCGCTGAAGCGGCGCAACTCGTCCAGGCTCATTTCGGCCAGATCCTTACCGCTGTCCACGCCATATTTCACCGCATGGCCGACGATCTCGTGGCAGTCACGGAACGGCAGGCCACGGCGCACCAGGTAGTCGGCCAGATCCGTGGCGGTGGAGAAGCCGCGCAGCGCCGCTTCGCGCATGATCTCGCGCTTCGGGCGGATCGCCGGAACCATGTCGGCGAAGGCGCGCAGCGAGTCGCGCAGGGTGTCGGCGGCGTCGAACAGCGGTTCCTTGTCTTCCTGGTTGTCCTTGTTGTAGGCCAGCGGCTGGCCCTTCATCAGCACCAGCAGGCCGCTCAGCGCGCCGAACACGCGACCGGTCTTGCCACGTACCAGCTCGGGTACGTCGGGGTTCTTCTTCTGCGGCATGATCGAGCTGCCGGTGCAGAAGCGGTCGGGCAGGTCGATGAACTGGAACTGCGCGGAGGTCCACAGCACCAGCTCTTCGGAGAAGCGCGACAGGTGCATCATCGCCAGCGAGGCGGCGGCGCAGAATTCGATGGCGAAGTCGCGATCCGAGACGCCATCCAGGGAATTGCCGGAGATCGCTTCGAAACCCAGCAGTTCGCAGGTGATCTCCCGCTGGATCGGGTAGGTGGTGCCGGCCAGCGCCGCCGAGCCCAGCGGCATGCGGTTGGTGCGCTTGCGGCAGTCGACCAGGCGCTCGTAGTCGCGCGAGAGCATCTCGAACCAGGCCAGCAGGTGATGGCCGAAGGTCACCGGCTGCGCGGTCTGCAGGTGGGTGAAGCCGGGCATGATGGTGTCGGCTTCCGCTTCTGCCAGGCCCAGCAGGCCCTGCTGCAGACGGGTGATTTCGCCGAGGATGAGGTCGATTTCGTCGCGCAGCCACAGGCGGATGTCGGTGGCCACCTGGTCGTTGCGCGAGCGCCCGGTGTGCAGCTTCTTGCCGGTGACGCCGATGCGGTCGGTCAGCCGCGCCTCGATGTTCATGTGCACGTCTTCCAGGTCGACGCGCCAGTCGAAGCGGCCGGCCTCGATCTCGGCCTGGATGTCCTTGAGATTGGCGATGATCTGGTCGCGCTCATCGCTGCTCAGCACGCCGGCCTTTTCCAGCATGGTGGCGTGGGCGATCGAGCCCATGATGTCGTGGCGGTACAGGCGCTTGTCGAACTCGACGGAGGCGGTGAATCGGGCGACGAAGGCGTCGACGGGCTCGCTGAAACGGCCGCCCCAGGACTGGTTGGTCTTGTCGGTGCTCATGAATGCGCTCGCTGAAATCGGGAACTGTAAAAGCGCGGATGATAACAGGGTTGGCGGGTGACCCGGAGGCGCGGCGAACAGTGAGCTGCGCAGCATTTCCGAACTTTGTCGTCAACTCGGTGCGCGGGTGCCTTGCGGTCGTGCCGAGGCCCGCCGACACTGCCGGCATGCAAACAATCCCGCAAAAAACCGCGCGCCCGATGGCTGCGGTGGATGATTTCTTCGTGCCCGAGCTGTGCCAGCCCGAGGCGCTGCTCGGCCTGGTGTTGCTGGCCGAGCTGCTGGTGCTGGTACTGGTGCTGGCCCAGCCGATGCAGCCGGGCTTCGACTGGGTACGGCTGGCGCTGACGTCACTGTTCGTGCAGTGGGTGATGCTGCTTTCGGTCGGGCTTACCTGCCGGCTGCGATCACTGCTGGCCAGGCTGTCGCCCTGGCTGGCCGGGCTCGCCTGCTGCGCGCTGGTGGTGGGCCTGACGCTGGCCTGCACGGCGGTTGCCGATATCTATCAACTGGGCGGGCCGCTGCCGCGCGAGGGCGAGGTGAACCTGTATCTGCGCCATGCGTTGATCGGCCTGATCATGTCGGGCCTGCTGCTGCGTTATTTCTACCTGCAGAGCCAGTGGCGACGTCAGGAACAGGCCGAGTTGCGCGCGCGCATCGAGTCGCTGCAGGCGCGGATTCGCCCGCACTTCCTGTTCAACAGCCTGAACAGCATCGCCAGCCTGGTGGCAACCGATCCGCGACAGGCCGAGCAGGCGGTGCTGGACCTTTCCGATCTGTTTCGCGCCAGTCTGGCCCGGCCCGGTACGTTGGTGCCCTGGCGCGAAGAGCTGGAGTTGTCGCGACGTTACCTGTCCATCGAACACTACCGCCTCGGTGAGCGGTTACAGGTGGAGTGGCAGGTGGATGGCGTGCCGGATGACCTGCCCATTCCGCAACTGACCCTGCAACCGTTGCTGGAAAATGCGCTGATCCACGGCATCCAGCCGCGCATCGAGGGCGGTACGGTTGGCGTGACGGCCTATTATGCCGATGGCGTTTTTCATTTGCAGGTCAGCAATCCCTTCGACGGGACCGCTCAAGCACAGCCTTCCCGGGGCACCCGGCAGGCGCTGCACAATATAGACGCACGACTAACGGCACTTTTCGGCCCTGCGGCGAGTCTCAGCGTGGAGTGGCGTAACGCCCGTTACTACACGTGTCTACGCTATCCATGTGCGACACAAAAGCAGGAAGCCTGATCCATATGAATGTGCTGATTGTCGATGACGAACCTCTGGCACGCGAGCGCCTCGGTCGCCTGGTAGGTGAACTTGACGGCTATCGTGTCCTGGAGCCTTCTGCCAGCAATGGCGAAGAAGCCCTCACCCTGATCGAGGAGCTGCGGCCTGATATCGTTCTGCTGGATATCCGCATGCCGGGCCTCGATGGCCTGCAGGTCGCGGCGAAACTGTGCGAACGTGATGCGCCGCCGGCGGTGATCTTCTGTACCGCCCATGACGAATTTGCCCTTGAAGCGTTCCAGGTCAGTGCGGTCGGCTATCTGGTCAAGCCGGTACGCCCGGAGCATCTGGCCGAGGCGCTGAAAAAGGCCGAGCGCCCGAACCGCGTCCAGCTCGCGGCGCTGACCCGGCCCGCGGCGATTGCCGGCAGCGGCCCGCGCAGCCATATCAGCGCCCGCACGCGCAAGGGCATCGAGCTGATTCCGCTGGCTCAGGTGATCTACTTCATTGCCGATCACAAGTACGTCACCCTGCGGCACGAGAACGGCGAGGTGCTGCTGGATGAGCCACTGAAAGCGCTGGAAGATGAATTTGGCGAGCGTTTCGTGCGCGTTCACCGCAATGCGCTGGTCTACCGCGACCGCATCGAGCGCCTGCAGCGCACCCCGCTTGGCCATTTCCAGCTGTTTCTCAAGGGACTCGAAGGCGAGCCGCTGACCGTCAGTCGCCGACATGTCGCGGGTGTGCGTAAGTTGATGAATACGCTATAGCAGCTCCTGGCTTGAAGCTGCTTCCTTGATTCCTGCCAAACCAGTGACAGGGCCGGGCCTGTTATCATCACCGGCAATTCACTGTTCTGGAATTGTCCATGTCTCGCGAAATCCGCATCGCCACCCGCAAGAGTGCCCTGGCCCTGTGGCAGGCCGAATACGTCAAGGCGCGCCTCGAAGCCGAACACCCCCATGTGACGGTCAGCCTGGTGCCCATGGTCAGCCGTGGCGACAAGCTGCTGGATGCGCCGCTGGCGAAGATCGGCGGCAAGGGCCTGTTCGTCAAGGAGCTGGAAACCGCGTTGCTGGAGAACGAGGCCGATATCGCCGTGCATTCCATGAAGGACGTGCCGATGGAGTTCCCTGAGGGACTCGGCCTGTACTGCATCTGCGAGCGGGAAGACCCGCGCGATGCCTTCGTCTCCAGCAGCTTCGAGGATTTCGCCGCGCTGCCGGCGGGCGCGGTGGTCGGCACCTCCAGCCTGCGCCGTCAGGCCCAGCTGCTGGCGCGGCGTCCGGACCTGAAAATCCAGTTCCTGCGTGGCAACGTCAACACCCGCCTGGCCAAACTGGATGCCGGTGAATATGACGCCATCATCCTCGCCGCCGCCGGGCTGATCCGCCTTGGCTTCGGTGAGCGCATCCGCTCCAGCATCAGCGTCGAGGACAGCCTGCCGGCAGGCGGGCAGGGCGCTGTCGGTATCGAATGCCGTACCGGCGACAGCGAACTGCATCAGTTGCTGGAATGTCTGAATCACCCCGAAACCGCGCTGCGCGTCACCGCCGAACGTGCGCTGAACCGTCATCTGAATGGCGGCTGCCAGGTGCCCATCGCCTGCTATGCCGTGCTCGAAGACGACCAGCTCTGGCTGCGTGGCCTGGTCGGCCAGCCGGATGGCGAGGTGCTGCTGCGTGCCGAGGGCCGGGCGCCCGCCACCGAGGCCGAAGTGCTGGGCGTGCGCATCGCCGAAGAGCTGCTGGCGCAGGGTGCGGGAAAAATCCTTCAGGACATCTACGGCGAGGCCGGCAAGGCGTGAGCGGCTGGCGTCTGCTGCTGACGCGCCCGGCTGAGGAGTGCGCCGCGCTGTCGGCGGCGCTGTCGGCAGAAGGTGTGCAGAGTAGCAGCCTGCCGCTGCTCGCCATCGAAGGGCTGCCGGAAACGCCCGAACAGCGCGCGACCATGCTCGAATTGGATCGCTACTGCGCGGTGGTGGTGGTGAGCAAGCCTGCGGCCAGGCTGGGGTTGGAGCTGCTGGATCGCTACTGGCCACAGCCGCCGCACGCGCAGGTCTGGTTCAGTGTCGGCGGCGCCACCGGCGCGCTGCTGGAAGACTTTGGTCTGGATGCCAGCTGGCCGGTCAGCGGCGACGATAGCGAAGCACTGCTGGCCTTGCCGCGCTTCAACGAGGTGCTGGAGGCCGCAACGGACCCCAGGGTGCTGATCCTGCGTGGTCAGGGCGGTCGCGAGCACCTGGCCGATACCCTCTGCAGCCGGGGCGTCCAGGTAGACAAACTGGAACTCTATCGGCGCTACCTGCCGGAGTATCCGCCCGGAACGCTGATCGAAACCCTGCGCTCGCAGCGACTCAATGCACTGCTGGTCAGCAGCGGCCAGGGGCTGGAGTCGTTGCACGCGCTGGCGGGTTCGGACTGGCCCGAACTTTGTGAGCTACCCTTGTTCGTACCCAGTCCCCGCGTTGCAAAAATGGCTGAAGCGCTGGGCGCGAAAAAAATAGTGGACTGCCGCGGTGCCGGAATCGCGGCTTTGCTGGCGGCGCTGCGGGCAACTCCCGAGCCCGCTTAACGATGCAAAGGATGGAAATGTGAGCGAAGTAGAGTCCGACAAGACGCCTCGGCAACCCTCGAAGCCGGAACCCGTTACCCCCGCCAGGGAAAATCCATCGAGCACAGCGACCGGCACCACGCAGACCGGCACCACGCACAAGAACACGAATGGTCGCGGCACGCTGGCCGCTCTGGCCTTGCTGGTGGGGCTGGCCGGTCTGGCCGCCGGTAGCTACAGCCTCTGGCAGATGCAGCAACTGGCCGGCCAGGAGCAACAGCGGAGCGAAAGCCTGCAGGCCGCCCGTCAGCAGGCGGCCCAGGTGAACGAGCGCAGCCAGCAACTGGTCACGCGCCTGACACGCCTGGAGCAATTGCCCACGGCGGAGCAGCTGGGCGAGCAGCGGCGTTTGCTGGCGGAATTGCAAAGCGATCAGCAACGGCTTTCCGGGCGTGTCGAACAGGTGCTGGGCGCCAGTCGCGAGCAATGGCAGCTTGCCGAAGCCGAGCACCTGCTGCGCATGGCCATGCTGCGTCTGTCGGCCATGCAGGATGTGAACAGCGCCGTTTCGCTGGTCGAAGAGGCGGACCTGATCCTGCGCCGGCAGGATGATCCGGGCGCCTACGCCGCCCGGCAGAAGCTGCTGGAAGGTCTGGAGGCCTTGCGCAGCCTGCCCGAACTGGACCGTACCGGCCTGTTCCTGCAGCTTGGCGCCCTCGGCGGCCAGGCCAACCAGCTGAGCGCCCTGGCGCCGGAGTTCCAGCTTGGCCAGGCCCGCGAGAGCCAGGGCGACAGTCGCTGGCGGCAGTGGTTGGACGAGCTGACTCGCTACGTGCGGATCGATTTCAATGCGGGCACCGACGTCAAGCCGCTGCTGGCCGGGCAAAGCCTGGCGCAGGTGCGACTGGCCCTTTCGCTGGCCATCGAGCAGGCGCAATGGGCCGTGCTCAACGGCAACACCGAGGTCTATCGGCAGTCGTTGGCCCAGGCCGTGCGCCTGATCGAGGATCACTTCAACGAGGACAACGGCCAGAGCCGTGGTCTGCGCGACCGCATCGAAGCGCTGTCCGCGCGGCAGGTATCGGTCACCCTGCCGGATCTTGCTCCCGCGCTGCAGACCCTGCAGGCCTATGTGCAGAAACGCCAGACCGGCAAGAGTGACGAAGCGCCTGCCGGCGAGGCCGAACAGGCAGGCGAAGAGGATGTGCGCTCATGAAGCGGCTGGCCCTGTTCCTTATCGTTCTGCTGGCCATTGTCGGCGCCGTCGGCTGGGCCGTGTCGAAGGACGCCGGCTATGTCCTGATCAGCTATGACCGCTTTCGCTACGAGTCGAGCCTCTGGGTTCTGCTCGGGCTGCTGGCCTGCCTCTGGCTGCTGAGCGTGCTGGTGCACTGGGTGCTGGGCCTGTTGCAGGCATCCGGTGCGCTGGTCAATCCCTGGTCGCGCCGTCATCGCGAGCGCCGTATCGCCAAGGCATCGCGTAGCGGGCTGCGCGAGCTGGCTGAAGGCCAGTGGAGCAACGCGCTCGTTCATCTGCGGGTCGCCGCCGAGCATGACCGGCAGCCGCTGGTGCATTATCTGGGCGCTGCCCGGGCAGCCAGTGAGCTGGGTGAGCATGAGCAGAGCGACGAACTGCTGCGCCGTGCGCGCGAGCGTGAACCCGAAGCCGGCCTGGCTATCGGCCTGACCCAGGCGCAGCTGCAGATCGCCAGGGGCCAGTATGCCGAGGCGCGGGAAACGCTGAACGGGTTGCATGACGAGCATCCGCGTCATCATCAGGTGCTGACCCTGCTGCAACAGCTCTATGTGCAGCTGCGCGACTGGCCCGCCCTGTGCCGCCTGCTTCCGGAGCTGCGCAAGCACCGTGTACTGTCACCGGCACGCCTGAGCGAACTGGAGCTGCTGGCGTGGACGGCGGCCATCGAACAGTCTGTGCTGCTTCCCGAAGCAACTGCCGAAGAAGCCCGGCAGGCGCTCGGGCAGCGCTGGCAGAGCGTGCCGAACGGCCTGCGCAACGAGCCCGCGCTGGTACGTGCCTATGCCGATGGCCTCGCGCGCCTCGGGGATGAGGCCAGGGCGGAGGAGGTTCTGCATGCGGCGCTCAAGCGGCAGTTCGATGATCGCCTGGTCGAGCGCTATGGGCGTGTCCAGGGGCGTGAGCCGTCGCGGCAGCTGAACCATGCCGAAGGCTGGCTGAAGGATCATCCCGGCAATGCCGAGCTGCTGCTGGCGCTGGCCCGGCTGAGCCTGCGCAACGAACTCTGGGGCAAGGCGCGCGACTATTTCGAAGCCAGCCTGCGCCTGGAGCACCGCCCGCAAACCTGCGCCGAACTGGCTCGGCTGCTGGCGCGACTCGGTGACAAGGAACGCAGCAACCGGCTGTTTCAGGAGGGGCTCGGGTTGGTCGAGGGGGCGAGCGACAGCCGATTGCCGGTAATCAGCAACAGTTAGCAATAGGACAGGCGCTCAAGGGCGCCTGTTGTCACGATCAGGGCGATTGCGCTATGGCGTTATTCTGCGATGGTCGTTCGATAAAAGCGCTGGAGGCTGGACGAAAAAACGCCATGTGCGCTCGAACCTGGATCGCTTGTCGTTCAGCCTCCAGCTTTCCAGCGCTGTTTTCGGCTCTTTGAGCGCATGGCGCGATCGCCCTGCTGTCACGATGAGCACGCTTGCAGCTTGCCACGCAGGCTAATACCGTAGCGAGCTTTTCCTGCCTGCGGAGCCATCATGAACCTGGCCAGCCCTCGTTCTCTCTTTCTTCTGGCATTCATCGGCTGCGTGCTGATGATGATCGCCGCACTCTACCTGGAGCATGTGGTCGGCCTGGCGCCATGCCCGCTGTGTGTCGTGCAGCGGATCTGCGTGATCGGCTTCGGCCTGGTCTGCCTGGTCGCCGCGTTGCACGGGCCGCGCAAGGCCGGACGGCGTGGCTATTCGATCCTGGCCCTGCTGTTCGCGCTGGCGGGTGGCGCGACGGCCATTCGGCAAATCTGGCTGCAAGGCCTGCCTGCCGACCAGTTGCCCAGTTGCCTGCCCAGCCTCGAATACATGATGGATGCACTGCCGTTCCAGGAGATTGCCCGCCTGGTGCTGCATGGCACGGCCGAGTGCGCCGAAGTCAGCTGGACCCTGCTCGGCATGAGCATTCCCGAATGGACCCTGCTGTCGTTCATCGGCATGTCGCTGTTCTGTGTCTGGCAGTTGCTGCGCCGCGATTGAGGTAATTTGTCTGCGCGCGTGAATGATCGCTGCGCTGGGTGGTCAAGATTGCAGATCGGCGCGTTCCGCTAGCCTGCTCGAGCGCCGAACAATTGTCCGCGCAGCTTGAAGCTTCGATCGCCGGAGCTTAGTCTGCTCGGACAGCGTCTGATTCCGCCGTTGCGCGATCACTCGGCCAAGGCGATATCACCAGACAAACATGTCTCGGAAGGCGTAACAGACAATATCGATTAGGGAAGTGAGGTCATCATGCTCGAGAGCTGTCGGAACGCCCAGGAACGCTGGGGAGGTGTACACCTGCTGATCGACCGCTGGCTGCAGGAGCGCCATGCACTGATCAAGGTATTCGATGAGCTGAAGGGCGCAGAGGCTGCGCTGAGCCGTCCGGCTTTGCAGAGCTTTTGTCAGATCCTGCTGGACTATGTCTCGGCGGGGCATTTCGAGATATACGAACAGCTGCTTCAGGAAGCCGAGGCCTTCGGCGACAAACGTGGCCTTGAGCTGGCCCATCAGATATACCCGCGCATCGAGGCCATTACCGATGTCGCCGTGGCATTCAACGATCGTTGTGACAAGGGCGACTGCCTGGACAGCCCAGGTCTGCATGACGAATTGCAGCATCTCGGACAGTTGCTCCACGAGCGTTTCGAGCTTGAAGATTGCCTGATCGAAGTTCTGCATATGGCGCACAAGCAGGCCGCAGCTGCGACCGTCTGAGTCGCACGCCGGCTCTGTCCGATAGCGTGTTGCTCGCAGTGCGGCTGCGTTCCGAAAGTCCGTAGAGGGCAGGGACGCCGAGTCATGCGCGCGAATATTCAGCGCGTAAAAGCTTCGCGGGCATGGCCCGCTCCGCAGGGGGGCGTCCATCGGCAGCAGCCAACAGGGACATAGCTTTTCACCGGCCTGCTAATATGGCCGGACCCATATCGCCAGGAGGCGTCTTCATGCCCGCGAAGAAAAAGTCGGTTACCACTCCGTTGCATCTGCTCGAGCAGCTCTCGCGCAGCCTGGTGGTACATTTGCAGAAAGCCTGCGACGACGCGCAGAAAGAGCCGGAGCTGCTGCTTGCCAAGCTCGAAAAGCAGCGTGGCAAGGTTCAGGAAAAACTGGTCAAGGCTCGGGCCAGGCTCGACGAGGCGGGTAATGCTGGCAAGTCGAAAGCGCAGGCCAAGGCGCGCTCGAAACTGGCCGAACTGGATGACATGCTGGCGCTGCTGCAGGCGCGGCAAAACGAAACCCTGAGTTATCTGGCCGAACTCAAGCGTGATGCTGAAAAGAGTCTGACGCTCGCCCAGGGTGTTACCAAGGTCGGGCAGGCTGCCGTGCAGGCACTGGCCGCGCGCGACAAGGCTTCTGCGCCAGTCGCGAAAGCACCGGCACGGCCTTCTGCTCGGACTGCCAAGCCTGCAACCAAGGCTGCTCCAGCCAAGCCTGCAGCAGCTTCGACCCGTTCAGCCGCAGCCGCTACCCGTGCCCGCAAGCCTGCTGCGGCGCCGAAACCGGCTGCTGCCGCTCGGCCCGTTGAAGACAAACCGACTGCAACGAAAGCGCCTGCTGCCCGCCCAGCCGCCAGCCGCAGCAGAGCCCCCGCTGCGCCAAAGCCCGCTGCAACCAGGCCTGCGGCGGCAAAGAAGCCGGCTACCCGCAAGCCGGCTACGAAACCGACGATAGAGTCCTGATCTCAGCTGTCTTGGCCTGCTTGCAGAGCCATCGCCGTGCGCCGCAGCTTTTCCAGCGGCGCACGCGTATCAGTGTTCAGAGGGCAAAGCGCGCTCAGCCAGTCGACTGATCCCAGCTCCTCCGTCCAGTGCTGCGTTGCCTGTTGCAGCCGGTCGAGCTGGATATATTCAGCGTCCAGCTCCAGCTGCTTGACCCGCTCGCGCAAGGCGCTCAGTGCGCCATCCGCCGCAGCCTGTTGGCGCCAGGCCTGGCGCAGGCCGCGTAGCGGCGTGATCACCTGAGACTGCCAGTCATCGCCAAGCCGCCTCAGCTGTTGCAGGCGCTCTGCCGTACAGGCGACGGCGCGGCGCTCCAGCCAGGCGCCCGCGAGCAACAGGCAGACATCCGCGCCGGCGGCCTGCAGCTCAAGACAGGCGCTTTCCACGCCAGGCTGTGCGTAGCAGGTCAGAGCAAAATCGCGCAAATCGTCGTGGCTCATCGGTGGTGATTTTTTTTCATGGGCGCCCGGATGGATTCCAGGCGAACTGATAAACTCCGCCGCCATTATGATCCGACTTCAGAACCTGACTCTACAGCGTGGCCCCCAGCGTCTGCTGGAAGGCGCCGAGCTGACCCTGCATCCCGGCCAGAAAGTCGGGCTGGTCGGTGCCAATGGCGCCGGAAAATCCAGCCTGTTCGCCCTGCTGCGCGGTGAATTCACCCCCGATGGCGGCGATTGCCAGTTGCCGCCGGACTGGCGCATCGCCCATATGCGCCAGGAAGTCGATACGCTCGACCGCCTGGCCGTGGACTATGTGCTCGATGGCGATGTTCAACTGCGGCGGATTCAGGCCGAGCTGGCGGCTGCCGAGGCCGGGCATGACGGCAGCGCGCTGGCGCGGCTGCACACCGAGCTGGACAACGCCGACGGCTACAGCGCCGACGCGCGCGCGCGCAAATTGCTCGCCGGCCTTGGCTTTGCCAACGAGCAGATGCTGCTGCCGGTGAGCAGTTTTTCCGGCGGCTGGCGGATGCGCCTGAACCTGGCGCAGGCGCTGATGTGTCCCTCCGACCTGCTGTTGCTCGACGAGCCGACCAACCACCTGGATCTCGATGCGATCCTCTGGCTGGAGGCCTGGCTGAAGAGCTATCCCGGCACCCTGATGCTGATTTCTCATGACCGCGACTTCCTCGATGAGGTGGTCGGCAACGTGGTGCATGTCGATCAGCGCAAGCTGATTCTCTATCGCGGCGGTTATTCCGCCTTCGAGCGGGCGCGTGCCGAGCGCCTGGCGCAGCAGCAGCAGGCGTTCGAGAAACAGCAGGCGCAGCGCGAGCACATGGAAGATTTCATCCGCCGCTTCAAGGCCAAGGCGAGCAAGGCGCGCCAGGCGCAGAGCCGGATCAAGGCGCTGGAAAAGCTCGAGGAACTGGCGCCGGCGCATGTCGATTCGCCATTCGACTTCGTCTTCCGCGAAGCGGACAAGGTCTCCAGCCCCCTGCTGGACCTGACCGAGGGCGCGCTCGGCTATCCCGGCAAACGGGTGCTGGACAAGGTCAAGCTGCAACTGGTGCCCGGCGCGCGCATCGGCCTGCTCGGCCCCAACGGCGCGGGCAAATCGACGCTGATCAAGACCCTGGCCAATGAGCTGCAACCCCTGGGCGGGCGCCTGCAGCGCGGCGAGAACCTGGTCATCGGCTATTTCGCCCAGCACCAGCTCGATGCGCTCGACGCCAAAGCCAGCCCGCTACTGCACTTGCAGCGTATCGCCCCGGGCGAGCGCGAGCAGGTGTTGCGCGATTTCCTCGGTGGCTTCGATTTTCGCGGCAACCGCTGTGATGAGCCGGTGCTCAACTTTTCCGGTGGCGAGAAGGCGCGCCTGGCACTGGCGCTGATCGCCTGGGGCAAGCCCAACCTGCTGCTGCTGGACGAACCGACCAACCACCTGGATCTGGAGATGCGCCTGGCGCTGACGCTGGCCCTGCAGGATTTCGAGGGCGCGGTGCTGGTGGTTTCGCATGATCGGCATCTGCTCAAAAGCACCACCGATGAATTTCTGCTGGTGGCCGAGGGGCGGGTCGTCGGGTTCGAGGGCGATCTTGAAGACTATGCCCGCTGGCTGGCCGAATACCGTGTTCGCCAGCAGCCCGTCGCTACGACCGATTCGGCAGGCGAGAAGACCGACAAACGCATGCTGCGCCAGGCGGCTGCGGCGTTGCGCCAGCAACTGGCGCCTCTGAAGCGGCAGGCGGAAAAGCATGAAAAGGACCTGGCCGGCGTGCATGAAAAGCTCGCCCAGGTCGAGGCGCGTCTCGCCGATACCGCGCTCTACGAAGTGGCGCGCAAGGACGAACTGCGTGACCTGCTGGCCAGGCAGGCGGAGTTGAAGGCGTGCGAAAGCGCGCTGGAAGATGCCTGGATGGAGGCGCTCGAGGCGCTGGAAGCCCTGCAGGGTCAACTTGAGGCCAACCCATGAACGAACAGTTGCTGATTCTTTCGCAAGAATGGGGTGATCAGCTCTTGCTGGGCTTGCAGGTGCTGTTGATCCTGCTGATCGCCTATATCCTGCAGCGCTTCGTGGTACGCGGCCTGACCCGACTGGGCAGTCGTTATCCGCTGCCGCCCGAGCTGCTGTTGCCGCTGCGTGGCGGCATCCGCTGGTTCATCATCGGCGGTGCGCTGATCATGGTGCTGGAGCGTTTTGGCGTTTCGGCAACGGTGCTCTGGACGGCCTTTTCCGGTTTCGTGGCAGTGGCGGCCATCGCCTTCTTCGCCATCTGGAGCGTGCTGTCGAACCTGCTCTGCGCCGTGCTGATCATGACCGTCGGCCCCTTTCGCCTCGGCGACCTGGTGGAGCTGGTGGAGAGCTTCGAGAAGCCGATCGTCAAGGGCCGGGTGATGGATATCAACCTGCTCTACACTACGCTGCAAGAGGTGAACGAAGACGGAACCGGCGCGACCGTGCAGGTGCCCAACAGTCTGTTCTTCCAGAAGGTCGTGCGCCGCTGGCGCGGGGCCGAGATTCAACCAATCAAATCTACATCCAACGAGTAGCCTTTCATGGAATGGCTTAGCAGCCCGGAAATCTGGGTCGCGTTTCTGACCCTGACCGCCCTGGAAATCGTCCTGGGCATCGACAACATCATCTTCATCTCCATTCTGGTCAGCCGCCTGCCCAAGGCGCAGCAGCCCAAGGCACGGTTCTTCGGCCTGTCGCTGGCCATGGGTACGCGAATCCTGCTGCTGCTCTCGATCACCTGGGTCATGCGTCTGACCGCGGACCTGTTCACCGTCTGGGGCGAAGGCGTCTCCGGGCGCGACCTGATCCTGTTCTTCGGCGGCCTGTTCCTGCTGTTCAAGAGCACCATGGAAATCTGGCACAGCGTGGAAGGCGAAGAGGAAGAGCAATCCGCTGCGGGCGGGGCGGTGAAGGCGAGTTTCGTCAGCATCATCCTGCAGATCGCCGTCATCGATATCATCTTCTCGCTGGACTCGGTGATCACCGCGGTTGGCCTGGTGGACAATGTGCCAGTGATGGTGGCGGCGATCATCATCGCGGTCGGTGTGATGATGCTGGCTGCCGGCACCATCAGCGACTTCATCGACAAGCATCCGACCCTGAAGATTCTGGCGCTGTCATTCCTCATCGTGGTTGGCACCCTGCTGGTGGCCGAAGCGTTCGATGTGCACGTGCCCAAGGGCTACGTCTACTTTGCCATGGCCTTCTCGCTGGGCGTCGAGGCGCTGAACATTCGCATGCGCAAGGCCATGAAACGCCCGCTCAAGGAACCGGTGAAACTGGGCCGGGACATGCCCAATCTGAAGGACTGAGCCATGTCGCTTGAAACCTGGCTTGCCTTCTTCGTCGCCTGCTGGGTGATCAGCCTGTCGCCGGGTGCCGGCGCCATCGCCTCGATGTCCTGCGGGTTGCGCTATGGCTTCTGGCGCGGCTACTGGAACGCCATTGGCCTGCAGCTGGCGCTGGTGCTGCAGATTGCCGTCGTCGCGGCGGGGGTGGGCGCGGTGCTGGCGGCTTCGTCGCTGGCGTTCAGCCTGATCAAGTGGTTCGGTGTCGCCTACCTGCTGTGGCTCGCGTTCCGGCAATGGCAGGCGATTCCCGAGGCGCTGGACGATTCGGCCATGCCACGGCCCATCGGGCGTCCGTTGGCACTGGTGTTCCGGGGCTTTCTGATCAATGCCAGCAATCCCAAGGCGATCGTCTTCATCCTGGCGGTGCTGCCGCAGTTTCTCGACCCGCAACGACCGCTCGTGCTGCAGTACGTGGAAATGGCGGCGACCATGGTGATGGTCGATCTGGTGGTGATGGCCGGCTATACGGGCCTGGCCGCCAGGGTCCTGCGGCTGCTGCGCACCCCGCGCCAGCAGCGCCTGGTCAACCGCAGCTTCGCGACGATGTTCGCCGCTGCCGCGGCATTATTGGCGACGGTGCGAAAAGCGGCGGCGTAGGTCGGGTCACGCTTCACCGACCCGACGAGCGGAGTTGAGGCTTCCCTCGGGTTCAACCGTCGGATTACGCCTTTGGCTAATCCGACCTACAACTGCTCACATCCCATAGGGCCGAACTTGTTCGGCCTCTTGCGACAGGTGGCCGAACAAGTTCGGCCCTACGGCGGTGGGTGACGGTTTCCGTTGAAGCAGCGTGACCCACCTCCGTAGCTGCCGGCCCGGTGAGCCTTATTTGCTGACCGTCAGCTCCAGCACCCGGTCCACCAGCTTGTAGATGCCCGAGGCTGCTTCGCTGATCGATTGCGCCAGCATATAGGCGGGTGTGGTGATGAGTTTGTGTTTCGAATCCTCGGTGATCTCGCTGACCTCGCAGGGCTGGTGTTCGGCGCCCATGGTGCGCGCGGCAGCGGCTGCCGGATCATCATCATTGCCCAGGGTGCAGACCACGCCGGGGCCGAAGACCTGTGCGGCCATGGTCGGTGCGATACACATCATTCCGACGGGCTTGCCTGCCTGGGCAAAGGCCTGGGCGGCGGAGAGGACATCCGGCAAAACTTTGCAGTCGGCACCCTGACTGGCGAAGTCGGACAGATTCTTCGCCGCGCCGAAACCGCCCGGCATGATCAGGGCGTCGAACTCCACGGCATCCAGCTCGCGCAGGTCCTTGATCTCGCCACGGGCCAGGCGCGCCGATTCGGTCAGTACGTTACGAGACTCGGGCATTTCCTCGCCGGTGAGGTGATTGATCACGTGCAGCTGCGCAATGTTCGGTGCGAAGCATTGCACCTTGGCACCGCGCTGATCCAGCCGCAGCAGAGTGATGACGCTCTCGTAGATTTCCGAGCCGTCGTAGACGCCACAGCCGGAAAGAATCACGGCGACTTTCTTGTTCATGGTGGTACTCCTGGTCAAGTTCAAACGGCCCGGTCTGACAGGGCGCTGCAGAATGTATTCGATGCTACTGCCTGGGGCGGATCAAGGTAAATCCCGCTCTGTAGTCTTGGATTCGCTGCAGGTGCGCGCGTTCATTGCTGCGCGCTGAATGCTCAAAGCACTGGCAGACATCGGCATGGCTGGCGACAATGGTCGGGCTTTGGCGTCGCGCCCATATCGCTGTCATGTTCTCGTCATATGGGCGGCCTATAACTGTCATGTTCGCCCGTTCTGCGGGCCAGGAGTTCGTCGTGAGTCTCGTTCCCGCCAGCCGGCTGTTCCCCGCCACTCGTCTGCGTCGTAATCGTCGTGATGATTTTTCCCGGCGCCTGGTGCGCGAGAACGTGCTGACAGTCGATGACCTGATCCTGCCGGTGTTCGTGCTCGACGGCGAAAACCGCCGCGAGCAGGTGCCCTCGATGCCGGGTGTGGAGCGGCTGTCCATCGACCTGCTGCTAAAGGAGGCTGAGGAACTGGTGGCGCTGGGTATCCCGGCGCTGGCGCTGTTCCCGGTCACGCCGCTGGAGAAGAAATCGCTCGACGCCGCTGAGGCCTGGAATCCAGACGGTATCGCCCAGCGCGCCACCCGCGCGCTGCGTGAGCGCTTCCCCGAACTGGGAATCATCACCGATGTGGCGCTCGACCCCTTCACCACCCATGGCCAGGACGGCATCCTCGACGCGGACGGCTACGTACAGAACGACGTCACCGTCGATGCGCTGGTCAGGCAGGCGCTGTCCCACGCCGAGGCCGGTGCTCAGGTGGTGGCACCGTCGGACATGATGGACGGTCGCATCCAGGCCATCCGCGAGGCGCTGGAAGTGGCCGAACATCACAACGTGCGCATCATGGCCTACTCGGCCAAGTACGCCAGCGCCTACTACGGGCCGTTCCGCGACGCGGTGGGCTCGGCGGCGAACCTGGGCAAGGGCAGCAAGAATACCTACCAGATGGACCCGGCCAACGGCGACGAGGCGCTGCACGAAGTCGGCGCCGATCTGGCCGAAGGCGCGGATATGGTGATGGTCAAACCGGGCCAGCCTTATCTGGATATCGTCTGGCGGGTCAAGGAGGCTTTCAAGGCGCCCACTTTCGTCTATCAGGTCAGCGGCGAGTACGCCATGCACATGGCGGCGATCCAGAATGGCTGGCTGAGCGAAGCGGTGATCCTTGAGTCTTTGGTCGGCTTCAAGCGTGCCGGAGCCGATGGCATTCTCACCTATTTCGCCAAACAGGCGGCACAACAGTTGAAACGAGGGCAGTGAGCCCTCCGAGGCAGAGCGATGAACAGTCAAGAACTCAGCGAGCAGGGCCTGCAGGAGATCGTCAACGGTGAAGTGCTGGAACAGACGGTGTCCGAGGCGGAGCTGGTGACGCAGCCCGAAGTGGTCGAGGAAGCACCGGCGGTGGTGATTGCGGTGCCGAACCTGGACGACAGCAGCCTGTATATCCACCGCGAGCTGTCGCAGCTGCAGTTCAATATTCGCGTGCTGGAACAGGCGCTGGATGAATCCTGCCCGCTGCTGGAGCGGTTGAAGTTCCTGCTGATCTTCTCCAGCAACCTCGACGAGTTCTTCGAGATCCGTGTCGCTGGCCTGAAGAAACAGGTCACCTACGCCCGCGAGCAGGCCGGTGCCGATGGCCTGCAACCGCATCAGGCGCTGGCGCGTATTTCCGAGCTGGTGCATGAGCAGGTCGACCGCCAGTACAGCATCCTCAACGAGGTATTGCTGCCCGAACTGGCCAAGCAGCAGGTGCGTTTCATCCGCCGGCGTCACTGGACGGCCAAGATCAAGACCTGGGTACGGCGCTATTTCCGCGAGGAAATCGCACCGATCATCACCCCCATTGGCCTCGATCCGACCCACCCGTTCCCGCTGCTGGTGAACAAGAGCCTGAACTTCATCGTCGAGCTGGAAGGTATCGATGCCTTTGGCCGCGACTCCGGCCTGGCGATCATTCCGGCGCCGCGACTGCTGCCGCGCATCATCCGCGTGCCCGAGGAAGTGGGCGGGCCGGGCGCCAACCATGTGTTCCTCTCGTCGATGATTCACGCCCACGCCGACGATCTGTTCCATGGCATGAAGGTCAAGGGCTGCTACCAGTTCCGCCTGACCCGCAACGCCGACCTGTCGGTGGATACCGAGGATGTCGAGGATCTTGCCCGCGCGCTGCGTGGCGAGCTGATGTCGCGGCGCTATGGCGATGCGGTGCGTCTGGAGGTCGTCGATACCTGCCCGGCGCACCTTGCCGACTTCCTGCTCAAGCAGTTCGGCCTGGGCGAGAGCGAGCTGTATCGTGTCAATGGCCCCGTCAACCTGACCCGGCTGTTCAGCGTCACCGGTCTGGACAGCCACCCGGAGCTGCAATACACGCCGTTCACTCCGGCAATCCCGAAGCTGCTGCAGAACAGCGAGAACATCTTCAACGTGGTCGGCAAGCAGGACATCCTGCTGCTGCATCCCTATGAGTCCTTCACGCCGGTGATCGACCTCCTGCGCGAAGCCGCCAAGGACCCCTGCGTGCTGGCGGTCAAGCAGACGCTGTATCGTTCCGGGGCCAACTCGGAAATCGTCAATGCGCTGGTCGAGGCGGCGCGCAACGGCAAGGAAGTCACCGCGGTGATCGAGTTGCGGGCGCGCTTCGACGAGGAATCCAACCTGCAGCTGGCCAGTCGCCTGCAGCAGGCCGGGGCGGTGGTCATCTATGGCGTGGTGGGCTACAAGACCCACGCCAAGATGATGCTGATCCTGCGGCGCGAGAATGGCGAGCTGCGTCGCTACGCGCACCTGGGCACCGGCAACTACCACGCCGGTAACGCGCGGCTGTATACCGACTACAGCATGCTGACCTCCGATGATGCGCTCTGCGAGGACGTGTCCAAACTGTTCAGCCAGCTGATCGGCATGGGCAAGACCATGCGCATGAAGAAGCTCCTGCATGCGCCCTTCACCCTGAAGAAGACCCTGCTCGACCTGATCGCCCAGGAAACCCAGAATGCCGCCGAAGGCAAGCCTGCGCACATCATGCTCAAGGTCAACTCACTGACCGACCCGAAGATGATCAAGGCGCTGTACAAGGCCAGTCAGACGGGCGTGCGCATCGATCTGGTGGTGCGCGGCATGTGCTGCCTGCGTCCGGGGATTGCCGGGGTGTCGCACAATATCCAGGTGCGCTCGATCATTGGCCGCTTCCTCGAACACAGTCGGGTGTTCTACTTCTTCAACGGCGGCGACGAGAAGCTCTACCTGTCCAGCGCCGACTGGATGGAGCGCAACCTCGACCGGCGAGTGGAAACCTGCTTCCCGGTGGAAGGCAAGAAACTGCTGACACGGGTGAAAAAGGAACTGGAAGCGTTCCTGACCGACAACACTCTGAGCTGGCTGCTGCAACCCGACGGCAGCTACGTGCGTAACAGCCCCAGTGGCAACCAGCTTCCACGCAACGTTCAGGGCACCCTGCTGGAGCGGCTGACCAGCCCGCCGGTCGGCGGGCGCTGAGCGCTATCAGCTAGTATGCTGGCTTCTGTGGGAGCGGCTTCAGCCGCGATATTCGTGGATAAAGCGGAGCGCCGCCCGACCGCTCCCACAGGTTCGTTGCCTGTGGGAGTGACTTCAGTCACGCAGCTTTCCCGGCTTTTCAGCAGGCCCTGGCTTTCCAGGGCCTCGGCAGCCTATTTCACCCGCAGTTCATAACCGACCCGTGCCAGCCAAGCGGCTTCGGCTTCGAAGTCGGCGCGGGTCAGCGGGTTGGCTTCCAGCCAGCCATCCGGGAAAACCAGTTCGAGGCTGCGCTCAGCCGGCTTCAGTTGCACCTCGGAAGCGGTGTGGCAGCGGATATGGTGGAACAGAATGGCGAAGCGCAGAAGGATGCACAGGCGTACCAGGGTATCGGCGTCGGCGCCGGTTTCGCTGAACTTGTCCTGCGGGATGTTGCGTCTATGGCCGCGTACCAGCAGGGCCAGCATGAGTTGATCCTGGCGGGAAAAACCCGGCAGGTCCGAGTGCTCGATCAGGTAGGCGCCGTGCTTGTGGTAGTGATAGTGGGCGATGTCCAGGCCCACCTCATGCACGCGCGCGGCCCAGGCCAGCAGTTCGCGGTGCCAGTCCTCATTCAGGCCCCAGTCGGTCGCGACCTGATCGAAGGCTTCCAGCGCCTTGCTCTCGACGCGCGCGGCCTGTTCCGTATCCACGTGGTAGCGTTCCATGAGGAAGCTCAGAGTGCGGTCACGGATGTCTTCCTGATGATGGCGGCCAATCAGGTCGTAGAGCACGCCTTCGCGCAGGGCGCCTTCGGAATGGGCCATGGCGTTCAGTTCCAGAGCGTCGAAGATGGCTTCGAGGATCGCCAGACCCGCCGGGAAAATACTGCGCCGATCCGGTTTGACGCCCTCGATGTCGATCTTTTCCACGTCGCCGAGTTTGAACAGCTTGCGCTTGAGCCAGCCAATGCCTTCGCGGGTGACCTCGCCGTTGCCCAGGCTGGCGCCCTTGATGCCCAGGCCGACCGCGCGGATGGTGCCGGACGCACCGACCGCGTCCTGCCAGCCGAGTCGGCGCAGACCATGCTCGATGCTCATCAACTCCAGGCGAGCTGCCGTGTAGGCTTGGGCGTAACGTGCCGGGGTGATCTTGCCGTCACGGAAAAAACGCTGGGTGAAACTCACGCAGCCCATCTGCAGGCTTTCGCGCAGGTGTGAGTCGAAGCCTTCGCCGATGATGAATTCGGTACTGCCGCCGCCGATATCGACCACCAGGCGCTTGCCGGCTGCGCTCGGGAAGGTGTGGGCGACCCCCAGGTAGATCAGGCGCGCTTCCTCGCGTCCGGAAATGACCTCGACCTGATGATTGACGATGGCTTCCGCCTGGCGGATGAACAGCGCCCTGTTGCGGGCTTCGCGCAAGGCGTTGGTGCCGACCACGCGCACAGCCCCCTGGGGCAGATGATTGACCAGTTGAGCAAAGCGGCGCAGGCAGTCGAGGCCGCGTTCCATGGCATCCTCGTCCAGCATGCGCTGTTCGTTGATGCCGGCGGCCAACTGGACCTTTTCGCCGAGCCGTTCGAGGATGCGCACTTCACCATTGCTGATGCGTGCCAGCACCATGTGGAAGCTGTTCGATCCCAGATCGAGGCCGGCGATCAGTGGAAAGGGTTCGGCGGCTGGTTGGCGCATGGGCTGATCTCTGTGAAAAATCGTGACATCCTGACACGATCATCGGCATACGCCAACGCGCAACACCCTGCAATACTTCCCGTTGGGGTCTGTCTGGTGGTCTAGTGGGCCGCCATGCGGCAATGGGCTTGGCGATGGACTGCGACTTTCGGTCCTTACCAAGCCGGGCTATCATGGCGTCACTTTCGGTTTTCACCCTGGAGACATTCCATGAGCGAGCACATCAACAATGTCAGCGACAGCAGCTTCGAGCAGGATGTGCTCCAGGCGGACGGTCCTGTTCTGGTCGATTACTGGGCGGAGTGGTGTGGCCCGTGCAAAATGATCGCGCCGGTACTCGACGAGATTGCCAAGGAGTACGAAGGCAAGCTCAAGGTTTGCAAGCTGAACATTGACGAGAACCAGGAAACACCGCCCAAGTATGGCGTGCGTGGTATTCCGACCCTGATGCTGTTCAAGAACGGCAACGTCGAAGCCACCAAGGTTGGGGCACTTTCCAAGTCTCAGCTGGCAGCGTTTCTCGACAGCAACATCTGAGCCTCGCTCCGCTAAGGCCCCTGCAATCGCGGGGGCTTTTTGCTGCAACGGGGTGGACGCCTCGCCTGAGCGATGCTAAATTCGGCCTCGCGACGATTCTTCCGTCGCCCTCTGCATTCGTCGCCGACGCACTTCAGCCTCATATCGCACAACGACCCGTTCGTATTCTGCTGCGCGGCTTCTCAAGCTAATCGCTTCATCCTTCCTGATCTCTTCCTATGAATCTGACCGAACTCAAGCAAAAGTCCATCACCGATCTGCTGGAAATGGCCGAACAGATGGGCATCGACAACATGGCCCGTTCGCGCAAGCAGGACGTGATTTTTTCCCTGCTCAAGAAACACGCGAAAAGCGGCGAGGAAATCTCCGGTGACGGCGTGCTGGAGATCCTCCAGGATGGCTTTGGCTTCCTGCGCTCCGCGGATTCTTCCTACCTGGCCGGCCCTGACGATATCTACGTCTCGCCCAGCCAGATCCGCCGCTTCAATCTGCGTACTGGCGACAGCATCGTCGGCAAGATTCGGCCACCGAAGGAAGGTGAGCGTTACTTCGCACTGCTCAAGGTCGACTCGATCAACTTCGATCGTCCGGAAAACGCCAAGAACAAGATCCTCTTCGAGAACCTCACGCCGCTGTTCCCCAACGAGCGCCTGAAGATGGAAGCCGGCAACGGCTCCACCGAAGACTTGACCGGTCGCGTGATCGATCTCTGCGCGCCGATCGGCAAGGGCCAGCGCGGCCTGATCGTCGCCCCGCCGAAGGCGGGCAAGACCATCATGCTGCAGAACATCGCCAGCAACATCACCCGCAACAACCCCGAGTGCCATCTGATCGTCCTGCTGATCGACGAGCGCCCGGAAGAAGTGACCGAAATGCAGCGCACCGTGCGCGGCGAAGTGGTCGCTTCCACTTTCGACGAGCCGCCGACCCGCCACGTTCAGGTCGCCGAGATGGTCATCGAGAAGGCCAAGCGCCTGGTCGAGCACAAGAAGGATGTGGTCATCCTGCTCGACTCCATCACCCGTCTGGCGCGTGCCTACAACACCGTGATTCCCAGCTCCGGCAAGGTGCTCACCGGTGGTGTCGATGCCCACGCGCTGGAAAAACCCAAGCGCTTCTTCGGCGCCGCGCGCAACATCGAGGAGGGCGGCAGCCTGACCATCCTCGCTACCGCGCTGGTGGAAACCGGCTCGAAGATGGACGAGGTGATCTACGAGGAATTCAAGGGCACCGGCAACCTAGAGCTGCAGCTGGATCGCCGCATCGCCGAGAAGCGCGTGTTCCCGGCCATCAACATCAACCGCTCCGGCACCCGCCGCGAAGAGTTGCTGACCAGCGAGGAAGAGTTGCAGCGCATCTGGATTCTGCGCAAGCTGCTGCACCCGATGGATGAAAGTGCCGCCATCGAGTTCCTCCTCGACAAGCTCAAGGACACCAAGACCAACGACGAATTCTTCATGTCCATGAAGCGTAAGTGATCGACAGGCGGCGAGCCGCCTGAGGCTGAAGGCTGGAGGCGGGACGAGACCTGGTTTTTCGTCCGGCCTCCGGCCTTCGGCGCTTTTATCGAGAAGCCTGATGAAATACACCGACCTGCGCGATTTCATTCGCGTCCTCGAACAGCGCGGCGAGCTCAAGCGCATAGCCGTGCCGGTTTCCCCCGTTCTGGAAATGACCGAGATCTGCGACCGTACGTTGCGCAGGCAGGGGCCGGCGCTGCTCTTCGAGAACCCGACCGGCTTCGACATGCCCGTGCTGGGTAACCTGTTCGGCACGCCTGAACGTGTTGCGCTGGGTATGGGGGCTGACTCGGTGAGCGAGTTGCGCGAGATCGGCAAGTTGCTGGCCTATCTGAAGGAGCCGGAGCCACCCAAGGGGCTCAAGGATGCCTGGAGCAAGCTGCCGATCTTCAAGAAGGTCATCAGTATGGCGCCCAAGGTGCTCAAGGATGCACCCTGTCAGGAAGTGATCGTCGAAGGTGAGGATGTCGATCTGTCCGCGTTGCCGGTGCAGACCTGCTGGCCGGGTGATGCGGCACCGCTGATCACCTGGGGCCTGACCATCACCAAGGGTCCCAACAAGGAGCGGCAGAACCTGGGCATCTACCGCCAGCAGGTGATTGGCCGCAACAAGGTCATCATGCGCTGGCTCAGCCATCGTGGCGGTGCGCTGGACTATCGCGAGTGGTGTGAAAAGTACCCGGACCGGCCCTATCCGGTGGCGGTGGCGCTCGGTGCCGATCCGGCGACCATCCTTGGTGCGGTCACGCCAGTACCTGATTCGCTGTCCGAATATGCCTTTGCCGGCCTGCTGCGCGGTTCGCGCACCGAACTGGTGAAATGTCGCGGCAGCGACCTGCAGGTGCCGGCCGGAGCGGAAATCGTGCTTGAAGGGCATATCTATCCCGGCGAGATGGCCGACGAAGGTCCCTATGGCGACCACACCGGCTACTACAACGAGGTAGACAGCTTCCCGGTATTCACCGTCGAGCGCATCACCCACCGCAAGAACCCGATCTACCACAGCACCTACACCGGGCGCCCGCCGGACGAGCCGGCGATTCTCGGCGTGGCGCTGAACGAAGTGTTCGTGCCGATCCTGCAGAAGCAGTTTCCGGAGATCGTCGACTTCTACCTGCCGCCCGAAGGCTGCTCGTATCGCATGGCGGTGGTGACCATCAAGAAGCAGTACCCTGGCCATGCCAAGCGGGTGATGCTCGGCGTGTGGAGCTTCCTGCGCCAGTTCATGTACACCAAGTTCGTCATCGTCACTGACGATGACATCAACGCCCGTGACTGGAACGATGTGATCTGGGCCATTACCACGCGCATGGATCCCAAGCGCGACACAGTGCTGATCGACAATACGCCGATCGATTACCTCGACTTCGCCTCGCCGATTTCCGGCCTGGGTTCGAAGATGGGCCTCGATGCGACACACAAGTGGCCAGGTGAGACCAGCCGCGAATGGGGGCGCGCCATCGTCCAGGACCCGGCGGTGAAGCGGCGTGTGGATGAACTCTGGTCGCAGCTGGGCATCGACTGACATAACTGAAAGAGGCGAGTAACAGGCCGTTGAAAGCGCAGATGGTTTTCGATGGTCTGTTGGAACTCGTCCGGAGCCTTGGCGGGCCTGCCCCGTTCAATGGATGACGTACATATGAAAGTAACCTTGCAACCTGCCGGCACCGTGCTCGATGTCCGGTCGGGCGAACGCATTCTCGATGCTGCCAAGCGACTGGGCTACGAATGCCCGCAAAGCTGTCGCAACGGCAATTGCCATATCTGCGCCTCGCTTCTGGTGGAAGGCCGCGTGCGCCAAGGCGACGAGATTCGTGATCATGGCGAGCTGCTGGCCTGCGTGGCCGAGCCGCTGGAGGATTGCGTGGTGCTCTGGGATGGTGTGCTGGCGCCGGGCGAGCTGCCTGCGCGGGAACTGAGTTGCCAGCTGGCGGAGTGCCAGGAGCTGGGCGGCGATGTGGTGCGTCTGGTGTTGAGGCTGCCTGCAGGGCGACAGCCGCGCTATTACGCGGGGCAGTACCTGCTGCTACAGCGCGAGGATGGTGAATGGTCGGCGTTTTCCCTGGCTTCTGCGCCGGGCTCTGGTCGTGAACTGGAGCTGCATGTGCTGGCGCGCGAGGATTCGGTCATCGAGCTGCTGGCATTCATCCGCAGACAAGGTTTTGCCCGCATCCAGCTGCCATTCGGTGATACCCATCTGGCGGAGCTGCCCGAGGGGCCGTTGGTGCTGATCGCTGCAGGAACCGGTATGGCGCAGATGCATAGCCTGATCGAATATTGCCGTGCGGCCGGTTTCGTGCATCCGGTACATCTGTACTGGGGCGTGCGCCGCCCCGAGGATTTTTATCAGCTGCCGCACTGGGGCGAATGGTTGGGCATGCCCAACCTGCACCTGCATCGGGTGGTCAGCGACGTCTGTGGCTGGGAGGGGCGCTGCGGCATGCTGCACGAGGCGGTCTGCGAGGACTTTGCCGACCTCAAGCCGCTGCACGTCTATGCCAGTGGCTCGCCGGCCATGGTTTACGGCACTCTGGATGCGCTGGTGGGAGCTGGGATGGACCCGCATCAGATGCGTGCCGATGTGTTCGCTTATGCACCGCGCGAAGTCTGAGGAAAGCGTGAAGGAAAAACGCCGGGCTAGCCCGGCGTTCTTGTTTCAGCGCACCTGCCGCTGTTGCAGTAGCAGATTCTTGTAACCACTGGCGGCCAGAGTCTTCTGCGCCGCATTCAACTGTTCGCGGCTGTTGTAGGGGCCGACCAGCACGCGGAACCAGGGCTCGTCGCGTACCCGCACGCTTTCCACGCGCACGTCCTGGCCGAGCAGGATGATCTGGGCTCGCACGCGGTCGGCCTCTGCCTGCTGGCGGAACGAGCCGGCCTGCAGGAAGAACTGGACCACCGGTGCCTTGGCCACGGTCGGTGGTGGCGGCGGTACTTCGCCGTTGAGCGCGGCCTGGGCGCGGGCTTCATCGATCTTCGCCGCCTCTTCCGGTGTCACCGGCTTGTTCGGTGGCGGCTCGGGTTGCTTGATCTCGGGCGGCAGAATCACTTCCGATTCGGGCAGCAACGTATAGAAATCGTACTTGGGCTTCGGCGGCTGCTCCGTCGGACTGGTGCGCTTGGGTTGCTCGCGGACCGGCTTGGGGGTTTCCTTGTTGCGCTTGACCTCTTCACCGCCCGGCTCCAGATTCATCAGGAACATGATGAAGCCACCAATCACCAGGCCACAGACCAGCCAGATCCAGCCGGGAACGGGCTTTTTCGCGGGGGCCTGGTAGCGACTGGCGCCACGCTTGGGCGCGGGCTTTTTCCGGGCGGCCACTTACATGCGCTCCAGGGTTTCCAGGCCGAGCAGTTCCAGGCCCTGCTTGAGGGTCTTGCCGGTAAGGGCAGCCAGGCGCAGGCGGCTCTGTTTCACGGCTTCGCTCTCGGCGCCGAGGATCGGGCAGTGCTCGTAAAAACTGGAGAACAGGCCGGCCAGGTCGTACAGATACGTGCACAGCAAGTGCGGTTCACCTTTTTCGCCGACGCTGTTCAGCACTTCGCCGAACTGTGCGAGCCTGGCGGCCAGGGTCAGCTCCTGCTCGGCATCCAGTTGGATATGTCCGGCGATTTCGTCGATGCCTTTGCCCAGCTTGCGGAACACGCTGGCCACACGGGTATAGGCGTACAGCAGATAGGGCGCGGTATTGCCTTCAAAGCTCAGCATCAGCTCGAAGTTGAAGCGGTAGTCGCTTGTGCGGTGCTTGGACAGGTCGGCGTACTTGACCGCTCCGATGCCTACGGAACGGGCGATGGTGCGAAGCTCAGCCTCATCCAGATCCGAGTTCTTGCTTTTTACCAGGGCGTAGGCGCGCTGTTCGGCTTCATCGAGCAGGTCGACCAGCTTTACGGTGCCGCCATCGCGAGTCTTGAACGGACGGCCATCGGCGCCGTTCATGGTGCCGAAGCCCATGTGTTCCAGCTGCATGCCGTCATGCACGAAGCCGGCGCGGCGTGCGACTTCGAAAGCCATCTGAAAGTGCAGTGCCTGGCGCTGGTCGACGAAATACAGCACGCGGTCCGCCTGCAACTGCTGACTGCGATAGCGCATGGCGGCCAGGTCGGTGGTGGCGTAGAGGTAGCCGCCACCGGCCTTCTGCACGATCACCGGCAGCGGATTGCCTTCGGCGTTCTTGAATTCGTCGAGGAAGACGCATTGAGCGCCGTTGTCCTCGGTCAGCAGGCCCTTGTCACGCAGGGCGTCGACGATGCCGGGCAGCTCGGCGTTGTAGGCGCTTTCGCCCTTGACATCCATAGGGGTCAGCTTGACGTTGAGCCGGTCGTAGAGCTTTTGGCAGTGCGACAGGGAAATCTCGTTGAAGCGCGTCCATAGACGCAGGCAGTCCGCATCGCCGGCCTGCAGCTTCACCACCAGCTCGCGGGCGCGGTCGGCGAATTCGCTGGATTCGTCGAAGCGTTGCTTGGCCGCGCGGTAGAACTGCTCCAGATCGGAGAGCTCGGTCTGCGCGGCGACCGGTTTTTCTTCGAGATAGGCCAGCAGCATGCCGAACTGGGTGCCCCAGTCGCCGACGTGGTTCTGACGGAACACCGTGTCGCCAAGAAATTCCAGCACGCGGCCCACAGCATCGCCAATGATGGTCGAGCGCAGGTGGCCGACGTGCATTTCCTTGGCCAGGTTCGGCGAGGAAAGGTCGATCACCACGCGCTGCGCCGCGCCGGCCTTGCATACCGACAGCTGCGGATCGGCCAGCGCCGCCTCCAGGCGTCCGGCTAGCGCATCGGTGTTCTGGAAGAAATTCAGGAAACCCGGCCCGGCGATCTCGACCTTGGTGACCTGCGCATCCTGCGGCAGCGCCTCGATGAGCTTCTGCGCCAGGTCGCGTGGCTTCATGCCGGCGGGCTTGGCCAGCATCATGGCTATGTTGCTGGCGAAGTCGCCGTGGGTCTTGTCGCGCGTGTTCTCCACCTGGATCGCGGGCGTCAGTCCTTCCGGCAACACACCTTCGGCGGTGAGACGGATCAGGGCTTGCTGAATGAGGTGGCGAATACTGTCTTTCATCGTCTGCTCGGTCGGCCCGGAGGCATTGGTCGAAAACCGCACATTATAGGAGCAGCAGGCAGGTCGGGTCACGTTTCACCGAGCTGACGAGCGGGATAGCTGGCTAAAACAGATCTATCGGGTCGACATCCAGCGACCAGCGCACCGAACGACTCCCGGGGAGCTGCTCGACCCGTGGCAGCCAGGCGTTCATCAGGCGGTGCAGCGGTGTGCGGGCACTGCCTTGCAGCAGCAGTTGCGCGCGAAATCGCCCGGCGCGGCGCTCCATGGGTGCCGGGACCGGCCCCAGCAGTTCGATACCGGTCAGTTCGAGTTCTGTCAGCAGTTGTTCCGCCTCGCCGCAGGCCTGATCGAGGAAGTCTTCGGCCTGGCCTGGCTTCTGCGCCTCGGCGCGCAGCAATGCCAGGTGGCTGAACGGCGGCAGGCCGGCGGCGCGGCGTTCGCTCAGGGCCTGCTCGGCGAAGGCGAAATAGCCCTGTTCGGTCAGCTGTACCAGCAGCGGATGGTCGGCAAGGTGGGTCTGGATGATCACCTTGCCGGGCTCTTCGGCACGACCGGCACGCCCGGCGACCTGCACGATGAGCTGCGCCATGCGTTCGCTGGCGCGGAAGTCCGCCGAAAACAGCCCGCCATCGGCGTCGAGAATGGCCACCAGCGTGACGCGTGGAAAGTGATGGCCCTTGGCGAGCATCTGGGTGCCCACCAGCAGGCAGGGCTCGCCTCGGTTGATGATGCTCAGCAACTGCTCCATCGAGCCCTTGCGTGCCGTGCTGTCACGGTCGATGCGCAGTACCGGAAAATCCGGGAAGAGAATGCCCAGGCGCTCCTCGGCGCGTTCGGTGCCGGCCCCCACGGGGCGCAGATCGACTTTGTTGCATTGCGGGCAGTTCAGCGGTGGGCGCTCGACATGGCCGCAATGGTGGCAGCGCAGCTCGTTGTGGCGCTGATGCAGGGTCATGCGCGCATCGCAGCGCGGACACTGGCTGAGCCATCCGCAATCGTGACAGAGCAGGGAAGGCGCGAAGCCGCGACGATTGAGAAACACCAGCACCTGCTGACCGGCGGCGAGTGTCTGCGCCATGGCCTGTTGCAGCGGCCCCGAGATGCCCGAATCCAGCGGGCGGCTTTTCACGTCCAGCCGCAGGAATCGCGGAGCCTGCGCCCCACCGGCACGCTGCGTCAGCCTGAGCAGCGCGTAGCGACCGATATGGGCGTTGTGCAGGCTTTCCAGCGAGGGCGTCGCCGAACCCAGTACAACGGGCAGATTCTCCTGGCGCGCCCTGACGATTGCCAGGTCGCGGGCGTGGTAGCGCAGGCCTTCCTGCTGTTTATAAGAGGCGTCGTGTTCTTCGTCGAGGATGATCAGCCCCGGCTTCTTCATCGGCGTGAAGAGCGCCGAGCGCGTCCCGATGATGATGTCGGCTTCGCCGTCACGGGCAGCCAGCCAGGCGTCGAGCCGTTCACGATCATTGACGTTGGAATGCAGCAGGGCGATGCGGGCATTGAAGCGCTTCTCGAAGCGCGCCAGTGTCTGCGGGCCGAGGTTGATCTCGGGGATCAGCACCAGCGCCTGCTTGCCGGCCTTGAGTACCTGGTGGATCAGCTGCAGGTAGACCTCGGTCTTGCCGCTGCCGGTGACGCCCGCGAGAAGGAAGGCCTGGAAGCCATCGAGGCCGGCGCGAATGGCTTCGAAGGCGGCGCGCTGTTCCTGATTGAGCGGCAGTTCCGCTTGCAGCAACCAGCTGCCCTGATGCTGCCGGGCCTGGTGAGTGCGCCGCGTCTCGATACGCAGCAGGCCCTTTTGCAGCAGCTGATCGAGGCTGTCCTTGCTCAGCTGCAACTGGCTCAGCAGTGAGTGGGCGACGCCATGAGGGTGCTGAGCGATGGTTTTCAGTGCCTCACGCTGGCGCGGGGCTCGGTTCAGGCGAGGGTCGTCCGCTCGGGCGCCGGCGGCGGCATGCCAGAAGCGTTCCTGTCGGGCTTCGGCCGGCTCGCCCTGGCGCAACAGCACCGGCAAGGCCCAGCTGAAGGTGTCGCCAAGGCTGTGTTGATAGTACTGGGCGGTCCAGAGGCACAGCCTGAACAGCGCAGGTGGCAGCGGGGGCGTGCTGTCCAGCAATTCCAGCGCGGGCTTGAGTTTTGCTTCCGGCACTTCGCTGTGCGAGGCGACTTCAATCAGCACGCCCACCACTTCGCGGCGGCCAAAGGGTACACGTAGCCGCGCTCCCGGTTGCAGCGCCGAATGGGGCACACCGGAGGGCGGTCGATAATCGAAGAGGCTGCGCAGGGGGGAAGGCAGCGCAAGGCGAAGTATGAGAGACACGCGGAAGTCCTTGACGGCGAAAGGCGATGGTAAACGATCCAGCAAGCGGGAAGCCTGTTTAAGGTGTGTGCGATCGGCTGTCGCTTCAGCATGAGCTGACGTGTGCTTGACAAGCGACGGCTTGCGCTTGCATCAGCTTTGCGCTCTGGTATTATTCGCGCCCTTCCGTGCGGTACTCGACATAGGGTCGGGTGGCGGCACAAGTCCCCGAGGATTTTCCATGAAAGCCGATATCCATCCAAACTACGTTGAAATCGAAGCCACCTGCAGCTGCGGCAATGTCATCAAGACTCGCTCCACGCTGGCCAAGAACCTGAGCATCGATGTCTGCTCCGAGTGCCACCCGTTCTACACCGGCAAGCAGAAAGTGCTGGATACCGGCGGCCGTATCGACCGCTTCAAGCAGCGTTTCGGTGTGTTCGGCGCCAAGTAAGCGGTTGCCGAGACGGAAGCCCGATGCGGTTTTCCGAACATCTGAAAAAGGCGTCCCTGGTGGGCGCCTTTTTCGTTTTCGCACTGTTCAGCCTGCAGGCTCAGGCGTTGTGCCCGGTCGCGGGGCCGCTGTCCCCGGTGGAGGTGGCCTCGGTCACCGATGGCGACACATTGCGCCTGCGTGACGGTCGCAGCGTGCGTCTGATCGGTCTGAATGCGCCCGAGATGGGCCGCAAGGGGCGCAGTGCCGAACCCTTTGCGCAGGCTGCGAAGCGACGTTTGCAGGCGCTGGTCGATGCCAGCGACGGTCGCATTGGCCTTCTCCACGGGCAGCAGGCACGGGATCATTACGGGCGGGTGCTGGCCCATGCCTTCGATCGCCAGGGCTCGAATCTCGAAGCCGCATTGCTCGCCGAGGGCCTGGGCTACTTCGTGGCCATTGCGCCGAACACGGCATTGGCCGATTGTCATCGGCGTACCGAGCAGCGGGCCCGCGTTGCCAAGCGGGGGCTCTGGCAGCGCTCGCCAGTCATTGCTGCAGAACGGGTGCGTCGTGGTGGCTTCGCAGTGGTCAGGGCGCGTGTCGAGCGGTTGGAGACGAATCGCGGTGGCGTCTGGCTGGAGCTTGAAGGCCCGCTGGTCCTGCAGATTCCCCGGCAAGCAGTGGCAGGCTTCGATCAGAATTCGCTGGCCGGTCTACGCGGACGGGAGATCGAGGCGCGGGGCTGGGTGATCGACCGCAAGGGGCGTGCGGATATGTCGCGCCAGGCGCGTTGGCTGATGAAGATCAGCCATCCTGCAATGCTCGGTCCTGTGCCCTGACGCGGTATCCCGGATGCTTCGGGGCGAAGCGGCAGCGGTCGTCCTGTATGTCAGCTTAAAGTCGTAGGGTGGGCTCTTGACAGGCCGCGATCTCATCGACTTGTGAGGGCGCTCAGTCTTGGCGTATGCTCGACCGCCTGTCTGTCCCTAGTAAAAACAAGCGGAAAAGCCCCATGACTGACCTGAAAACCGCCGCGCTCGACTACCATTCGCAACCCCGTCCGGGAAAGCTGAGTGTCGAGCTGACCAAGCCCACTTCCACCGCTCGCGACCTGGCGCTGGCCTATAGCCCAGGTGTTGCCGAGCCGGTACGGGAAATTGGCCGCGACCCCGAACTGGCTTACCGCTATACCGGTAAAGGCAACCTGGTGGCAGTGATTTCCGATGGCACTGCCATTCTCGGGCTGGGCAACCTCGGGCCGCTGGCATCCAAGCCCGTGATGGAAGGCAAGGGCGTGCTGTTCAAGCGCTTTGCCGGTGTTGACGTATTCGACATCGAAGTCGATGCGGAAAGCCCCCAGGCCTTTATCGACACGGTCAAGCGCATCTCTATCACCTTCGGTGGTATCAACCTCGAAGACATCAAGGCGCCGGAGTGTTTCGAGATCGAGCGGGCGCTGATCGAGCAATGCGACATCCCGGTATTCCACGATGACCAGCACGGCACCGCCATCGTGACTGCGGCAGGCATGCTCAACGCGCTGGAGATTGCCGGCAAGACTCTGGAAGAGGCGAAAATCGTCTGTCTGGGCGCCGGCGCGGCAGCCACCTCCTGCATGAAGTTGCTGATCAGCATGGGTGCGCAGGTCGAGAATATCTTCATGATCGACCGCAAGGGCGTAATCCACGCCGGGCGTGACGATCTGAACCAGTACAAGGCCGTGTTCGCTCACGAAACCGACAAGCGCACCCTGGACGATGCGCTCGATGGCGCGGACGTGTTCGTTGGTCTTTCCGGTGCGAATCTGCTGACGCCGGAAGGCCTCAAGCGCATGGCGCCGAACCCGGTTGTATTCGCCTGCTCCAATCCCGATCCCGAGATCAGCCCGGAACTGGCGCATGCAACCCGTTCCGACGTGATCATGGCCACCGGTCGCTCGGATTACCCGAACCAGGTCAACAACGTGCTGGGCTTTCCCTTCATTTTCCGTGGGGCGCTGGATGTTCGCGCTTCGCGCATCAATGAAGAGATGAAGATCGCCGCTGCACACGCCTTGCGCGATCTGGCCAAGCTGCCGGTGCCCGAGGAAGTCTGTGCGGCCTATGGCCTTTGTGGTCTGGAGTTCGGTCGCGAGTACATCATTCCCAAGCCAATGGACCCGCGCCTGATCACGCTGGTATCCGATGCGGTGGCCAAGGCTGCGATCGACAGTGGCGTGGCGACCCTGCCTTACCCTGCGAACTATCCGCTCAAGTCTGTAGCGGACGTATTCGGCAGCTGACTGCTACGGCAACCGACCATCGTTTGTTGCCACAAAGCAGCGTAAAGAAAAACCCGAAGCTCTCAGGAGCTTCGGGTTTTTTATGGTCTGCCAACCATGGCGACCGCCCCTCGGGCTGTCGCGGCGCGACGTTAAGCATCGCTCCCAGCAATTTTCATGGCCGTGAATTCTTGTTCCACTGCGGCGCGTCACAAGGCTGCCGGTCAGAACAGGTCCATGGGCGCCGCTTCGGTGGCTGGCAACGGGCTGCCGGGAGCCGGGCTGCCAGGCTCCAGTTCGCCCATGTCCGGTGGCGAATCTTCGCTGCGGAACAATTCGAAGTAGGCATCCGGGGTGCCGGGAGGAGCGGCGCGACCGCTGGCGGGATCGATGCGTAGCGCGAGGATGCCTTCCGGCTCGGCGGGGGCATGCTCGGGCATGCCTTCGAGTACCGCGCTCATGTAATCCATCCAGATCGGCAGAGCCACGGTGCTTCCGTATTCACGTCGACCGAGGGTCTGCGGCTGATCGAACCCCGCCCAGACGGACGTCACCATGTCGGCGTTGTAGCCGGAAAACCAGCTGTCCTTGGATTCGTTGGTGGTACCGGTCTTGCCGGCAATATCGTCCCGCCCCATTGCCAGGGCTCTGCGGCCAGTTCCGCGCTTGATGACGTCCTGCAACATGCTGGTCATGATGTAGGCGGTACGCTCGTCGATGATTCGTTCGGCGTACAGCGGAGGCTGCTCCCCTGGCTCGGCGTCGCTATCGAGCGGCTTGTCGTTCTGGGCGAACGTCTCGATGGCGGCTTCATCGTTCAGTGGCGATGGCTGGTCGTTTTCGGGTACTCGTGGCGGGTTGGCGGTGAACACCACCTTGCCGTCCCTGTCCTCGATGCGTTCGATCAGATAGGGCTCGATCTTGTAGCCGCCGTTGGCGAAGGCAGTCCAGCCGACGGTGATCTCCATCGGCGTCAGGGTCGCCGTGCCAAGCGCCAGCGACAGGTTTGCCGGCAGGTCTTCGCGTTTGAAGCCGAAGCGCTCTATATAATCGATGGTGTAACCCATGCCGAGGGTTTGCAGCAGGCGAATCGAGACCAGGTTGCGCGATTTGTACAGGGCCTCACGCAGGCGGATCGGCCCGAGAAAGGTGTTGTTGTCATTCTTCGGACGCCAGACGCGATCCATGCCTTCCTCGACGAAGACGATGGGTGAGTCATTGACCAGCGTCGCGGCGGTAAAGCCTGCATCCAGCGCCGCGCTGTAGACGAACGGCTTGAAGCTGGAGCCCGGCTGACGTTTCGCCTGGATGGCCCGGTTGTAATTGCTCTGCCCGAAGGAGAAGCCACCGACCAGCGCCTCGATGGAACCGTCGATGGGGTCCAGCGATACCAGCGCCGCCTGGGCCAGCGGCACCTGGCTGAACAGCGCGACACCCTCGACGAAGCGGATGCGGATGATGTCCCCGGTTGCGACTACATCGGCGGGGCCCTTGGGCTGTGGTCCCAGGCTGTTGGTGTTGATGAAGGGGCGCGCCCATTTCATGCTGTCCCAGTGGACGCTGCGTTCGCTGCCGTCACGCAGCATCACCCTGATCGAATCCTTGCCCACCTGGCTGACAACGGCGGGCAGCATCCCCGACAGGCCCCGGTAGCGGTTCAGCTCCTGCAGCCAGCCTTCGCGTCCGGTGCCGGCCAGGCTGGCTTCGGGGCCGCGATAACCGTGGCGCTGGTCATATTCGACAAGGCCTTGAACGAGGGCCTGGTTGGCTGCGATCTGGCGCTTGCTGGTTGCGGTCGTATAGACGCGAAAGCCTTCGGTGTAAGCATCACTGCCGAAGCGACCGACCATTTCGGCACGCGCCATCTCGGCGATATAGGGTGCGTCAAGCTCTGGCGATGCGCCGTGATAAGCGGCATCCACGACTTCTGCCAGCGCCTGCTGGTAGCGGGCTTCATCGATGGCGCCGAGCCGGTACATGCGGCCCAGGATCCAGTCGCGTCTTTCCTTGGCGCGCGCAGGGTTGGTCAACGGGTTGAATGCCGACGGGGCCTTTGGCAGCCCGGCAATCATGGCCATCTGCGCCAGGCTCAGTTCGCTGATCGATTTTCCGTAGTAGACATGGGCAGCCGCTTCGATGCCGTAAGCCCGATGGCCAAGATAGATCTTGTTGACGTACAGCTCGAAAATCTCATCCTTGCTCAGCTCGCGTTCGATCTGCAGGGCCAGAAGGATTTCGTTGATCTTGCGTGAGAAACTTCGCTCGCTGGTCAGGAAGTAATTCTTCGCCACCTGCATGGTAATGGTGCTGCCGCCAGTCTGAATCTGGCCGGTTTTCAATAATTGCGTGGCAGCGCGCATCAGGCTGGAGACTTCGACGCCATAATGATTCGCGAAGTTGTCATCTTCGGCGGCCAGCAGGGCTTCGATGAAGTCCTTGGGTATTTCATTGAAGCCAATGGGGGAGCGGCGCATTTCGCCATATTCGGCGATCAGTTTGTCATCGCCGCTGTAGATACGCAGCGGTATCTGCAGCTGTATGCTGCGTAGCGAGTCGACGGATGGCAGGTTGGGGCTGAGGTAGAGGAAGGCGCCGCTGAGACTGAGCAGAAGTCCGCAGAAAATAGCCAGGCACGACCAAAGGAAAAACTTCAGAAAACGCATCGGGGTTCGTTGAATCCAGGATGGGGAAATGGGTGTAAGCCGCAGACGATGCTGAAAGGAAAAGCCGATCACATTATAAGCGGTTTTTCTGTCGGGGAGCCATTTGCGCTCCTGTCAAGGCTGTTATCTAATGTGGATGAATATAATTAATCCGTAAGTAGCGGATAAGATAGGAAATCGGTCGTGCTAGGGCTCTTCACGAAGAAAGCGAACACGCTGCTTGGAATCGACATCAGTTCGACATCCGTCAAGCTCATCGAATTAAGCCGTTCGGGCTCCCGCTATCGGGTCGAGTCCTATGCGGTCGAACCCTTGCCGCCCAATGCCGTGGTGGAGAAGAATATCGCGGAGCTGGAGGGCGTGGGGCAGGCGCTGAGCCGTTTGCTGGCCAAGGCCAAGACCGGGGTCAAGTCTGCGGCTGTTGCGGTTTCCGGCTCTGCGGTCATCACTAAAAGCATCGAAATGGAAGCTGGGCTGAACGATGATGAGCTGGAGAACCAGCTGAAAATCGAGGCCGATCAGTACATTCCCTATCCGCTCGAAGAAGTTGCCATCGACTTCGAGGTGCAAGGACCGGCGGCGCGCTCGCCGGGGCGTGTCGAGGTGCTGCTGGCAGCGTGCCGCAAGGAAAATGTGGAAATTCGCGAGGCGGCGCTTGCCCTCGCCGGGCTGACCGCCAAGGTTGTCGACGTCGAAGCCTATGCTCTGGAACGCTCCTACGGATTGCTGGCCTCGCAGCTCGGCAGCGGGCACGACGAGCTGACCGTCGCGCTGGTGGATATCGGCGCAACCATGACCACGCTGAGCGTTCTGCACAACGGTCGCACCATCTATACGCGAGAGCAGCTTTTCGGCGGGCGCCAGCTCACCGAGGAGATCCAGCGTCGCTATGGCCTGTCGATGGAAGAAGCTGGCCTGGCCAAGAAGCAGGGTGGTCTTCCAGATGACTACGACAGCGAAGTGTTGCAGCCGTTCAAGGATGCAGTCGTGCAGCAGGTGTCGCGCTCCCTGCAGTTCTTCTTCGCTGCCGGGCAGTTCCACGATGTCGATTACATCCTTCTGGCTGGCGGTACTGCTTCCATAGCGGGGCTGGATCGCCTGATTCAGCAGAAAATCGGCACGCAGACCCTGGTCGCCAATCCTTTTGCCGACATGGCACTGAGCAGCAAGGTCAACGCGGGCGCGCTGGCCAGTGATGCGCCGTCCCTGATGATTGCTTGCGGGCTGGCGTTGAGGAGTTTCGACTGATGGCTCAGATCAACCTTCTGCCCTGGCGCGAACAGCTTCGTGAAGAGCGCAAGCAGCGCTTTCTGGTCTCTCTCGCGGGCGTGTTGCTCGTGGGTGGGGGGCTGGTATTTCTTGCCGGTCAATATCTGACCAGCTCCATCGAGCAGCAGAATGCGCGCAATGATTTTGTCCGCAAGGAAATTGCAGTGCTGGATGCGCGCATTTCCGAAATCAAGGAATTGCGAGAGCGTCGGCAGCAATTGCTTGAGCGTATGAAGATCATCCAGGACCTGCAGGGTAACCGACCCATTATCGGTCGAGTGTTCGATCAGTTGGTGAGAACTCTGCCCGACGGTGTGTATTTCACAGGCTTGAAAATGACAGGCAAGAACATCGCCATTGTAGGCGCAGCGGAATCCAACAACCGGGTTTCCAATCTTATGCGCAATCTGGATGGCTCGGAATGGCTTGAAGCGCCGAATCTGAACGAAGTGAAGGCCGTCACTGCCGGTGCCTTGGATCAGGAGAATGTCTTCCAGCTTACGGTGCAGCAAACGCAGCCGGCTGCTGCCGAAGGAGGCAAGCCATGAGCCTGGCGAGTTCCCTGGAAAGTCTGCGCAGCGTTGACCTGTCCGATCTCGACATGAACAACCTCGGCTCCTGGCCGGCGGCGGTCAAGGTCATCGCTGGCATTGTGCTGATGACCCTGGTGCTGGGCGGAGGTTATTACTTCTACCTCAGCGATATGCAGGCCAGTCTTGAACAGCAACGGGCGCAGGAGGAAACGCTGAAACAGCAGTTTTCCTCGAAGGCTTTCCAGGCGGCGAACCTGGAAGCCTATAAAGAGCAGATGATCGAGATGGAAGCCTCGTTCGGTGCCTTGCTGCGCCAGTTGCCCAGTGATACCGAGGTGCCGGGTTTGCTTGAGGACATCACGCGTACCGGCCTGGGAAGCGGGCTGGAGTTCGAGGAAATCAAATTGCAGCCGGAGGTCATCCAGCAGTTCTATATCGAGCTGCCGATCCAGATCAAGGTCGTCGGCGCCTATCACGATCTTGCGACTTTCGTCAGTGGCGTATCGAGCCTGCCACGGATCGTCACGCTGCATGACTTCGAGATCAAGCCTGACAGCAAGGATTCGTCATCAAGGCTGCGCATGAGCATTCTGGCCAAGACTTATCGCTACAACGACAAGGGGCTGCAGAAATGAATGGAGCCCGACTTGTCGCGCTGGGCTTGAGCCTGGCATTGCTGGGCGGATGTGGGGTCAGCACTGACTTCGACGACCTGCGGCGCTATATGGACGAGGTTCGGGCCAAGCCCAAGGGAACCATCGAACCGCTGCCGGCATTCCTCCCTTATGAGGCCTTTACCTATAGCGCGGCGTCCTTGCGTCATCCTTTCCAGCCGCCCATGAAAATCGATCTGATGCAGCGGCAGAAAGGTTCGAAGGATATCCAGCCGGATGAGACACGCACCAGGCAATTTCTGGAAGGCTTCAACATCGAAAATTTCATCATGGTCGGTACGTTGACCAATGAGGCAGGCATGTACGCCTTGATAAGAGGTGGTGACGGGGTTCACCGAGTCAAAGTCGGTGACTATCTGGGGCGCAACCATGGCCGTATCGTCGAGATCAGTGAGGCCGAGGTGGATGTGCTTGAAATCGTTCCTGACGGAGAGGGTGGGTGGCTTGAGCGCCCGCGTAGCCTGACCTTGAAAGAGCGCTCCTGAGCGCGGGGCAAAAAATGGAAAACCTATACCGGTCTGCACAACGGAAGCCTTTTATGAATACCTCCCTCTCTCGCCTCGGCTTGTCCCTGCTGGCGGCGTTCATTTCGCCCGCGTTGCTGGCTGCGAATCTCAATACCATTGATGTGGCCTCCCTCCCTGGCGACAAGGTCGAACTCAAGCTGGGGTTTGACGAGCCCGTGGCCGCGCCGCGCGGCTATACCCTTGATCAGCCGGCACGCATCGCTCTCGATCTGCCGGGTGTGTCGAACAAGCTTGGTGCCAGGAACCGTGAGCTGGGTGTCGGCAACGCGCGCAGCGTGACCGTCGTCGAGGCGCAGGGGCGCACCCGGATGATCGTCAACCTCACCGCCCTGATGCCTTACTCGACGCGCGTAGACGGCAATAACCTGTTCGTTCTGCTGGGCGAAGGCAGTGCGCCCGCTCCTGTGGCTGCGCCCGCGCCAGCGTCGGCACAGCCTGTGGTCGGTACCGCTCCGGTCGAACGCGTGGTCGCGGGCAAGTCCATCAGCAATATCGACTTCCGCCGTGGTGAAGATGGCGCCGGTAATGTCGTCATTACATTGTCGGACCCTTCGATCAGTCCGAATATCGAAGAGCAGGGTGGCAAGATCCGTGTCTCCTTTGCCAAGACGCAACTGCCCGAAGCGCTGCGTGTGCGGCTCGATGTGCAGGACTTCGCCACGCCGGTCAAATTCGTCGACTCGACCAGCGGGGCGGCTGGCGCAACCATCGCCATCGAGCCAACCGGTCGTTACGACTACCTCGCCTACCAGACCGACGACAAGCTCACCATCAGCATCAAGCCGCTGACTGAAACCGAGGCCGAGCAGCGCAAGGCCGAGCATTTCACTTACTCAGGTGAAAAGCTGTCGTTGAATTTTCAGGATATCGACGTGCGTTCGGTGCTCCAGCTGATCGCCGACTTCACCGATCTCAACCTGGTGGCCAGTGATACGGTAAGCGGCAACATCACCCTGCGCCTGCAGAATGTGCCCTGGGATCAGGCGCTGGATCTGGTACTCAAGACCAAGGGGCTCGACAAGCGCCAGGTCGGCAACGTCCTGCTGGTGGCGCCTGCCGACGAGATCGCCGCGCGTGAACGCCAGGAACTGGAATCGCAGCGGCAGATTGCCGAGCTGGCGCCGCTGCGCCGCGAAGTGGTCCAGGTCAACTATGCCAAGGCCGCCGATATTGCCCGCCTGTTCCAGTCGGTCACCGACAGGGATGGTGCCAGTGAGGATCGTGGCTCCATCGCCGTTGACGACCGCACCAACAACATCATCGCCTACCAGACCCAGGAACGACTCGACGAGCTGCGCCGTATCGTGGCACAGCTGGATATCCCGGTACGCCAGGTCATGATCGAGGCACGCATCGTCGAAGCCAACGTGGATTACGACAAGAGCCTGGGGGTGCGTTGGGGCGGAAACCTGTGGGCGGGCGACAAGTGGAATGCCTGGGGCAAGAATGGTCAGCTGGGTGTGGCTGACGATCCTGATGCAAGTGGCAGCCCTGGAGACGAGGGGTATGTACCCTCACGACAAGTGGGTCGTTTCCCGGGAATTCGTGAAACTCCGTTGAATACACCATTCGTTGATATGGGTGCAATTGGTGCAACTTCAGGGATTGGACTGGGTTTCGTAACCAATAACGCCATTCTCGATCTGCAGCTTTCCGCCATGGAAAAGACCGGTAACGGCGAAGTGGTATCGCAACCGAAGGTCGTCACCGCGGACAAGGAAACAGCCAAGATCCTCAAGGGCTCGGAAGTGCCTTATCAGGAAGCCAGCTCCAGCGGCGCAACCAGTACCTCGTTCAAGGAGGCGGCACTGTCGCTGGAGGTGACGCCGCAGATCACGCCTGACAACCGCATCATCATGGAGGTCAAGGTCACCAAGGATGAGCCTGACTTCTCGCAGGCGGCGAGTACCGGCGGTATCCCGGCGATTCGCAAGAATGAGGTGAATGCCAAGGTACTGGTTACTGACGGCGAAACCATCGTGATCGGCGGCGTGTTCTCCAATACGCAGAGCAAATCGGTGGACAAGGTGCCGTTCCTGGGAGACCTGCCTTTCGTGGGACGGGTATTCCGTCGTGATCTGGTCCAGGATCGAAAATCCGAGCTGTTGGTATTCATCACGCCGCGGATCATGAATAATCAGGCGATTCAGGCCAGCCGCTAAGTAAATAATGCCCAATATCATCCTCGTAGGCCCGATGGGTGCTGGTAAGAGCACCATCGGGCGCTTGCTTGCCAAGGAGCTGCGTCTGGCGTTTCGTGATTCCGACAAGGAAATCGAGAAGCGCACGGGCGCCAGCATTCCGTTGATATTCGACGTCGAGGGTGAGCAGGGCTTTCGCGAGCGGGAACACAGCGCCATTGCCGATCTGTGTCAGTTGCAGGGCGTGGTACTGGCCACTGGTGGTGGCGCGGTGTTGCGGCAGGACAACCGTCAGGCGTTACGTGACGGCGGGCAGGTCATCTACCTCTGTACCTCGGTCGAGCAGCAGCTTGACCGCACCGCGCGCGACCGCAATCGCCCCTTGCTGCAGACCCCCAATCCACGGCAGGTGCTGGTCGAGCTGATGGCTTTGCGGGACCCGCTGTACCGCGAAATCGCAGACATCATCGTCGAGACCGACGAGCGTCCTCCGCGTCTGGTCGTCGGTGAAATCCTCGAACAGCTCAGGTCGCTTGTGCCCCGTGAAAGCCCCGACGAATCTGCGCTATCCTAAGCCCCTTTAATTCACGGGGGCCTATATGCAGACTCTGGATGTCGATCTTGGCGAGCGCAGCTATCCGATCCTTATAGGCGAGCAGCTCATCGAGCGCGGCGAGCTGTTGTCCCCCCACATCCGTGGCAAGCAGGTGGCCATCGTCACCAACGACACGGTTGCCCCGCTTTACCTTGAGCGCCTGATACAGAGCCTTGCCGGCTACGCCGTTACGTCGGTGGTCCTGCCCGACGGCGAGGCCTACAAGAACTGGGAAACCCTGCAGACGATCTTCGATGGCCTGTTGTCGGCCCGGCATGACCGCAATACCACGGTCATCGCCCTGGGCGGTGGCGTGGTTGGCGACATGGCCGGCTTCGCGGCGGCCAGCTACCAGCGTGGTGTCGACTTCATCCAGATGCCCACGACCCTGCTGTCCCAGGTCGATTCTTCGGTAGGCGGCAAGACCGGCATCAATCATCCGCTGGGCAAGAACATGATCGGCGCCTTCTACCAGCCACGGCTGGTGCTGATCGATACGTCCACGCTGGCGACACTGCCGGCACGGGAGCTGTCGGCGGGCCTGGCCGAGGTCATCAAGTACGGGCTGATCTGCGACGAACCTTTCCTGGGCTGGCTCGAGGCCAATGTCGACAGGCTGCGGGCGCTCGACCAGGCGGCGCTGACCGAGGCCATACGGCGTTCCTGTGCCGCCAAGGCGGCGGTCGTCGGCGCGGACGAACGTGAGTCGGGCATCCGTGCCACGCTCAATCTTGGCCATACCTTCGGTCATGCCATCGAAACCCACCAGGGCTACGGCGTCTGGCTGCATGGCGAAGCGGTCGCGGCGGGCACCGTGATGGCGCTGGAAGTGTCACGCCAGCTTGGCTGGATTTCCGTTGATGAGCGGGACCGCGGCGTGCGTCTGCTTGCGCGTGCCGGCCTGCCCGTGGTGCCGCCGAGCGATATGACGCCGGAGGATTTCCTGCAGCATATGGCGGTCGACAAGAAGGTCCTCGACGGTCGGTTGCGCCTGGTCTTGCTGAAACGGCTGGGCGAGGCCGTGGTGACCGGCGACTTCCCTCGCGAAGTGCTGGACGCCACATTGCGCGTCGATTACGACGCCCTGACGCAACAGTCGAGAACCTGAGAGGCTTTTCATGACCAGTTTGTCTGCTGACGATTCGCTTCTGAACCACTACGGGTTCAGTCATGATCCCTTTGCCACTCGTGTTCCCGGTTTCAAGTTCTTTCCTGCCCAGCGCAAGCCGGTGCTGGGGCAGTTGCACCACCTCGCACGTTACAGCCAGCTGCTGCTGGTGGTGACGGGGCCTGAAGGAAGCGGCAAGACGCTGGTGCGACAGGCGCTGGTCGCGAGCAGCAACAAGCAGTCGGTCCAGAGCGTGGTGATCACCCCGCAGACCACCATGGATTCGAATATCGTCCTGCAGCAAGTCGCCCAGGCGCTCGGCAGTCCACGTGCCGACTTCGACTCGATCATGGCGCAGATCATCCAGCTGGCACTGACCGGACAGGAGGTCTATCTGCTGGTCGATGATGCCGAGCGGCTGACCGGTGCCGCCGTGGAGACGTTGTTGCGCCTCGCGGTAGGCAGCCCGGAAGGCCGGCCCCATGTGTTCCTGTTCGGTGAGGAGTCCTTGCTGGCGCGGCTGGACGCACTGGTGGACGGTGAAGAGCGCTTCCACGCGATCGCACTTCAACCGTATGAAGAAGATGAAACCAGGGAATACCTGTCGTTGCGCCTCGAAGGTGCCGGCAGTGGGCTGGAATGCCTCACTGAAGAGCAGATTGTGCGCATTCATGAGCAGTCCGGTGGCTGGCCGGGTGGAATAAATGAGGCTGCGCGCGAAGAATTGATCGATGCGATGCACCATTCCAGGGCAAAAAAGTCGGGCGGATGGGGTTTCCCGCTGCCGATGAAGCACCTGCTGGCGTTGCTGGCCGTTCTCTGTATCGTCGTGATTGCCTTGTTCGTCATGCGCGATGGGGCTGACGAGCAGCCGGTGGCGCCTGCCAGCACAAGCCTGCCGCTCGGGAACGGAGCTGTGGAGCCTGCGCCTCGGCAAGGCACGCCGGAGCCTAGCGAACCTGAAGCTTCATCACCCCGCTCGGAGCCGCAGTCTCCGCTTGTTCGGGAGCCCCTGGCCGCAGCCGGCAGTGCGGATATCGAAGACCTGTCACTACAGGACGCGCCGCCGACTGCTCCCGCGCCAGTTGCTGAACAGCCTCGTGAGGCCGGGCAACCTGCGGGCAATGCAGGTGCTGTTGCGCCACCCGCGCCTGCGCCCCAGCCTGTCGCTCCAGCTCCAGCTCCAGCTCCAGCTCCAGCTCCAGCTCCAGCTCCAGCTCCGCGCGAGCCTGCGCGGCCCGCGCCCGCTGCGGCATCGGGCTGGTATGGCAGCCAGCCTGCCGGCAACTACCTGGTACAGATTCTTGGCACCCGCAACGAAGGCAATGCCAAGGCACTGGTGCAGCAGTACGGCAACGACTACCGCTACTTCACCAAGCTGCATGAAGGCAAGCCGCTCTACGTGGTCACGCATGGCAGCTTCTCCAGCCGCAACGCGGCGACCCAGGCGATCAAGACGTTGCCGCCGGCCTTGCAGGCAGGAAAACCCTGGATACGAAACTTTTCCAGTGTGCAACAGGAAATTGACCGCGCACGTTAAATAAATGCCCCAAAAAAGTGCGCAATGCACCTTTTTGGGGCTTGCAAAAAATATTTGTCTCGTTCTAGTTCGCTTTGTAAACTGCTCCCCCGTTGCTCGCGTCCATCTTGGGGCGTCGCTCTGTATGGCCGGTAAGGGGTTGATTTACAACGTATTTAGCTGGAGCGCCTATGAGAGCAGGTCTGTTTCGTCCTGAAGAGTTCAAGGATAACTGTGGCTTCGGGCTGATTGCCCACATGCAGGGCGAAGCGAGCCATCACCTGCTCCAGACAGCCATCCGATCACTGACCTGCATGACTCACCGCGGTGGCATCAACGCCGATGGCAAGACCGGCGATGGCTGCGGGCTGCTGATGCAGAAGCCGGATGCTTTCCTGCGCGCCATGGCCCGCCAGCACTTCGATGCCGAGCTGCCGGACCTCTACGCGGTCGGCATGGTCTTCCTCAGCCAGGACATTACCCAAGCCGATGCCGCCCGCGCGCGCTTCAACGAGCAGATCGCCGCGCAAGGACTGAACCTGGTCGGCTGGCGCGAGGTGCCGGTCGATACCAGCGTGCTGGGGCGTTTGGCGCTGGAGCGGCTGCCGCGTATCGAGCAGGTATTCGTCGGTGCCGAAGGCCTGTCCGAGCGTGAGTTCGGCATCAAACTGTTCATGGCCCGTCGCCGGACCGAAGTGGCCCTGGTCGAGGACAAGCAGTTCTACGTCTGCAGCTTCTCCGACAAGGACATCATCTACAAAGGCCTGATGATGCCGGCGGACCTGGCGCAGTTCTTCCCGGACCTCAGCGACGAGCGCCTGGCCACCGCCATCTGCGTCTTCCACCAGCGCTTCTCCACCAACACCATGCCGCAATGGCCGCTGGCGCAGCCGTTCCGCTTTCTCGCCCACAACGGCGAGATCAACACCATCACCGGCAACCGCAACTGGGCCCAGGCGCGCCGCCTGAAGTTCGCCAACGAGCAACTGCCGGATCTGCAAAGCCTCGATCCGCTGATCAACCGTAGCGGTTCCGACTCGTCGAGCATGGACAACATGCTGGAGCTGCTGGTCACCGGCGGCATGGACCTGTTCCGCAGTCTGCGCATGATCATTCCGCCGGCCTGGCAGAACATGGAAACCATGGACCCGGACCTGCGCGCCTTCTACGAATACAACTCCATGCACATGGAGGCCTGGGACGGTCCGGCCGGCGTGGTGCTCACCGATGGACGCCACGCGATCTGCCTGCTCGATCGCAACGGCCTGCGCCCGGCGCGCTGGGTCACCACCACCAACGGCTACATCACCCTGGCCTCGGAAGTCGGCGTCTGGGACTACCAGCCCGAGGATGTCATCGCCAAGGGCCGCGTCGGCCCGGGCCAGATCCTGGCCGTGGATACTCACACCGGGCAGGTGCTGCACACCGACGACATCGACAACCGGCTGAAATCCCAGCATCCCTACAAGAAGTGGTTGCGCCAGTACGCGCTGCGCATCCAGTCGACCCTGGACGACAACGATCATGGCTCGGCCTTCTACGATGCCGACCAGCTCAGGCAGTACATGAAGATGTTCCAGGTCACCTTCGAGGAGCGTGATCAGGTGCTGCGCCCGCTGGCCGAGCAGGGCCAGGAAGCGGTGGGCTCCATGGGCGACGACACGCCGATGGCGGTGCTGTCGCGCCGGGTGCGTTCGCCCTACGACTATTTCCGCCAGCAGTTCGCGCAGGTCACCAACCCGCCGATCGACCCGCTGCGAGAAGCCATCGTGATGTCCCTGGAAACCTGCCTGGGCGCCGAGCGCAACGTCTTCGAGGAAACCGCCGATCACGCCAACCGCGCGATCCTGACCACGCCGGTGATCTCGCCGGCGAAGTGGCGGACCATCATGGAACTCGACCGACCGGGCTTCGAGCGGTTGGTCATCGACCTCAACTACGATGAAGCGCTCGGGCTCGAAGCCGCGGTGCGCAATATCGCCGATCAGGCAGAGGAAGCCGTGCGCGGCGGCAAGGTGCTGCTGGTGCTGAGCGACCGCAACATCGCGCCCGGCAAGCTGCCGGTGCATGCCTCGCTGGCGGTGGGGGCGGTGCATCACCGGCTGATCGAGACCGGTCTGCGCTGCGATTGCAACATTCTGGTGGAGACCGCCACCGCGCGTGATCCGCACCATTTCGCGGTGCTGATCGGCTTCGGCGCGACGGCGGTCTATCCCTTCCTCGCCTATGAAGTGCTCAGCGACCTGATCCGTACCGGCGAAGTGCTCGGCGATCTCTACGAAGTGTTCAAGCACTACCGCAAGGGCATCTCCAAGGGCCTGCTGAAGATCATCTCGAAGATGGGCATCTCCACCATCACCTCCTATCGTGGCGCCCAGTTGTTCGAAGCGGTGGGCCTGGCCGACGAAGTGGTCGCGCTCAGCTTCCGCGGCGTTGCCAGCCGCATCAAGGGTGCGCGTTTCGTCGATCTCGAAGCCGAGCAGCAGGCGCTGGCCGCCGAGGCCTGGAACAACCGCAAGCCGATCCAGCCGGGTGGCCTGCTCAAGTTCGTCTATGGCGGCGAATACCATGCCTACAACCCGGACGTGGTCGGCGCGCTGCAGAAGGCGGTGCAGAGCGGCAACTACGGACTGTTCAAGGAGTACACGGCGCTGGTCGACCAGCGCCCGGTGTCCATGCTGCGCGATCTGCTCAAGCTGAAGGTGGCCGAGCGGCCGCTGGCGCTGGAGGATGTCGAACCGCTGGAGGCGATTCTCAAGCGTTTCGACGCCGCCGGCATTTCCCTCGGCGCGCTGTCACCCGAGGCTCATGAAGCGATCGCCGAAGCCATGAACCGTATCGGCGGGCGTTCCAACTCCGGCGAGGGCGGCGAGGACCCGGCCCGCTACGGCACCGCACGCAGTTCGAAGATCAAGCAGGTGGCCACGGGTCGTTTCGGGGTCACGCCGGAATACCTGGTCAACGCCGAAGTGCTGCAGATCAAGGTGGCCCAGGGCGCCAAGCCGGGCGAGGGCGGGCAGCTGCCGGGCGGCAAGGTCAACGGCCTGATCGCCAGGCTGCGCTACGCGGTGCCGGGCGTGACGCTGATTTCGCCGCCGCCGCACCATGACATCTACTCCATCGAGGATCTGGCGCAGCTGATCTTCGACCTCAAGCAGGTCAACCCCAAGGCGCTGGTGTCGGTGAAGCTGGTGGCCGAACCCGGTGTCGGCACCATCGCCGCCGGTGTCGCCAAGGCTTACGCCGACCTGATCACCATTTCCGGTTACGACGGCGGCACCGGCGCCTCGCCGCTGAGCTCGATCCGTTACGCCGGTTCGCCCTGGGAGCTGGGCCTGGCCGAAACCCACCAGACCCTGCGCGGCAACGACCTGCGCGGCAAGGTCCGGGTGCAGACCGACGGCGGTCTGAAAACCGGCCTCGACGTGGTCAAGGCGGCGATCCTCGGCGCCGAGAGCTTCGGCTTCGGCACCGCGCCGATGATCGCCCTGGGCTGCAAGTACCTGCGCATCTGCCACCTGAACAACTGCGCCACCGGCGTCGCCACCCAGAACGACCAGTTGCGCAAGGACCACTTCATCGGCACCGTGGACATGGTGGTGAATTTCTTCACCTTCGTCGCCGAGGAAACCCGCGAGTGGCTGGCCAGGCTCGGCGTGCGCAGCCTGCAGGAGCTGATCGGGCGTACCGATCTGCTGGAAATCCTGCCCGGCGAATCCGCCAAGCAGGCACATCTGGATCTCACGCCCCTGCTGGGCAGCGACCGGATTCCGCTCGACAAGCCGCAATACTGCCAAGTGGAGAAGAACCCGCCGTTCGACGAGGGCCTGCTGGCCGAGCAGATGGTCAGCCTGGCGCGCGAAGCCATCGACGCCAAGAGCGGCGGCGAATTCGAATTGCAGATCGGCAACTGCGACCGCTCCATCGGCGGCCGCGTGTCCGGCGAGATCGCCCGCGTGCATGGCAACCAGGGCATGAAGGACGCACCCATCACCTTCTGTTTCAAGGGCACAGCCGGGCAGAGCTTCGGCGTCTGGAATGCCGGCGGCCTCCACCTCTATCTGGAAGGCGATGCCAACGACTACGTGGGCAAGGGCATGACCGGCGGCAAGCTGGTGGTCACGCCGCCGAAGGACAGCGCCTTCCGCTCGAAGGACTCGGCGATCATCGGCAATACCTGCCTGTACGGCGCCACCGGCGGCAAGTTGTTTGCCGCCGGCACCGCGGGTGAGCGTTTCGCGGTGCGTAACTCCGGCGCCCATACCGTGGTGGAAGGCACGGGCGACCACTGCTGCGAATACATGACCGGCGGTTTCGTCTGCGTGCTGGGCAAGACCGGGCACAACTTCGGCTCGGGCATGACCGGCGGCTTCGCCTACGTGCTGGACATGGACAACAGCTTCATCGACCGGGTGAACAATGAGCTGGTCAACCTGCAGCGCATCACCGGCGAGGCGATGGAGGCCTACCGCAGCCACCTGCAGGGCGTGTTACGCGAATACGTGGCCGAGACCGGCAGCGCATGGGGCGCCGAACTGCTGGAAGACCTGGACGACTACTGGCGCCGCTTCTGGCTGGTCAAGCCGAAGGCGGCCAACCTGGCGTCGCTGCTGTCGAGCACCCGCGCGAATCCGCAATAAGGCAGCTGCAAGCGGCAAGCCCCAAGCTGCAGGCAAAAGCAGTTCCGGGTTTGCCGACCCAACGTGATCGTCTTGCGGCTTACAGCTTGAAGCTTGCCGCTGCTGTTATGAGGTTTAAGAAAATGACTGACCGTCTGAACAACGACTTCCAGTTCATCGAGGTCGGGCGCAAGGATCCGAAGAAGAAACTGCTGCGCCAGCGCAAGAAGGAATTCGTCGAGATCTACGAACCCTTCAAGCCGCAGCAGGCATGCGAGCAGGCACACCGCTGCCTGGGTTGCGGCAACCCGTACTGCGAGTGGAAGTGCCCGGTCCACAACTACATTCCCAACTGGCTCAAGCTGGTGTCCGAGGGCAACATCCTCGCCGCCGCCGAGCTGGCCCACCAGACCAACACCCTGCCGGAAGTCTGCGGCCGCGTCTGTCCGCAGGATCGCCTGTGCGAAGGCGCCTGCACCCTGAACGACGGCTTCGGCGCGGTGACCATCGGCTCGGTGGAGAAATACATCGCCGACACCGCCTTCGCCATGGGCTGGCGGCCGGACATGTCCCAGGTCAAGCCGACCGGCAAGCGTGTCGCTATCATCGGCGCCGGCCCGGCCGGCCTGGGTTGTGCCGACGTGCTGGTGCGCAACGGCGTGGCCCCGGTGGTGTTCGACCGCAACCCGGAGATCGGCGGCCTGCTGACCTTCGGCATTCCCGAGTTCAAGCTGGAGAAGAGCGTACTCAGCCGCCGTCGCGAAATCTTCAGCGGCATGGGCATCGAGTTCCGCCTCAATACCGAAGTGGGCAAGGACGTCAGCATCGAACAGCTGCTGGCCGACTACGACGCCGTGTTCATGGGCATGGGCACCTACACCTACATGAAGGGCGGCTTCCCCGGCGAGGGCCTGCCGGGCGTGCACGACGCGCTGGATTTCCTCATCGCCAGCGTCAACCGCAACCTCGGCTTCGAGAAGAGCGCGGAAGACTTCATCGACATGAGAGGCAAGCGGGTGGTGGTGCTCGGCGGTGGTGACACCGCGATGGACTGCAACCGCACCTCCATCCGCCAGGGCGCCAAGAGCGTGACCTGCGCCTATCGTCGCGATGCGGCGAACATGCCCGGCTCGCGTCGCGAGGTAAAGAATGCCAAGGAAGAGGGGGTGAAGTTCCTCTTCAACCGCCAGCCCATCGCCATCGTTGGCGAAGGCCGGGTGGAAGGCATCAGGGTGGTGGAGACCCGCCTGGGTGAACCGGATGCAAAGGGTCGTCGCAGCCCGGAGCCGATTCCCGGCTCCGAAGAGGTGATCCCGGCCGATGCGGTGCTGATCGCCTTCGGCTTCCGCCCGAGCCCGGCCGACTGGTTCGGCGCTCAGGACATCCAGACCGACGCTCAGGGGCGAGTGATCGCGCCGGAAATGGGCACGTTCAAGCACCAGACCAGCAACCCGAAGATCTTCGCCGGCGGCGACATGGTGCGCGGTTCCGATCTGGTGGTCACGGCGATCTTTGAGGGGCGTCAGGCGGCGGAAGGAATTCTGGATTTCCTGGAGGTGTAGAGCAGACTTCCAGGCACTGCGAAAGTCCACGTCTTGCATGTCGTGTTAGGCCTGCGGCTAACACGACCTACAAAAGCCGAGGACAGCTTGCAGCTCCGCCCTATCTGACCTGAATCAAGGTGATCATAAAAGGCACGGCACCCGCCGTGCCTTTTGTCATGGGCTTTGCGACAATGCTCGGCACTTTTTTGCTGGAACCCAGACATGACTGCCTTGAAGAACGACCGTTTCCTTCGTGCCCTGCTCAAGCAGCCTGTCGACGTCACCCCGGTGTGGATGATGCGGCAGGCCGGGCGTTACCTGCCGGAATACCGCGCCACCCGTGCCAAGGCCGGCGATTTCGTGAGTCTGATGAAGAATCCGGAGTTGGCGTGCGAGGTTACCTTGCAACCGCTGGATCGCTATCCGCAGATCGACGCGGCGATTCTCTTTTCCGACATCCTCACCATCCCCGATGCCATGGGCCAAGGGCTGTACTTCGAGACCGGTGAAGGCCCGCGCTTCAAAAAGAACGTCAGCGGCATGGCCGATATCGAGGCGCTGCCGATCCCGGACCCGGAGAAGGACCTGGGCTATGTGATGGATGCCGTGCGCACCATCCGCCGCGAACTCAATGGTCGCGCGCCGCTGATCGGCTTCTCCGGCAGCCCGTGGACGCTGGCCACCTACATGGTCGAGGGTGGCTCGTCGAAAGACTTCCGCAAGAGCAAGGCCATGCTCTACAACGATCCCGAGGCCATGCATGCCTTGCTGGACAAGCTGGCGCAGTCGGTGACCAGCTACCTCAATGGTCAGATCCTGGCCGGTGCACAGGCGGTGCAGATCTTCGATTCCTGGGGCGGCAGCCTCTCTGATGCGGCCTATGGCGAGTTCTCGCTGGCCTATATGAAGAAGATCGTCGATGGGCTGATCCGTGAACATGAAGGCCGCCGCGTGCCGGTGATTCTCTTCACCAAGGGTGGCGGCCTGTGGCTCGAATCCATGGCCGATGTCGGCGCCGAAGCGCTGGGCCTCGACTGGACCTGCAACATCGGCAGTGCCCGGTCGCGGGTGGGTAGCAAGGTGGCGCTGCAAGGCAACATGGACCCGGCGGTGCTTTATTCCAGCCCCGCAGCGATCCGCGCTGAAGTTGCACGCATCTTGGCGGCCTACGGCCATGGCGCCGGCCATGTGTTCAATCTGGGCCACGGCATCACGCCGGAAGTCGATCCCGAAAACGCCAAGGCCTTCTTCGGGGCAGTGCACGAACTGTCGGCGCAATACCATCGATAAGAGGGGATAAGCCGATAGAAGCGCTGGAGGCTGGAAGGCTAGACGAAAAGGCTTGATGGGCGTTTGGAGTCGGTTTGCATACTGATTCGCCTCCAGCCTCCAGCCTCCAGCCTCCAGCCTCCAGCCTCCAGCCTCCAGCCTCCAGCCTCCAGCCTCCAGCCTCCAGCCTCCAGCCTCGCTAAGGCTGCTGATAATGACCTGGGGTGGTGCCGGCCTCATGCTCATGCACCAGCTGGGTCACCCGGATGTCGGTGATTCCCACGACCTCGGCCTGGCGCAGCAGCTCGGTTTCGTCGGCTTGTGCATCGGGCATGACCAGGCTGTTCTCGGCATCGGCGTTGTGGTGTTCGATCAGGCGCCGGGCCGCCTCGCCTTGGGAAAGGCTGTCCCCGTCCGATTCGATGATCTGCGAGCGCGGATCGTTCTGGAAGATGTAGTTCACTTCGAACTTGTGGGACGGTTTGGTTCCGAACATGGCAGTCTCCAAAGGGATTGGGCTCTGCTCTGTTGACTCGCGGGTCCACTTGTTCGTTCGAGGGATGTCGGCTTGCCAGGGGCCTGCCCGACGGTCGGGAGCCGAGGAGCAGGGCGTTTACTCTAATTTGGCAAAGCAGTCATAGGGGATGCCGCCTCCTGCATCCACCATGACTGCGCCAGTGGATCGCTGAAACGCGATCCGCCCTGCACAGCTGCTTCGCTGCTTACTTCACCTTGGCAAAGTTCGCCTTGAGGGCGACGCCCGCCATGACTGCACCGGCGTGACACTCGTACTTGCTGCTGTCCTTGTACTCGACGTGTTTGTAGTTGCTGACGATGTCCACTACGGCGTTTGCGCCAGCGGCCTTGGCTGATTTTTCCAGGCCGATCAGCGCGGACTGCAGGGCCCAGCTGCAGGCGGCTTCGTCAGTCTTGTTGAAGGCATTGGTTTTCTTGCTGGTGGTCACGCCGCTGCGCACGATCTGCGCACCCGCTGGACGCTTGGCGAGGTAGAACTTCACGCTGCCATCCAGCCGGCCCGCCGCGGTGGCTTCGGCCACGACTTCATCGAAGGGCAGGTAATGGGTGGTATCGCGCGCCTGGCTGATGCCGGGCAGGGCGCAGAGCACGAGTGCCGCGCTGATCCATGTGGTTTTTTTCATTGTTCATCTCCTTGCGGTGTTTGGAAAACTACCTGCGTTGGCAATACTGCGTTAAAAACGGCCTCAGAAAGCTCATTTAGAAACTAAACTCCGCTTCTTCAGCCGTTTTTGCCTTGTCTTGCCTGCCTCGCCAACGTTTTCAATCAGGACCAACGGCGGAAGATCAGCGAGGTATTGATCCCGCCAAAGGCGAAATTGTTGTTCATCACGTATTCATGCTGCATGTTGCGCGGCGCGCCGACCAGGTAATCCAGCTCGCCACAGCGCGGGTCGATGCTGTCGAGGTTCAGTGTATGAATATAGCGATCCTGGTTCAGCATCTCGATGCTGAACCAGGATTCCAGCGCGCCACAGGCGCCCAGGGTGTGACCGAGGTAACTCTTCTGCGAGCTGATTGGCATGCGCGAGCCGAACAGCGCCTGGGTCGCCTGGGTTTCGGCGATGTCGCCCTGTTCTGTGGCGGTGCCGTGGCCGTTGACGTAGCCGATGGCCTCCGGTGCCAGGCCGGCATCTTCCAGCGCCAGCTCCATGGCGCGGCGCATGGTGGCCTGTTCGGGCTTGGTGGCATGGCAGCCGTCGGCATTGCTGCCGAAGCCCATCAGCTCGGCATGAATGGTGGCGCCGCGCGCGAGGGCGTGTTCCAGTTCTTCGAGCACCAGCATGCCGGCGCCTTCGCCGATCACCAGGCCGTCGCGGCCGCTGTCGTAGGGACGCGGCGAGGTGTGCGGCGCGTCGTTCTTCAGGCTGGTGGCATAGAGCGCGTCGAAGACCATGGCCTCGGTGGCGCACAGCTCCTCGGCACCACCGGCGAGCATCATCGGCAGGCGGCCGAACTTGATCGCTTCATAGGCGTAGCCGATGCCCTGGCTGCCGCTGGTGCAAGCGCTGGAGGTGGGGATCACCCGGCCGGTCAGGCCGAAGAAGATGCTGATGTTGGCCGCAGTGGTGTGCGGCATCATGCGGATGTAGGAGTTGGCATTCAGCCCGTCGGCCACCGAGTTGAGCAGCATGTTGCCGAAGGCCTTGATCTCCTCGGTGCTGCCGGTGGACGAGCCACAGGCGACGCCCATGCGGCCATCGCGGATGCTGTTGTCGTCGAGCAGGCCGGCGTGCTGCAAGGCCTGCTCGGCGGCCTTGACCGACAGGCGCGAGACACGGCCCATGCTGCGCAACTGCTTGCGCGTCCAGTGCGCGGGTACGGCGAAGTCATCCACCGGCCCGGCCAGGCGCGTATTGAGTTCGCTGAAGCGATCCCACTCGTCCATACGCCGGATGCCACTGCGGTTGGCGCTGAAGTTGGCTTCGATGCCGGCCCAGTCGCTGCCCAGGGAAGTGATGCCGGCCATGCCGGTGACGACCACACGTTTCATCAGCACAGCCCGCCGTTGACGGCCAGCACCTGGCGCGTGATGTAGCTGGCCTCTGGCGACATCAGGAAATTGACCGCAGCGGCGACTTCATCGGGCGTGCCCATGCGTTGTGCGGGAATCATCTTGAGCATCTCCTCGATGGGCAGGTCTTTGTCGAGCATTTCGGTGTCGATCAGCCCCGGCGCAACACAGTTGACGGTGATCCGGCGTTTGCCCAACTCCACTGCCAGCGCCTTGGCCGCGCCGATTACCCCGGCCTTCGAAGCACTGTAGTTGACCTGGCCGCGATTGCCGATCATGCCCGACACGGAGGTGATGCAGACGATGCGCCCCGGCTGGCGGCGGCGGATCATCGGCATGGTCAGTGGCTGCAGGACGTTGTAGAAACCGTCCAGGTTGGTACGCAGCACCTGGTCCCAGTCCTCGTCGGTCAGCGCCGGAAAGGCCGCGTCGCGAGTCAGGCCGGCGTTACAGACCACGCCGTAATAGGCGCCATGGGCCTCGATATCGGCTTCCAGCTGCTCGCGGCAGGTGGCGCGGTCGGCAATGTCGAATTGCAGGATGCGCGCCTGGCGCCCCAGCGCCTGGATGTCTGACTGAACGGCTTCGGCTTCATCGCGGCGGGCGCGGCAGTGCAGGACGATATCGTGGCCGGCGCGGGCCAGACGCAGGGCGATGGCGCGGCCAATGCCACGGCTGGAGCCGGTGACCAGGATGGTTTCGCTCATGAACGGGTTTCTTCCAGATAGCGCGCCACTTCGGGCGGGCGGAACACATTGAGACGGGCCTCGGCATGGATGCCGGGGCCGTCGAGATGGCATTCGAAAACACCCATGCCGCTGTCGTCCTGCAGCGAGCGACTGGCGCGAATGCGCAGTTCGCTGCCGGGCGGGAAGGCTTCGACGTTGCACTGATAGTTGCGGGTGCCGAGCAGAAAGCCCAGTTCCACCGGCAGGCCGGCCCGGCGCCCCTGGCAACCGGCGAAGGCGGCGACGCTCTGCGCCATGATCTCGATGCCGACCCAGGCCGGCAGGCCGCCGTCGGGTTGGCTCAGCAGGCCGGGGCGTACTGTCAGGCGGGTCGTCACGCTGTCCTCATCGAACGACTCGACGCCATCGAGCAGGATCATGTCGCCCGCATGGGGCAACAGCTCGGCAATCGGCCAGGCGATCATGGTGTCTCTCCCAGGATCAGGCTGATGTTGTTGCCGCCGAAAGCGAAGGAGTTGCTCATCATCAGCCGTGGGCGCTCGACACGCAACGGTGTGCCAGCGGCGACCAGCTCCAGCGCGGGAAGGTCGGGGTCCTGCTGGCCGTCCCAGAGGTGGGGCGGCAACTGTTGCGCGACATTGAATCCGGACAGCGTCAGCCAGCAGAACGCCGCTTCCAGCGCTCCAGCCGCGCCCAGCGTGTGGCCGGTGAGCGGCTTGCTCGATGAGCAGGGCACGCCTTTGGGAAACACCGCCTCGACGGCGCGGCTTTCCATGGCGTCGTTGTGCGCCGTGGCGGTGCCGTGCAGGTTGAGGTAACCGATGCTTTGCGCTGGGGTTTCAGCGTTGGCCAGCGCTTTGTGCATCGCTTCGATGGCGCCCCGGCCTGCGGGGTCGGGGGCGGAAATATGATGGGCGTCGGAACTGGCGCCAGCGCCGAGCAGGGCGATGGGTGCAGGCTCGCGGGTCATCAGGAACAGCGCTGCCGCCTCGCCGATATTGATGCCGTCGCGGTTGGCTGAAAACGGATTGCAGATGCATGTGCTGGTCGCCTCCAGGGCGCTGAAACCTTGCAGAGTCAGGTCGCAGAGGCTATCGACACCACCGCACAGCACCGCATCGCAAATGCCCGCGTCCAGCAGCCGTTTCGCGCTCTGCAAGGCGCGCGCCCCGGAGGTGCAGGCGGTGGAGATGCAATAGCTGGGGCCGGCAAGCCCCAGGCGCTCGCTGAGAAAGCTCGCCGGCGCCGAAAGTTCCTGGTGGCCGTAGTGATAGCTGGGCGGCAGCTGCCCGTCGCGAATCAGGCCGGCAATGCCTTGAGAGGCTTCCTGGATGCCGGTAGTGCTGGTGCCCAGCACTACGCCGATCCGCGCCGGGCCGAAGCGCTCGATAGCCTCGGTGATTTCCTCCAGGATTTCCTCGACGGCAGCCAGCAGCAGGCGATTGTTGCGTGTCGCATCGCGCAGGGTGGCATCGCTTAGTGATGGCAGCTCGGCACTGATTGCACCGACCGGCAAGCTGCGCCCAGCGACCAGAACCGGCCAGGGGCGCATGCCCGAGCCATCGCCCTGCAGCAGTCGCCGGGCCACCTCGGCCTTGCCGCGGCCCAGCGCGCAGATCACGCCGAGGGCGTTGAGGTAGGCGCTCATCGTGGTCGGGCTCCGTCGTCGAGGGGGGCGACACCATAGGACAGCCCGCCGCCCGCGTCGAGCTGAAAGCGGCCCTCCCGTGCGTAGCGAACCTGCCAGTGAGTCAGCCGACGCGTATCAGCCTGCCGGCTCCAGTCCTGCCCGGCATACAGGCGTTCCAGCTGGTCATTGGGGGTGAGCGCGAACAGCAGCGCGGCGAACAGCGCGCGGGCCTGGGGATTGGGCGGCAGCAGGCCATCCGCCTGCCACTGATCATCGACCAGCAACTGCCGCGCCAGCGGCGTGCCCAGCGGGGTCAGCAGCGTCCAGCGCAGAGCCTGAGGTTCTTGCTGGATCACCAGCAACTGGTCATGACTGCCGTCGGCGCTGCGTTGCTGGATATGCAGTTGCATCGGCAATTGCAGGCGCGGCTGTTCGCTGGGCAGCGGCAACGGGTTGGCGCAGCCGCTCAGCAGGAGCAGCAGCGCCAGCCAGGCGAGGCCAAAGGGCTTATCGCTCGCCACGGCAGAGTTCGGCCAGTACCCGCAGGCGGCGCTTGGATTCGGCGACATAAGGATTTTTTTCGTCCCAGGCATAGCCGGCGAGGATCGAGCTGATCATCCGGCGGATCTCCGGCTGGGCGTGTTCGTAGTAGATGACGTCCTGGAAGCTGCAATCGTACCAACCCTCGACATAGGTCCGGAAGGTATCCACGCCGCGCTTGAGCGGGATGGCGAACTCGCTCTCCCAATCCACCGTCTCGCCCGAGAGCTGGCGATGCAGCGTGGCGGCGGCCATGCTCGACGAGCGCATGGCGATGGTCACGCCGGAGGAAAACACCGGGTCGAGAAATTCCGCCGCGTTGCCCAGCAGGGCGAAGCCGGGGCCGTGCAGCGCCTTGACGTTGGCCGAGTAGCCGCCGATCAGCCGTGCCGGGGTATCCCACTCGGCGTTCTTGAGGATGCGTCTGAGGTTCGGCGCTTCATGGACGAACTCCTTGAGGCAGGCATCCAGATCCAGCGGGCGATCCTCGTAGCGCTCGGCGCTGGCGACCACGCCGAGGGAGCAGCGCCCGTTGCTGAAGGGGATGGTCCAGTACCAGACGTCACGCAGCTCAGGATGGGTGGTGATGAGGATCTTCTCGCGGTCGAACTGCGGGTCGTCGATGCGATCCTCGATGTGGGTGAATACCGCGCGGCGCACCGGGAAACTCGAAGGCGCTTCCAGGTCCAGCAGGCGTGGCAGTACACGGCCATAACCGCTGGCGTCGAGGACGAAGGCCGCTTCGATGTGATAGTCGCTGCCGTCATTGCGGCGCACCTGCAGGCGCGGGCGAGCGCCGGCGAAATCCGCCGCGATGATCTCTTCCTCGTAACGGATTTCCACACCCTGCAGTTCGGCCTGGTCGGCCAGCAGCTTGTCGAAATCGGCACGCTGCACCTGATAGGTGCTGCCGTGGCCCTCGGTGAACTTGTCGCGAAAATCGAATTCGGTGTAGCGCTCGCCCCAGCCGAAGGCTGCACCGTGCTTGGTCTGGAAGCCGGCGGCCTGCACCGCTTCGAGCATGCCCGCTTCCTCGATGAAGTCCAGGCAGTGCGACAGCAGGCTCTCGCCGATGGAAAAGCGCGGGAAGCGCTGGCGTTCCAGAATCAGCACCTTATGGCCCTTGCGCTTGAGCAGCGCGCCGGCGATGGAGCCGGAAGGACCAGCACCGATAATCACGACTTCATGTTGTTGCGAATCAAGCGGCGCCATACTGGCTCCTTGCCTTTGGTTGGGGTTGCGATGGGCTGGCCCAGGGCGCCAGCAGGAAACTGAACAGCAGGCCGAGGCTCACGGCCAGGCCGAAATTGCTCACCGCCGGTGTGCTCGACAGCGCCAGCAGACCGAACGACAGCCAGGTGGTGACGGCGGCCAGTAGCGTACCGACCAGGCTTACGGCGGCGCCACCGACCTGCTCACGCATCAGGATGGCGTAGTCGACGCCGATGGCGGTGACCAGCAGCAAACCGAACAGGCCGAACAGGGTCAGCGACTGGCCCAGCCAGCCGAGGCTGGCCAGGCTGCCGAGGGCGGCCAGCAACGGCACGGCCAGGCAGCGCGCGGCGCCACGCCAGCCGAAGGGCAGGCAGAGCAGGATGAGGATCAGCCCGGCGGCGACCAGCTTGAGCGCGGCGGCCTGGGTCTTGGTTTCGGCGAACAGGCGGTTCAGCTCGGCGGGACGGTCGATCAGGTCGACACCGTCAAGGTCCTCGGCCAGTCCCGCCAGGATGGCACTGTCCTTCAACCCCTGCAGGCTGATCAGACCGGCCACGGAACCATCGTCCTGACGGCCCAGCCAGAGCGGGCGCCAGGGCTCGCCCAGCGGGCCGGCCAGGACCTGTTCCAGCTCGGCAATCGGCTGTGTCTGCAACGCAACCAGTTCCGCCTCCAGCCGCTCGGGACCCACGCCCAGTGCCAGTAGCGGCGTGCCGGCTGCGAGCAGATGCGGCAGGGCCAGTTGCAGACTCTTCTGCGCGGTGGCGGGCGCGGCGATCTGGCTGAGCGCCAGGTAGCCCGAGAGTTTGCCTTCGGCCACCTGCTCATCGAGGCGGCTGCTCAGGGCTTGCTGGCTTGCCAGCAGCTCGTCGGACGTTGCCGCCCGCACCAGAAAATACTGGCTGGTGGGCTGGAAACCACTGATCTCGCCGATGCGCTGGGCCTGCTGCTGCAAGACCGGGGCGCGGCTGACCCACTGGCGCAGATCGTCGGTGAACGAGACGTGCGGCACGCCGAAGGCGCAGTACAGGGCGAAGGCGGCCAGCAGCCAGGGCGTGGCGATGCGCCCCAGTAACGTCTGGCGCAGACGCAACGCGCGTTCGGCCCAGCCCAGCGGCGCCGGCCAGGGCCGCAACGGCGCGCGCAATAGCCAGGGCAGCAGGCAGGTGGCGCAGGCAAAGGCGCCGGTCAGCCCGGCGGCGGAAAACACCGCCACCTGGCCCAGTGCCGGGAATGGCGTGAAGGCCATCGCCAGGTAGCCGATGACGTTGGTGAGCAACGCCAGCACCAGCCCCGGCAGCGTCAGGCGCAGCGCCAGATGACCGTTCCAGGGTTGCAGGGTCCAGCTCTTGGACAGGTAGTGCAGCGGAAAGTCGATGCTCACACCCACCAGGCTCGCGCCCAGCACCAGCGTCAGTACATGGATCTGACCGAACAGCGCGATGCAGGCCGCCGCGCCGCTGAGCGCGCCTACCGCCACCGGCAGCACGATCAGCAGCACACGCGGAGTGCGAAACAGCACCAGCAGCAGAGCGAGGGTGGCGAGCAGGGAGAGGCTGCCGATCAGGCTGGCTTCCTCCCGCGCCTGGCGCTGTCCGTGAGCGGCATGAAGCAGCCCGCCGGCGGCAAGCAGTTCGCCCTGGGCGGTTTCGACCTGCAGGCGGATATCGCTCACCAGTTTCTCGACCTGCAGCGGCAGGCGTTCGTCAAAGGCGTCGCCGTGAGTCTGCGCATGGATCACGGCCCAGCGCTGGCCCTGGTATTCGGCCAGCAGTTGCGCATCCGGCCCGGCCCGGACATTGCCCGGTTGCGGCAGCTGCCGTTGCGCCAGGTCGGCGATGCCGAACCAGTCCTGCTCGACGGGCACCAGTCCGCTGCCCTCGAAGGGGTTGTACAGGCGTTGCAGGCGTTGCTGGATGAAGGCATCGGGCCCTGCGATCAGTGCTTCACGGCTTGCCGTGTCGAGCAGCGCCAGACGCTGGGCGAGCAACTGTTGGCGGATTTCCGAGAGATCGGCGTCTACGGAGTGCCGCACCTGGGCAAACAGGCCGCTGGCCTCCAGCGTGTCGCTGATCTCGTCGACCAGCGTGGCGGCGGTTGCTGTGTCGGCATGGCGCACCAGCAGCATCAGGTCGCGGTTCAGCGGCTCCTGCATGCGTGCTTCGGCCCGCTGTTCCAGCTCGCCCGGCGTGCCGCTGGGCAGCAGCTGCAGCAGGTTGGCGGTGACCGGCGGGCCGTCGCGCCATTGCCAGGCGGTCAGGCCGACCAGCCCGAGCAGGGCGACGGCGAACAGGATAGGGATCAGACGTGGCAGCCTGAGCGCCTCGTCAGTAGGTGAAGTCATGCTGCTCGATCGGGCTCAGCTGGTCATCGACCTGTAGGCTTTCCAACAGCAACAGGGTGCTGTCGCCCTGGGTTTCCCGCAGTTCGATACGCTCGGCGGTGGCGCTGCCCTGGATGTGGATGGCGGTGAATATCTGCTGCAACAGCTTGGCGTGTGGTGTCAGGGTCAGTGTCCAGGCATCGCTGCTGCCCTGCAGATCGAGGTTGAAGTCACGTTGCAGCGCCTCGGCATCGCCGCCGAGCACGGCCAGGAACAGCTCGTTCTGACGCTCCGTCGCGCCCTGCTGGGTGGCTGCCTGCCAGCCGCTGTCCGTTCGCTGGGCGATGCCCGCGTCAGTGATGCGGTAATCCTGCTGCAGGGGCGCCTGGAGCAGCCAGAGCAGGCCGTGGTCGCGGGCCAGCACGAACTGGCCACGGCTGACCAGCGGCAGGGGCAGGGCGCGCAGGTGTTTTTCCTGAACGAACTGGCCACGGATCACTACCGGCTCGCGCAGTTGCTGGCTGAGCTGCGCCAGATCGAAAGCATGGACGTGCGCTGCCTGTAGCAGGCACAGCACAAGAAGCAGCCGCCGGATCATGCCAGCGCCTGCTCGACGGCTTCGACGAAGACCTTCGGCGAGGCCAGCTGCATCTCGCGGCTGGCGATTTCCACCGCGACCTGCACCGTGCTGCCACGGGTCATGCGCTCGCCGGTCTCGGCATCGTTGATCAGGTAGTTGATCTTCAGGCGGTTCTCCCACTCGACGAGGTCGGCGCGCACGATGATGCGCTGGTTGAAACGTGCGCCGCGCATGTAGCGCAGCTGCACGTCGATCACCGGCCAGGCATAGCCGGCCTCGCGCATCTGCAGGTAGTTGTGGCCGATGCGCTCGAGCAGGGCGCAGCGCGCCACTTCGAAGTACTTGATGTAATGGCCGTGCCAGACCACGTCCATCGAGTCGACGTCGAAGAAGGGCACGAGGATTTCCACCTCGGCCTGCAATACGCCAGTCTTACGCATGACGAGGCTCCTGGTAGGCGCGGGCCACGCCCGCGAACGGCACAACGCAAAAGCATCGCGGACATGGCCCGCTCCTACAAGTCATACAACCCCCAATGCCGGTCACGGATACGTTGCAGACACAGGCGCAGCTCGCCCTCCAGCGCGCGGTCCTCGATCAGCGGCGGGAAGTCCTTGCCCAGCTGGGCATGCATCTCGCGCAGCGGCGCGGGCAACGGCCGCGCCTGTTCGTCACGCTGGCGCAGCCAGACACCCTGGTTCGCTGCGATCAGCGTGGCTGCGGCCACCTGCTCGGTCAGCTCCAGGCTGCGCAGCGCATCGCGGGCGGCGATGGTGCCCATGCTGACCTTGTCCTGGTTGTGGCATTCGGTGGAGCGCGAGAAGACGCTGGCCGGCAGGGTGTTCTTCAGGGCCTCGGCGGTCCAGGCGCTGGCGCCGATCTGCACCGCCTTGAAGCCGTGGTTGATCATCGCGGTGGCCGTCGGCGCGCCGGAAAGGTTGCTCGGCAGGCCATGGTTGTAGCGGGTATCGACCAGCAGCGCGAGCTGGCGGTCGAGCAGGTCGGCGACGTTGCCCACCAGGTTCTTCAGGCTGTCCATGGCGAAGGCGATGTGGCCGCCATAGAAATGCCCGCCGTGCAGCACGCGCTCGTTTTCCGCATCGATGATGGGATTGTCGTTGGCGCTGTTCAGTTCGGTCTCAATGAACTGGCGCAGCAGGCCCAGGCTGTCGGCCAGGACGCCAAGCACATGCGGTGCGCAGCGGATGGAGTAGCGGTCCTGTAAACGATGGAGCGATGCGGTTGGCGCATCGATCGCCAGGTCCTGGCGAATCCAGGCGGCGACCTGGTTCTGGCCGGGATGCGGCTTGGCGGCGAACAGGCGCTCGTCGAAATGCTCGGGGTTGCCTTCCAGCGCCACCACGTTGAGTGCGGTGATGCGCGTGGCCAGCTTGAGCAGGTAATCGGCGCGGGCATAGGCCAGGCAGGCCAAACCGGTCATCACCGCTGTGCCGTTCATCAGCGCCAGGGCTTCCTTGGGCCGCAGGGTCAGCGGCGTCCAGCCCAGCTGGCGGTGCACTTCGGCGGCGCTGCGGCGCTCGCCCTGGTACATCACCTCGCGTTCGCCTGTCAGCGTCGCGGCCACATAGGACAGCGGCGTCAGGTCGCCGCTGGCGCCCACCGAGCCCTCTTCGGGAATCAGCGGCAGGATGTCGTGTTCGAGAAAGGCCTGCAGGCGGTCGAGCAGTTCGATGCGCACGCCGGACATGCCGTGGGTCAGTGAGCGCAGCCGCGCGGCGAGCACGGCGCGGGTCGCTTCGGCATCCAGCAGCTTGCCCAGGCCGCAGCCGTGGAAGGTGAACAGGTGCTGCGGCAGTGCCTCGACCTGATGCAGCGGCACCGCCACCACGCAGGAGTCGCCGTAGCCGGTGGTCACGCCATAGATCACCCCTTCGCGGTCGAGCAGGGTGTCGAGAAACTGCGCGCCACGGGCGATGTGCCGGCGAAACGCGGCGTCGGCCTGCAGCTGTGCGGGCGCGCGGCGCTCGGCCACGGCCAGCACATCCTCGATGCTCAGGTGGTTTTCGCCAAAGATAACGGGCTCAGGTGTCGCGTGGGTCATGGGTAGTCCAGAAAGGGTAGAAATTGAACCATTGCAGCGGCGCCTGCAGGCAGCGTGCCGCCAGCTCATCGGCATAGCGTTGCACCCATTGCGCCACGATGGCGTCGCGCTCGCGGCGGCGCCATTCGATACGCTCGGCGAAGGGCGCGAGCTGAATCCGGTAGCGCTGGCTATGCTTCAGGCAGAACAGCAGGTTGACCGGGCATTCCAGCAAGCCGGCCAGCAGCCACGGCCCCTGCGGAAAGGCCGCCGGCTGGCCGAGGAAGTCCACGGTGGCGGTGCGCGCGCCGTGCAGCGGCACGCGGTCGCCGGCAATCGCCAGCCATTCTCCCGCATCCAGCCGGCGCGACAACTCCAGCATGACCGCCGGGTCCAGCTCGCTGACCTGAATCAGACGCAGGTTGTTCGCCCCCGAATCTTCCAGCAGGCGATTGAAGCGCTCGGCGTGGCGGGTGTGGACGAGGATGTTCATCTTCACCTTGCCGCCGATCTCGGCCAGCGCGCGGCAGACTTCCAGATTACCCAGGTGCGCGCCCACCAGCATCTGCCCGCGCTGGCCGCCGTTCCAGATCAGCGGGCGAATGCTCTGGGGATCATCCACATCGAGCTGATCGAAGCCGATGCGCCCGCCCCAGACATCCACCTTGTCCAGCAGGCTATCGGCGAAGGCCATGAATTGCCGATAGACCGATCCGGCGCGGGGGGCGAGGTGGCTGCGGCCACTCCAGCTCGCCAGATTGCGCTGATAAGTCCAGGCGCTCTGGCGGGCGTTGCGGCCAAACAGATAGAAGTACAGCACGATCAGGTACAGCAGCGGCGTCATGGCGCGCCGCCCCAGCAGGCGCACCACGCGCACGGTGAGCTTCATCAGGGCGAAACTGCCACGTTCGCGTTGCGCGGCCCAGTGCGCGCTGCGTTGGGGCGCCTGACTCATCCGCGCCACCGCCGCCACAGCAGCGCCGGCGCGCGCAGCAGCATGCCGCCGAACAGCCGGGCGTGCATGCGCGAGATCAGCAGGTTGTCGTGCCACAGGCGAAAGTGCGAGATGCCGTCGTCCGGGTAATGCACGCGCGTCGGCAGCCAGACCATGGGTTGCTCGCGCCAGTGCAGGCGCACCAGGATCTCGGTGTCGAAATCCATCCGCCGGCCCAGTTCGACCGAGTCGAGCAGGGCCAGCGTCGGCGCCAGCGGATACACGCGGAAACCGCACATGGAATCGCGGATCGACAGCGACAGGGTGTTGATCCAGACCCAGACGTGGGTCAGGTAGCGCCCGTAGAGGCGGCCCCTGGGCACGCTGTCGTCGTATTGCGGGTAGCCGCAGATCAAGGCGTCGGGCGCTTGGCAAGCGCGGTCGAGGAACAGCCCCAGGCCCGCCAGATCATGCTGGCCGTCGGCGTCCACCTGCAGCGCGTGGGTAAAGCCCAGCCGCGCGGCTTCACGCAGGCCGCTGGTGACCGCCGCGCCCTTGCCCTGGTTGTGCGCGTGGCGTACCCGATGCACCTGCGGATGCTTGGCCAGTTCGTCGATCACCCGTGCGGCCTCGGGGCGGGAGGCGTCATCGACCAGGATGCACGGCAGCTCTTCGGCAAGCAGCGCGGCGACGACCTCGGGCAGGCTGCGTTCGTGGTTGTAGACCGGTACCACGGCGCAGGGCCTGAAATTGTCCTCGATGGGCAGCGGCAACTGTTGTTGGTGGGTATCGGGCTGCCGCGCCGGTGGAGTGAGGCTACTCATGCTGGTTGCCCCAGCAGGATGCGTCCCGATGAACAGGCGGCGTCGCCGTTGCGGTAGGCGAAATGCAGCTTGCTGCGCTCCGGGTCGAAGCGCAGCGTCAGTTGCAGGCGGTCGCCGGGGCGGGCGAGTTGCTGAAACTTGAGCACTTCCATGCCTCTGAAGCAGGGCGGCAGCCCGGAGATGAATTCGCGGGCCAGGCTTATCGCCCAGTCGATCTGCACCACGCCGGGCAGTACCGGCGTCTGTGGGAAATGCCCGCTGAAATGGGCCAGATCGACCGGGATTTCCAACTCCAGCAGCCACTGGTCATCCGTCTGGCTGATATTCAGGCGTTCCGGTTGCAGGGTGCGCGGCGCTAGCAGCAGGGCGTCGAGTTGCGCCTGGGGCAGCTTGCCCTGGGTATTGCACGGCAGTTGCCGCACCAGCCGCCAGCGGCGTGGCAGCGCCAGTGCCTCGCAATGCGCGGCCAGGTGCTTGCGCAGCGTAGCGGTCAGCGCGCGTCGGCCACCGTTACGCAGGGCATGCAGACCGTCGTCGCTCAGGGCGACCAGGGCTGCGAGGTAGGCGCGGCTTTCCTCGATCACGCCGAAGCGCGCCTCGCTGACCAACGGGTGCTCGGCCAGCGCCTTCTCCAGCATGGGCAGGGAGATGCGTTTTTCTTCCAGCTTGACGATGCGATCCAGCCGGCCCAGCAGCTCGAAGCGGCCATCGACCTCGATTCGGGCGGCGTCGGCGGTCTGCTCGACATGGCTGGGCGGCAGGCAGGGCGAGGCGATGCGCAGCGCGCCCTGTTCGTCCTGGCCCAGCTCGACGCCTTCGAAGGGCTGCCAGAGCGTGCCGCCTTGGCGCCATGCAATGCCGCCAGTCTCCGAGCTGCCGTAGATTTCCGTCGGAGCCTGGCCCAGGTGCTGTTGCAGGCGCGTCGCGGCTTCAGCGGGCAGTGGGCCGCCGGAGGAAAACACCCGGCGCACGCTGCGCAGCGCCGGCCAGTCGAGGTTGTCACCCATGCGCTTGAGCAGCGCCGGGCTGGCTACCCAGCAGAACTGCGCCTGCTCGCGGCTGGCCAGCTGGATATCTTCGGGAAACGGTAGTGCGCGGCGCAGGAAAAGGCGCCCGGCGCACAGCGGCCAGAGCACGCGAAACAGCAGGCCGTAGATGTGCTGCGCGACCACGCTGCCGATGATGCAGGCTTCGCCCAGCTCGCGGCCCCATTGTGCTTCGAGGATTTGCGTTTCGTTGGCCAGCGGGCGCAGTTGCTTGTCTATCAGCTTGGGCTCGCCGCTGGAACCGGAGGTGCAGAGCACCAGCCGGCACTGGTCCAGATCCAGCTCGGCGCCTGCGAGCGGCTCGGCAAAGAGTTCGTCCAGGCGGGTATCGCCTTCGCGGTCTGTCAGCCAGAGTTCGGCCTGGCCTTGCAGGCGGGCGCGGCTGGCCGGTTGCAGGTCGGCGGGCAGCAGCACCGTCACGCCGGCACGCCAGGCGCCCAGCAGGGCCACGGCCAGCTCGGCGGCATCCTCCAGATGCACCGCGATACGGCGCACGCCACGGGCCTGCAGCCCGCCGGCCAGACGCAGGGCCTGCTGGCGTAGCTGGGCGTGGTCGAGCGCCGGTTGCAGTGTGACCGGGCGCTCGTTCGGGGTCTGGTCGAGGAGGTGTTGCAAGGCAATCCAATTCATGTCGCTTTCCTTACGCGCTGGCGTACTAGCCATTCACCGGCGAACAGCAGCCCCATCAGCAGATAGGCGATCAGCCCGGTATACAGGGTCCACCAGGCCAGCGGCGCCCAGAGCGCAAGGCCCGTGGCGATACTCGCGTTGACTGTGAAGAAGCCCACCCACAGCCAGGTCACTTTGCGCGTATAGCGCACGGCGGCGGGCGGCAAGTCAGGCTCCTGCAGGCGTGCCAGGCGCTCGATGATCGGCATGCCGGAGCAGAGGCTGCCGGCGAACAGGCCGAGCAGGGCCAGGTTGATCAGCACCGGATAGCCCAGCAGCAGGGCGCTGCTGTCGGCCAGTGCCAAGGCCAGGCAGAACAGCAGTGCGGTGATGTTCAGCGTGCGGCTCAGCGGGCTTTGCCGGGCGCCGAGTGCGCGAGCCAGCCAGAGTGCGCCGAGCAGTGCGGCGAACATTCGCGGCGTCAGGTGCTCCATGCCCAGGTAGACGGCGAATGGGTAAAGCAGCCCGGCCAGCAGCAGGCCGAGGCCGATCAGCCGGCCACTGCCCGCTTTGCCTGTTCGCATGAGTCGCTTCCGAAAGCTGATCGGCGAGCCAGTACCTGGCTCAGACCGTTTCGACGTTGACCAGGCGGAACACCGCCTCGACCACATCACCCACGGTACGCACCGATTTGAACTCCTCGGCGGCGATCTTCTTGCCGGTCTGGCGCTTGATATGGTCGATCAGGTCGACGGCATCGATGCTGTCGATTTCCAGGTCCTGATACAGGTTGGCTTCCAGGCTGATGCGCTCGGGCTCCAGCTCCAACAGTTCGACCAGCGCGTCGCGCAGGGTCAGGAAAATCTCGTTGCGGCTGTTCACGTGATGACCTCCTCAGGCGACGGCGCGGTTGGCGCTGACATACTCGGCCAGGCTGTCGATGCTGGCGAAGTGCTTGCGGGTGTCCTTGGCGTCGGCGTCGATCTTGATGCCGAAGCGCTTCTGGATGGCCAGACCCAGCTCCAGCGCATCCACGGAGTCCAGGCCCAGCCCCTCGCCGAACAGTGGCTGGTCGGCTGCGATATCATCCGGTGTGAGGTCTTCCAGACCCAGGGCATCAATGATCAGGCGCTTGATTTCAAGCTGTAGTTGGCTCATCGAGTGCGAGCTCCTTTATGAAGTGTCGGTGCAGATGGTCGTTGAGTTGCCGCGAAGCGATCGGCGCCGCGCCCCGTGAGGCGAACGTCTGTGGGTCGATATCATCGCCGACCTGCAAGTGAAAATGAAATCGCCGTGACGGAATGCGGTACCAGGGCTCGGCCTTGGTCAGTGTCGTCGGTGTCACGCTGATCACCACGGGCGTGACCAGCCGCGCACCGCGCAGGGCTATGGCGGCAGCACCTCGGTGAAACTGCGGCGCCTGGCCCGGCGTGGTGCGGGTGCCTTCGGGGAAGATGATCAATGTCTGGCCCTGCTGCAGCGCCTCGGCGGCTTCGTCGAGCATTTCTGCGCTGCCGTTGTTGCTGATGTACTGCGCGGCGCGGATCGGCCCCCGGGTGAAGGGGTTGTCCCAGAGGCTCTGCTTGACCACGCAGTTGGCATCACGAATCAGCGCGATCAATACCACCACGTCGATCAGCGAAGGGTGGTTGGCGATGATCAACTGGCCGGGCCTGCCCAAGCGCTCGACCCCCTCGATCTGGTAGGTGAGCACGCCGCTGCGATACATGAACTGGACGAACAGCCAGAACATCCGGTTGACGGTCTTGCGGGCACGCAGACGCTGGCGCAGGGTGTCTCCGGGCAGTAGGGACTGCAGCGGGAACACCACCAGCCGCAAGATCAGCCCGCCCACGCCGAACAGCAGAAAGGACAGGCCGGTGGCGATCAGGCGCCACAGCCACGGCGGGCTGGGGCGCCGATTCAGAGCGTCTTCTGCCAGGTCCATCGACGTTTCTTCCATTGTTGCTGACGGAGGGGTTGCTGGTCGATCAGCATGCGGATCAGTTCCAGCGCATGGGGCCAGGGGGTTGGCTGCTGCTCATCGTTGCCCGCTTCAAGGCTCAGTCGCCAGCGCTGACCGGATGTGAGGCGCAGCGCCACGGCATAGGGAAAGGGCACGTCATCGATCCAGGGCCCGTAGGCGGCGGGTGGCCGGTCTTCGGCGACCACCACCAGCACCGAGGGCGCACCTTCGGCCAGCAGCAGGCCGGCTTCGAGCATGGCGTGTTCCAGCCCGTCGCCTTCGGCTGCCAGCGCGGTCATTTCGCTGCCGTCGCCCTGCTGGATCGACCACAGGCCGATGATGGCGTTGTGTACCGAAAGGCTGAATTGCGTAGGGGAAAGGGCTTCTTCGCGGGCCAGATCGCTGAGGATGGCGAAGGTGCGCGGTGTTTCACCGTGGCGCGAGGCATACACCAGCGGCATCGGTGGCTGACCTTGCGCCAGCGGCGTGGCCACCGCGAAGGCCATGCGCGCCAGGCGGCTCAGGCGCCGTCGTTGCATGGCCGGCAGAAAGCTGACGTCCGGCTCGTCATCATTTTCGAGGCAGCATGGGTCGCGAGCCCAGGTCGCCCAATCGTCAATATTCGCCAGACCCGGAGCCCAGGCCTGCCATTGATCGATATCGAATTGAATCACGCGAATGCCCACCGGCTTGTTCGCCAGCCTTTTGGTTGGCGGATCGATTACCGCCATGAAGTGCGGGCATTATCCAAGCGGGCTTGGCACGAGGCAAATAAAAGCGGGGCGGACCGAGACGCCGCCCCGCGGGTCTCAGCCTCTGGACGCTTCCAGCGCCTGGGACAGGTCGGCGAGAATGTCGTCGATATGCTCGATACCGATGGACAGCCGCACCATGTCACGGGGCACGCCAGCCTTTTGCAGCTCTTCATCGTTGAGCTGGCGGTGGGTAGTCGAGGCTGGATGACAGGCCAGCGATTTGGCATCGCCGATGTTCACAAGGCGCACCACCAGATTGAGCGCGTCGATGAACCGCGCGCCGGCATCGAAGCCGCCCTTGATGCCGAAGGACAGGATCGCCGCCGGGCGACCGCCGGTATAGCGTTGCGCCAGGGCATGTTCGGGATGATCCGCCAGGCCGGCGTACCGGACCCATTCCACCTGCGGATGTTGTTGCAGGTAGTCGGCAACTTTCAGTGCGTTCTCGCAATGACGCTCCATGCGCAATGCAAGGGTTTCCAGGCCCTGGAGGATCATGAAGGCGTTGAACGGTGACAGCGCCGCACCCATGTTGCGTAGCGGCACCACGCGGCAGCGGGCGATAAAGGCCGCTGCGCCGAAGGTTTCGCTGTAGTTGACGCCGTGGTAGGAGACATCCGGCGTGTTGAGCAACGCGAAGCGTTCACTGTTCTCGGCCCAGGGGAACTTGCCGGAATCCACCACGATGCCGCCGATGCTGGTGCCGTGGCCGCCCATGTACTTGGTCAGCGAATGCACGACGATATCGGCGCCATGCTCGAAAGGGCGGCAGAGGATTGGCGTGGCCACGGTGTTGTCGACGATCAGCGGCACGCCATGCCGGTGCGCGGCATCGGCCAAGGCCTGGATGTCGATGATATTGCCCGCCGGATTGCCGATGGACTCGCAGAACACCGCCTTGGTGTTGCCGTCGATCAGCGCTTCCAGTGCGGCGATGTCGTCATGGGGGGCAAAACGCACCTCGATGCCCTGGCGTGGCAGGGTATGGGCAAAGAGGTTGTAGGTGCCGCCGTAGAGCTTGGCCACCGAGACGATATTGTCACCGGCTTCGGCGATGGTCTGGATTGCATAGGTGATCGCCGCCATGCCCGAGGCCACCGCCAGTGCCGCGACGCCACCTTCCAGCGCCGCGACGCGCTGCTCCAGCACATCGTTGGTCGGGTTCATGATCCGGGTATAGATGTTGCCCGGCACCTTCAGATCGAACAGGTCGGCGCCATGCTGGGTGCTGTCGAAGGCGTAGGAGGTGGTCTGGTAGATGGGCACGGCCACGGCCTTGGTGGTCGGGTCGGGGCTGTAGCCGGCATGGATGGCCAGGGTTTCCAGTTTCATGCGCGTTCCTTGTTCTTGTCTGAAAAGCCGCGAGCATGTAAGCAATCGCCGGAAGGGTCAATGATCTGCGGCAAGGCGGCTGTTTACACCGGGACCAGCGGCCAGAACCACGGAATCACCAGCGTTGCCGCGCCCCAGAGCAGCACATTCAGCGGAATTCCAACCTTGAGGAAATCGGTGAAGCGATAGCCGCCGGCGGTATAGACGAAGGTGTTGGTCTGATAACCGATGGGGGTGGCAAAGCTGGCGCTGGCGGCGAACATCACCGCCACCACGAACGCGCGCGGATCGACGCCCATCTGCTGCGCCAGGCCGATGGCGATGGGGGTGACCAGCACCGCCACTGCATTGTTCGACAGCATTTCGGTAAGGGCCGAAGTGAACAGATAGAGAAACGAGAGCATGAACAGCGGGCCGGCCCAGGGCGTGAGGGTGACCACGCTGGAGACGATCAGCTCCACCAGTCCCACCTTGTCCATGGCCACGCTGATCGCCAGCATGCCGAAGATCAGGCTGAGGATCTTCCAGTCCACCGCCTTGTAGGCATCTTCGACATCCAGGCAGCGCGTCGCCAGCACCACCGCCGCGCCGATGATCGCCAAGCCCTCGATGGGCATCACGCCCAGCGCGGCGAGCAGCATCACCGCCATGGTAATGATGATCGCGATGGGTGCTTTGTCGCGGCGGTAGGCGCGCTCCTGCACGGTGTTGAGGCTGATCAACCCGCCGTTGTCGGCGAAGCGCTTGATCTGCGTGGCCGAGCCTTCGACCAGCATGACGTCGCCGAACTGCAGTTCGAAGTCGTCGAAATTGCCCTGGATGTTCTCGTCCTGACGATGCACGGCGAGCACGTTGATGCCATAGCGCGCCGACAGGTCGAGGTCGCGCATGGGGCGGTGGCTGAAGCGCGAATCGCGGCCAACGATGGCCTCGACCAGCGTCACGTCATCGCTGCTGATGGTCTCGAAGGCGTCACCGCGATTGAAGGCCAGATGGCCGCTGCCGCGCAGCTCGACCACATCCTTGACCTGACCGTGAATGATCAGCAGATCGCCGGCCTGCAGCGCGAAATCATGCTCCGGGCGGCTGAACAGGCTGGCCCCGCGATTGATCTGCAGTACCTGCAGGCCGCTGCCGCCGTTGAGGTTGGCCTCGGCGATGCTCTTGCCGATCACCGGCGAGCTGGACGGCACCCGCAGTTCGGTCATGAAGGTGCGATCCAGGCGCGGGCCCAGCAGTTTGGAAAGGGTGTCGCGTTCGGGTAGCAAGCGCTTGCCCAGGGTCAGCATATAGAGCATGCCGACCGCGCAAAGCACTGCCCCGGCGGCGGTGATCTCGAACATGCCGAAGGGCGCCAATCCAGCCTTGCGCGCGACGCCATCCACCAGGATGTTGGTCGAGGTGCCGATCATCGTCAGCGTGCCGCCAAGAATGGTCGCGTAGGACAGCGGAATCAGCAGCTTGGAAGGTGTGGTGCCAGCGCGTCGGGCCAGGGAAATCGCCACCGGCGTGAGGATCGCCACCACCGGGGTATTGTTGAGAAAGGCGGAAATCACCAGCGCAGTGATGGTCAGGCCAGCCAGTACGCGAGTCGGGCTGGTGCCCACCAGATCGCCCAGCCAGTTGCCCAGCGCATCGATGCAGCCGGTTCGCTCCAGTGCTGCGGAAATCACGAACATGCAGGCGATGGTCACCGGCGCTGAGTTCGACAGCACCCCCAGCACCTCCGCTGGCGCCAGCAATTGCGCCGCGAGCAGCACCGCCACCGCGATCGCCACGACGATGTCCGGGCTCCAGCTCTCGCGCACGAAAGACACCAGCACCCACACCAGCACGGCGCAGACGAAATAAAGCTGCAGCGATTCAGGGAGCATGGGTTTCCTTAGCGTGCCGACAACGGAGCAGGCCGACGGGCGGCCCGTGCGCACGATAGGGGGCTCGACTTAGAGTGTCCAGAAACCTTTAACGATGTTTATATGCGTTTTGGTTATTAGCGAGACAGAAAGGAATTTTACTGCCGAGGATTGGACGGTGCCGGTCTGGGTAACGGTGCGGTACTGAGCAACCGGCAAAAAGACAAAAGCCGCGCAATGCGCGGCTTTGGAGTTGGTGGGCCCACACGGACTCGAACCGTGGACCAAAGGATTATGAGTCCTCTGCTCTAACCAACTGAGCTATAGGCCCTCAGAGGCCGGCGGATTATACCGGGGGTGTTGCGGGTGCGCCAAGCGAAGCTGTGTGAGACGGCTGCTTTGCGTGGTGGAAAGCAAAACCCCCGGTTTTGGCCGGGGGTTTTGGTTACTCGTCGAGGAAGGAGCGCAGGTGCTCGCTTCTCGTCGGGTGGCGCAGTTTGCGCAGTGCCTTGGCTTCGATCTGGCGGATGCGTTCGCGGGTGACATCGAACTGCTTACCCACCTCTTCAAGCGTGTGGTCGGTGTTCATGTCGATGCCGAAGCGCATGCGCAGGACCTTGGCTTCCCGTGCGGTGAGGCCGGAGAGGACGTCGCGGGTGGCTTCCTTGAGGCTCTCCACGGTCGCCACGTCGATGGGCGATTGCATGGCGGAGTCTTCGATGAAGTCGCCCAGGTGCGAGTCTTCGTCGTCACCGATGGGGGTTTCCATGGAGATCGGTTCTTTGGCGATCTTGAGTACCTTGCGGATCTTGTCCTCGGGCATTTCCATGCGCTCGCCCAGCTCTTCGGGCGTGGGCTCGCGGCCCATTTCCTGCAGCATCTGGCGGGAGATGCGGTTGAGCTTGTTGATCGTCTCGATCATGTGCACCGGGATGCGGATGGTCCGCGCCTGGTCGGCAATGGAGCGAGTGATCGCCTGGCGAATCCACCAGGTGGCGTAGGTGGAGAACTTGTAGCCGCGACGGTATTCGAACTTGTCCACCGCCTTCATCAGGCCGATGTTGCCTTCCTGGATCAGGTCGAGGAACTGCAGGCCGCGGTTGGTGTACTTCTTGGCGATGGAAATAACCAGGCGCAGGTTGGCCTCGACCATCTCTTTCTTCGCCCGGCGAGCCTTGGCTTCGCCGATGGACATGCGGCGGTTGATGTCCTTGATGTCAGCGATGGCCAGTTCGCATTCGTCCTGCAGTGCGATCAGCTTCTGCTGGCAGCGCTGGATGTCTTCCTTGCGTGCGCCGATGGCTTCGGCGTACTTGCTCTTGCCGCTGGCCAGTTGGTCGGCCCAGTCGAGGTCGGTCTCGTTGTTGGGGAACTGGCGCAGGAAGTCGGCGCGCGGCATGCGGGCGTCACGTACGCAAAGCTGCATGATGGCGCGTTCCTGCGCACGGATCTGGTTCAGAGCGTCACGCACGCGCTCGACCAATGCGTCGTACTGCTTAGGAATGAGCTTGATCGGCATGAACAGGATGGCCAGCTCCTGCAGGGCATCGGTTGCCTGCTCGCTGCCGCGACCATGCTTTTTCAAAGCTTTCTTGGCGACTTCCAGCTGTTCGGCAACGGCACCGAAACGTACGCGGGCAACTTCCGGGTCCGGGCCGCCATCGCCTTCTTCCTCTTCGGTTTCGGAGTCGTCTTCCTCGTCTTCTTCCTTGCCGTCGGCTGCAGGCTTTGCGGCCGCTGGAGGTGTGACGGGCTCGACTTCCTGAGGTGCGGCGGCGCCGTCGTCGTCAGGGTCGATGTAGCCACTGAGGATTTCGGTCAGGCGACCGCCTTCGGTGGTGACGCGGTCGTAATCGGCAAGAATGCTGTCGACGGTTCCGGGGAAATGAGCGATGGCGCTCATGACTTCGCGGATGCCTTCCTCGATGCGTTTGGCGATTTCGATCTCGCCTTCGCGGGTCAGCAACTCGACCGTGCCCATTTCGCGCATGTACATGCGCACCGGGTCGGTGGTACGGCCAATGTCGGTTTCCACGGCAGCGAGAGCCGCGGCGGCCTCTTCGGCAGCGGCTTCATCGGTATCGGCTTCGGCCAGCAACAGGGCATCGGCATCCGGGGCAACCTCGAATACATTGATACCCATGTCGTTGATCATGCGGATGATATCTTCCACCTGTTCCGGATCGGAAATATCCTCCGGCAAGTGGTCATTGACCTCAGCGTAAGTCAGGTAACCCTGCTCACGGCCACGCTGGATCAATTCTTTGAGACGAGACTGCTGTTGCGCTTTTCCGGACATATAACCCTATCCACTGACGGTTCTGGCGGGCTGAAAACAAGCTGAGCATTATAGCCGAGCAGGGACCTCACGCGCCAGTTGAGGTCGATTTAGGGCACTTCTAAAAACTATCTGCGTTGGCAATACGGTGTTAAAAGCAGGCTTGGACTGCTCATTCAGACCACTAAACTCCGCGTCCTTGCCTGTTTTGCTCGCCCTTCGGGCCAGCCTGCGGCTGTTATTCCCGTTGGTCGTTGCGCTTTGTCTTGACTGCCTCGCCTATGTTTTTAGAGGGACCCTTTAGTGGGTGTTGCGTTGCGATTCAAGAGATTGCGCAGCTGATCCTTTTCCTCTGCGCTGAGCTCGCCCTGGCGGGCCTTGCGCAGCAGCGTTTCGAGGCTGCGTTCGCGTTGTCTGGCGGCCAGGGTAGTTATGGTGTCGAAAAACTGTTGTTCAAGGTTATCGGCCGAGATCAGCCATTCTTTCTCCGCCAGGGCGCGTAAAAGACGCCCTTGGTCGGTGCCGTGCCAGCGAGCGATCAATTGCAGGCTGCGCAGCTTTGGATTTTTTTGCAGGGTGCCGAGCAGGGCGACCAGCAGTTGGGCGTAAGTATCGTCTTCTGCGGCAAAATTACTGGCATCTTCGACCTTTTGTGCCAGCTCGGGATGATGCAGCAGGGTGCGCAGGGTGGTCAGTGCCGGAGGTTCGACACTGGTGGGAGTGCGTGGGCCTCGTGCCTTGAAGTCTGGCCGCTGGCCGGATTTTTTCCAGTCCTTTTTCCAGTCTTTGTCTTTCTTGTCGCCGCGCCTGGGCTGGGCAGGCTCTGGCGGCGCGTACCAGGTGTCTTCCTCGTGGCCGGTGCTGGCGTCGTAATAGGCGTTGTCATCGTAGTGGGGCGCTGCGGTTGGCGCTGCAGTGGTTATCTGTTGCAGTGCATCGCCGTGCAGGCCGGTGATTTCACCCAGGCGCTGACGCATCAGGGTGCGCAGGTTGGTGCCGGGAATCTTTTCGATGAGCGGTGCTGCCAGCGTGGCCAGGTGGGCCTTGCCTTCCAGTGAGCGCGGGTCGGCTTCCTCGCTGAGCTGCTGGAAGAAATAGTCGGCCAGCGGCTGTGCCTGCTGCTGGATGCGGGCGAGGAAGGCGTCGGTGCCTTCACGGCGAACCAGGCTGTCCGGATCTTCGCCTTCGGGCAGGAACAGAAAGCGCGCGCGCCTGCCATCCTGCAGGTTGGGCAGGGTCGATTCCAGTGCGCGCCAGGCGGCCTTGCGCCCGGCTGCATCACCGTCGAAGCAGAACAGCACGCTGGGGACGACACGGAACAGGCGCTTGAGGTGCTCGTCGCTGGTGGCGGTGCCGAGTGTGGCGACCGCGTTGCGCAAGCCCTGCTGGGCCAGCGCGATGACATCCATGTAGCCCTCCACGACCATGATCTCGTCGAGATCGCGGTTGGCCTTGCGGGCTTCGTACAGGCCGTAGAGTTCCTGGCCCTTGTGGAATACCGGGGTTTCCGGCGAGTTGAGGTATTTGGGCTTGTCGTCGCCCAGCACCCGTCCGCCGAAGGCGATGATGCGCCCGCGACTGTCGCGGATGGGAAACATCACGCGGTCGCGGAAGCGGTCGTAGCTGCGCCCGGTTTCGGCGTTTTCGATCAGCAGGCCGGCGTCGAGCATGGCCTTGTGTTGCAGGCTGTCGCCGCCAAGATGCTTGATCAGGTTGTCCCAGCCGGGCGGTGCGAAGCCGAGGCTGAAGTCGCGTGCGATCACCCCCGACAGGCCGCGGCTTTTCAGGTATTCCACGGCGGCCTTGCGGGCCGGATGATTCTTCAGCGCCTGGCGGTAATAGTCGGCGGCGGCATCGAGCAGCGGGTAAAGCGGCGAGTCGACCGGCTGCCTGGGTTTGCGGCCGGGGCCGCTTTCCTCGCGGGGCACTTCCATGCCGGCGCGCTTGGCCAGATCCTCGACCGCCTGGGGAAAGTCCAGGCTGTCGTGGTCCATGATGAAGCCAAGGGCGTTGCCGCCTGCGCCACAACCGAAGCAGTAGTAGAACTGCTTGTCGGGGCTGACGCTGAACGAGGGGGTCTTTTCCTTGTGGAACGGGCAGCAGGCGGTGTAGTTCTTCCCGGCTTTTTTCAGTTGAATGCGCGAACTCACCACTTCGACGATATCGGAGCGGTTAAGCAGGTCATCAATGAAGGACTGTGGAATCAGGCCGGCCATAGGGGCTTTAGAGTACGCTCGCGATGAGTGGCGCGGAAATGAAAAAACTCCGCCCATTCGCCAACTGGCGAAGCGGAGTCTTTTTTCGGCGCAAATGCAAAGCCCGGCATTCGCCGGGCTTTATGCGGCTTCGTTGTACGTGGATCAGTACAGACGAACGCTGCGGCGCTGTTCGCGCTGCACTTTCTTGGCGTGACGCTTGACTGCGGCAGCAGCTTTACGCTTGCGCTCGGCAGTGGGCTTCTCGTAGAACTCGCGGCTGCGGACTTCTGCCAGCACACCGGCTTTTTCGCAAGAACGCTTGAAGCGACGCAGAGCTACGTCGAATGGTTCGTTCTCTTTAACTTTAACGTTGGGCATCCAGGACGTACCTTCACTTGTTTACCGGTTACAACGCGCTTCGGCAAAGATAGCGAGCACGCTGGTTTTAAGGGTTGCGGATGTTAACGCCTTGCTGCGAGGAATGCAAAGGCCGTTGAGCGAAAAGCATCAGCGGTTGTTCCCGTTTCGCGGCTGCGGCGATTATCATGCGCGGCTTCATTCGCTTTCTGTAGGTTACACACCCAATGCTGGTGCTGGGGCTGGAAACTTCATGCGACGAAACCGGTGTCGCGCTCTATGACAGCGAACAGGGGCTGCTGGCCGATGCGCTGTTCAGTCAGATCGATCTGCATCGCGTCTATGGGGGTGTGGTGCCCGAGCTGGCGTCGCGCGATCACGTCAAGCGCATGCTGCCGTTGATTCGTCAGGTGCTGAATGAGGCCGGGCGCGATTCGAGTCAGATCGACGCGGTGGCCTATACCGCCGGTCCCGGTCTGGTCGGCGCCTTGCTGGTCGGTGCCTCCTGCGCACAGGCGATGGCTTTTGCCTGGGGTGTGCCGGCGATTGGCGTGCACCACATGGAAGGCCATCTGCTGGCGCCGATGCTCGAAGAGCAGCCCCCGGCGTTCCCGTTCGTTGCCTTGCTGGTCTCCGGTGGCCATACGCAACTGGTGCGCGTCGACGGCATTGGCCGCTATGAGTTGTTGGGCGAGTCGGTGGATGACGCCGCCGGTGAAGCCTTCGACAAGACCGCCAAGCTGATGGGGCTGCGCTATCCGGGCGGCCCTGAAATCGCCGCGTTGGCCGAGCGCGGTAAGCCGGGGCGCTTCGTCTTCCCGCGCCCGATGACCGACCGTCCGGGGCTGGATTTCAGTTTCAGCGGCCTGAAGACATCCACCCTGACTACCTGGCAGCGCTGCCGCGATGCCGGTGATGAGGGTGAGCAGACACGCTGTGACATCGCCCAGGCCTTCCAGCAGGCGGTGGTCGAAACGCTGACGATCAAATGCCGGCGCGCCCTGCAGCAGACGGGACTGAATACGCTGGTGATCGCTGGCGGCGTCAGCGCCAATCAGGCTTTGCGGCAAAGCCTGGAAAGCATGCTCGCCGAGCGGAAAGGACAGGTGTTCTATGCGCGACCACGCTTCTGTACAGACAATGGTGCGATGATCGCCTACGCCGGTTGCCAGCGCCTGTTGGCTGGGCAGCATGAAGACCTGGCGATCAAGGTGCAGGCACGCTGGCCGATGGAGAGCCTGCCGAGTTGCGAGCAGCAGGCTGCGATTTAAAAATGCCTTTCGCGTCCGGCCATCAGGTCGCGCAGATTGCTGCGATGCCGCCAGATGATCAGGCTGGCCAGCAAGGCCATCGGCAGCAGGCTGTCGGGGCGCTGCCAGGCGAGTAGTGGCAGACACAGCGGCAACGCGGCCAGCGCGGCCAGTGAGCTGGTGCGGGAGAATTTGAACACCAGTAGCCAAGCGGTCAGCGCGAGAAGCGCGGCGGGGGGATAGAGCCCGAGCAGGGCGCCTGCTGCAGTGGCCACGCCCTTGCCTCCGCGAAAACGAAAATACAGCGGGTACAGGTGACCGAGCACCGCTGCCAGTGCGATCCAGCTTTGCTGCTCGAGCGGCAGCCCCAGAGCTTCGGCGAGCAGGACGGGCAGCAGGCCCTTGAGCAGGTCGCCGCACAGCGTGGCGATCGCCAGGCGCTTGCCAGCCAGCCGCAGCATGTTGGTCGCGCCAGGATTGCCCGAGCCACTGCCACGTGGATCGGGTGCCCCGACCAAGCGACTGAGTAGAATGGCGAATGACAGTGATCCGATCAGGTAAGCGAGCAGTGTCAGTTGCCAGAACATGAAATTACATCCGGGGCAGGGGTCCCAGAGTCTAACAGGCCGCTGTAAAACAACCTGCGTTGGCAATACTTCGTTAAAAACAGCTTAGTCTTACCGGCCTCGCCTGTGTTTTCAACGATCTGCCAACGGCATGGTGAATGTTCATGCCGTGGGGAGAGGTGCGTGGATACAGTTTTCATCGAAGGGCTGGAAGTGGATACGCTGATTGGCGCCTATGACTGGGAGCGCGGTATTCGGCAGTGCCTGCGGCTGGATCTGACCCTGGGCTGGGATATTCGTCCCGCTGCGCAGAATGACGAGCTGGACAAGGCGCTGGATTATGCCGAGGTGGCCAAGGTTATCGACCATTTCGCGCAGACCGCCCGCTTCGAGCTGGTCGAGACCTTCGCCGAGCGCCTCGCGGCGTGCCTGATGGAGCGCTTCGGCATTCCCTGGCTGCGCCTGCGGGTAACCAAACCGGGCGTCAATGCCCGCGCTTCGGCGCTGGGCGTGGAGATCGAGCGCGGATGTCGCTGATACCCGTATTGCTTGGGCTCGGCAGTAATGTCGGGCGCAAGCGCAACCTGAGCGCCGGGCTCGATGCGCTGAGCCAATTGCTGGGTGACATGCGCTGCTCGCCGGTCTTTGAAAGTCATGCGGTGGGCTACAAGGGTGACAATTTCTTCAATCTGGCGGTGGCTGGCCTGACCGAGCTGCCGCTGATGGAACTGGACCGCCGGCTCAAGTTCATCGAGGCGGACAATGGCCGCTACGCCCCCGAGCGCAAGGGGCTGCCGCTGGATATCGACGTGCTGATGTACGGCGATCAGGTGGGCAATTTCCACGGCCTGGAGTTGCCGCGCCCGGAGGTGCTGAAGAATGCCTTCGTGCTCTGGCCGCTGGCCCTGCTGGCGCCCGAGATGCGGCATCCCGTGGCTGGACAGACTTTCGCCGAGCTTTGGCAGGCGGCACGGATCGACCAGCAGCTGTGGCCAACGGCCTTTCGCTGGCGGGAGACCGAGCTGACGCCGCTGGCGTTGCTGCAGGCGCATTCGGGTCAGGCAACCTCAGGCTGCAAATAGACGTGGGAGGTGAGATGGCCTCGCCGTCAGTCGCTACGCCTGTGCTCCCATTGGCGGCCAGGGCCGCTCCCGCGGACGAAGTCTGTGCCAGACCACTGCTGTAGCGGACTTGTCCGCGAACCCCCGGTCAGAGCTGGCAGGCCACTAAACGCTCGATTGCCTTGAGTCGTTCGCGTTTCAGGGCTTCGCCCAGTTCCGCGCCCTTGTAGCCCTGCTCGATCAGCGATTTCGCTTCCACCGCTCTGACGCTGGTTGCGGCTGTGTGCAGCCAGGCGCTTGGTGGATACGCCCGTGATTCGGAACAAGCGATCATTTCGCAGGCGGCAATGAACTGTTCGAAGCGTTCGGGGCGGCGGTGGATGTCGAAGTGCAGCAGCAGGTTGAACAACTCTGCCGCGCCCAGTTCCAGCGCCCGGTGTGCTTGGCTGTGGAACTCACCGACCAGCAGGGCCAGCTCCTGACAGTCGCGCGGGACCTTGTAGCGCGCATTCACGGCCTCGATCAGGCGCAGTTCAGGCGCACGGCCCTGGCTCAGGTCATGCAGCAGGCAGGCCCAGCGAATGGCCAGTGGCTGTTCATGGTGGGCGCACTGTCGCAGCACTTTGAGCAGACGCTTGCCCCTGCCGCTGTGCGCTGCGAACAGGGCATCGAGTTCGGGAAACAGCACGGCGAGGGCGCCGCAATCGCGCAGTACCTGCACGAACACGTCGGGGCGCGGCTCCATCAAGGCGCGGGAAATTTCCTTCCAGCAGCGTTCCGGGGTGAGGGCCTGCAGCTCGTTCGAGTCGGCCAGCTGACGCATCAGCGCCAGAGTTTCCTCGGCTATGCCGAACCCCAGTTCGGCATAGCGCGCCGCAAAGCGGGCCACGCGCAGTACCCGTAGCGGGTCTTCGGCAAAGGCGGGCGATACGTGCCTGAGGGTGTGCGCGGCGAGATCGGCCTGGCCGTTGTAAGGGTCGATCAGCCGACCTTGTTCATCCTCGGCCATGGCGTTGATGGTGAGGTCGCGGCGGATCAGGTCTTCTTCCAGGGTGACGTCGGGGCTGGCGTAGAAGGTGAAGCCGCCGTAGCCGCGGCCACTCTTGCGCTCGGTGCGGGCCAGCGCATACTCCTCGCCGGTTTTTGGGTGCAGGAACACGGGGAAATCCGCGCCTACCGGGCGATAACCCAGCGCCTGCATCTGCTCGGCGCTGGCGCCGACCACCACCCAGTCCACCTCGGTTACGGGACGCCCCAGCAACCGATCACGCACCGCCCCGCCGACTTTGTAGATTTGCATGCCTTCCTCCGTTGGGGCGGAGGATAAAGGATAAAGGTGGGGAAGCCGACAAGGCATGACCTGGATTGTGCCTTCGGCTAAGCCAGGCTAGGGGCCGTACACTTCTGGCTATGTCCCCGTTATGTGTTGGCGGAGCACTCCTGCTTTTGTGGGAGCGGACTTGTCCGCGAAGCGCTTCCCGAGCATCGGTGTGGTTCCGGTCGCGGCTAACAGGCCGTTGAAAAACGTAGTAGAGGCAGGCAAGACAAGGCAAAAACAGGCGAGGACGCGGAGTTTAGTGGCCTAAATGAGCAGTCCGAGCCTGTTTTTAACGCAGTATTGCCAACGCAGGTAGTTTTTCAAAGGCCTGCTAAGGCCCCTCCCGCGATGGCCGCGTGCATACCGCTCCCACAAAAGCGCCGCCTCCAGCCTTATTGCCTTGCCGCCAGATTCAGACCGGGAAATCTGGTTTCGGGCTCTGCCTCGGTTCTGGGCGGCATATGGTGGGTGGCTACCCGATTGTCGTCCTGCATGGAGTACAGATGGACATCGAAGCCCCAGAGGCGGTGCAGGTGCTTGAGGACTTCTTCGGTGGAGCCGCCGAGGGGTTTGCGGTCGTGTTGCTGATGGCGCAGGGTCAGCGAGCGGTCGCCACGCCGGTCCACGCTCCAGACCTGAATGTTGGGTTCGCGGTTGCCGAGGTTGTATTGTGCGGCCAGCAGTTCGCGGATGGTGTGGTAGCCGCTCTCGTCATGGATCGCCGGCACCAGCAGTTCTTCCTTGTGGTCGTCATCGAGAATGCTGAACAGCTTGAGGTCGCGAATCACCTTGGGCGAGAGGAATTGCAGGATGAAGCTTTCGTCCTTGAAGTTCTGCATGGCGAATTTCACCGTGGTCAGCCAGTCGCTGCCCGCGATATCGGGGAACCAGTGGCGATCCTCCTCGGTGGGTTTTTCGCAGATCCGGCGGATGTCCTGGTACATGGCGAAGCCCAGCGTGTAGGGATTGATGCCGCTGTAGTAAGGGCTGTCGAAGCCCGGCTGGTAGATCACGCTGGTGTGCGACTGCAGGAACTCCATCATGAAGCCGTCGGTGACCAGGCCCTCGTCGTAGAGATCGTTGAGCAGGGTGTAGTGCCAGAAGGTCGCCCAGCCTTCGTTCATCACCTGGGTCTGGCGCTGGGGATAGAAGTACTGCGCGATCTTGCGCACGATGCGCACGATCTCGCGCTGCCACGGTTCGAGCAGCGGCGCATGTTTCTCGACGAAGTAGAGGATGTTCTCCTGCGGCTCGACCGGGAAGCGCTGGTCGTCGTCCTCTTCATCGCCTTTGCCTGAGGCGCGGGGAATGGTGCGCCAGAGATCGTTGATCTGCTTTTGCAGGTGTTCTTCGCGGTCCTTCTGACGGCGCCGTTCCTCTTCGGCGGAGATGGGATAGGGGCGCTTGTAGCGGTCCACGCCGTAGTTCATCAGCGCATGGCAGGAATCGAGCAGGTCTTCCACCGCATTGATGCCGTGGCGTTCCTCGCATTGGGTGATGTACTGCCGGGCAAAGACCAGGTAGTCGATGATCGAACCGGCGTCGGTCCAGGTGCGGAACAGGTAGTTGCCCTTGAAGAAACTGTTGTGTCCGTAGCTGGCGTGAGCGATGACCAAGGCCTGCATGGTGATGGTGTTTTCTTCCATCAGATAGGCGATGCAGGGGTCGGAATTGATCACGATTTCGTAGGCCAGGCCCATCTGCCCGCGCGAATAGGACTTTTCCGTGCTGAGGAAATGCTTGCCATAGGACCAGTGGTGATAGCCCAGCGGCATGCCCACCGAGGCATAGGCGTCCATCATCTGCTCGGCGGTGATCACCTCGATCTGGTTGGGATAGGTGTCAAGCGCGTAGCCTTCGGCGATCCGACCGATTTCGCGGTCGTAGGCACGGATCAGCTCGAAGGTCCATTCCGAGCCGGTGGAAATGGGCTGTCGTTTCATGCTGCGTACCTCAGCTGGCCATGCGTCGCTGGAAGAGTTCGCGGAATACCGGGTAGATATCCCCCGCGCTCACCAGTTGCTGCTGGGCGAACGAATCGGCAAAGGCTTCGGCCACCTGGTTGTATTCGTACCACAATGCCTGATGTTCGCGAGGCGTGATCTCGACGTAGGAAAAATACTGGACGAACGGCATGATCTGGTTGATCAGAATGTCACGGCAGACCGGCGAATCATCGTTCCAGTTGTCGCCGTCCGAGGCCTGGGCCGCATAGATGTTCCACTCGTTGACCGGATAACGCTCGGCCATGATTTCCTGCATCATTTTCAATGCGCTGGAGACGATGGTGCCGCCGGTTTCCCGTGAATAGAAGAACTCCTCCTCGTCCACTTCCTTGGCGCTGGTGTGGTGACGAATGAATACCACCTCGATCTTGTCGTAGCTGCGCTTGAGGAACAGGTACAGCAGGATGAAGAAGCGCTTGGCGATGTCCTTGGTGGATTGGGTCATGGAGCCGGAAACGTCCATCAGGCAGAACATCACGGCCTTGGAGCTGGGGTTGGGGTGTTTGACCAGCAGGTTGTATTTCAGGTCGAAGGTGTCGAGAAAGGGCACGCGGTTGATGCGTGCGCTCAAGCGCTCGAGCTCCTGTTCGAGGGCCTGGATATCGGTGAAATTATCCGGTTCCTCAAGCTTGAGCCGCGCCAGCTCGGCCTTTGTCTCGCGCAGCTTCGTACGGCTACTGCCCGATAGCGCGATGCGCCGCGCATGTGCCGAACGCAGGGTGCGGACGATGTTGATCCGCGACGGGTTGCCTTCGTTGCTGATGCCGGCGCGTACCGTCTTGAAAGTGTCGGCACCGGTGATATGGCGCTTGACCAGATTGGGCAGTTCCAGGTCCTCGAACATGAAGTCGAGAAATTCCTCCTGGGTGATCTGGAACACGAAGTCATCCATGCCCTCGCCGCTATCGCTGGCCTGCCCGGCGCCACCCCCGCCGCCGCCACCTTGCGGACGCGGGATGCGCTCACCGGCGACGAACTCCTTGTTGCCGGGATGCACGATGGTCTGTCGGCCACCACGGCCATGGTGCAGCACCGGTTCGTCGATATCGCGACCGGGAATGCTGATCTGTTCGCCATGCTCCATGTCGGTGATGGAGCGCCGGCCCACGGCTTCCTCCACGGCCTTCTTGATATGCCCACGGTAACGCTGCAGGAACCGCTGACGGTTCACCGTGCTTTTGTTCTTGCCGTTCAGGCGACGGTCGATCACATAACTCATACGAGCCCTCCGGGCTGAGGCTGTAGGCTGTAGGCTGGACGAGGTGTTGCTTTTTCGTCCAGCCTACAGCCTCTGGCCTTGAGCGGCCTTTGGATTACTGCGATTTCCGTACCCGCAGATACCATTCCGAGAGCAGGCGAACCTGTTTCTCCGTGTAGCCGCGTTCGACCATGCGCACGACGAAGTCGCTGTGTTTCTTCTGGTCTTCCTTGCTCGCCTTGGCGTTGAAGCTGATGACGGGCAGCAGGTCCTCGGTGTTGGAGAACATCTTCTTCTCGATCACCACGCGCAGCTTCTCGTAGCTGAGCCAGGACGGGTTCTTGCCGCTGTTGTTGGCGCGGGCGCGCAGCACGAAGTTGACGATCTCGTTGCGGAAATCCTTCGGGTTGCTGATACCGGCGGGTTTCTCGATCTTCTCCAGCTCCTCGTTGAGGGCCATGCGATTGAGGATTTCGCCGGTCTCGGGATCACGGTATTCCTGATCCTGAATCCAGAAATCGGCGTAGAGCACGTAGCGGTCGAAGATGTTCTGCCCGTACTCGCTGTAGCTTTCCAGGTAGGCGGTCTGGATTTCCTTGCCGATGAACTCGACGTAACGCGGCGCCAGGTATTCCTTGATAAAACGCAGGTACTTTTCCCGGACTTCAGCAGGGAACTGTTCCTGCTCGATCTGCTGCTCCAGCACGTACAGCAGGTGCACCGGGTTGGCGGCGATCTCGTGGGGGTCGAAGTTGAACACCTTGGACAGAATCTTGAAGGCGAAGCGGGTCGAAAGGCCGTTCATGCCCTCGTCGACGCCGGCGGCATCGCGGTACTCCTGGATCGATTTGGCCTTGGGGTCGGTGTCCTTGAGGTTTTCGCCGTCGTAGACGCGCATTTTCGAGTAGATGTTGGAGTTTTCCGGCTCCTTGAGGCGGCTCAATACCGAGAACTGTGCGAGCATCTTCAGCGTGTCGGGTGCGCAGTGGGCCTTGGACAGCGAGCTGTTGAACAGCAGCTTGTCGTAGATTTTCACCTCGTCCGTCATGCGTAGGCAGTACGGCACCTTGACGATGTAGATGCGGTCGATGAAGGCTTCGTTGTTCTTGTTATTGCGGAAGGTATGCCATTCCGACTCGTTGGAGTGAGCCAGCAGGATGCCACTGTAGGGAATCGCGCCCAGCCCCTCGGTGCTGTTGTAGTTGCCTTCCTGGGTCGCGGTCAGCAGCGGGTGCAGCACCTTGATCGGTGCCTTGAACATCTCGACGAACTCCATCAGGCCCTGGTTGGCCCGGCACAGCGCGCCCGAGTAGCTGTAGGCGTCGGCGTCGTTCTGCGGGAACTCCTCCAGCTTGCGGATATCCACCTTGCCCACCAGGGCGGAGATGTCCTGGTTGTTCTCGTCACCCGGCTCGGTCTTGGCCACGGCGATCTGGTTGAGGATCGAAGGGTAGAGCTTGACCACACGGAACTGGCTGATGTCACCGCCGAATTCCTGCAGGCGCTTGGTGGCCCAGGGCGACATGATCGAGTTGAGGTAGCGCGGTGGAATGCCGTAGTCCTCTTCGAGAATCTGCGCATCCTCGGCGGGGTTGAACAGCCCCAGTGGCGACTCGAACACCGGCGAGCCCTTGATGGCATAGAAGGGCACCTTTTCCATCAGGTGCTTGAGCTGTTCCGCCAGCGAGGATTTGCCGCCGCCCACCGGGCCGAGCAGGTAGAGAATCTGTTTCTTCTCTTCCAGTCCCTGCGCGGCATGGCGGAAGTAGGAGACGATCTGGTCGATGCACTCCTCCATGCCATGGAAGTCGCCGAATGCCGGGTAGCGGCGAATCACCTTGTTGGAAAAGATCCGTGACAGGCGCGGGTCGGTCGAGGTGTCGATCAGTTCGGGCTCGCCGATGGCCATCAACAGGCGCTCGGCGGCGGTGGCGTAGGTACCCGGATCTTCCTTGCACAGATCGAGGTATTCCTGAAGCGAATACTCCTCTTGGCGGGTTGCTTCGAATCGTTGCTGGTAATGGCTGAAAATGCTCATTGACTTCACCTCGGACGATGCTCGGAGCCGGTGTTGTCATCAGGCATTCAGGGGCGGCCAGCTGTTGTGCAGCGGCCTGATGGTGGCGTCCCCCCGAACAGCCGATGGTCGTGACCTGAGGCCCGGTAGTCTTTTGTCGACTTTCACCTGTTTGGATGGCCTGAACTCAAGGATAGTTCGGATTCGGCAAACTCAAGGGGGCGAGCAGTGATTTGGCGGTGTTTTTTTCAGGCGCGGGGCTCAAGGCCGCGTGGTGCGCGCCCTCTGGAAGAATGACTTTTTATGTCGGGTCGTCGTGCTCGACATCCTGTGGAAAGGTGTGGCGCCAGAACTCAAAGCCGCCGTCGAGGCTGTAGACGTCGGAGAAACCCTGATTGACCAGATAGGCCGCGGCACTCTGGCTGGAGTGACCGTGGTAGCAGGTGACGATCAGCGGCTGGTCAAGGTCGGCTGCGGCAATGAAATCCGGCAGCGAGTGATTGTCCAGGTGGGTCGAGCCGCGAATATGCCCGCTGGCGTAACTGTGGGCGTCGCGGATATCCACTACCACGCCGCCTTGTTCACGCAGTGCCTGGGCCTGCTGGGGAGAAATGCGCTTGAAATCGGTCATACGGGCTTCTCGTGATCGCAATCGCAACGGTGCATTTGGCCGCTGTCGAGGTTCATCAGGGTCATGGCATTGCCCCAGACGCAGCCAGTGTCCAGTGCATGCACGTTGGGCGCGTCGCAGTGGCCTTCCAGCGCGGCCCAGTGGCCGAAGATTATCCTGCAGTCACGGGTCTTGCGGTTGGCATGGCTGAACCACGGGGCGAAGCCGGGCGGTGCTGTATCGATGCCCTCCTTGGCTTCCAGGTTGAGTGTGCCGTCGGCCTTGCAGAAGCGCATGCGGGTGAAATAATTGGTGATCAGGCGCAGCCGTGGCACACCGTGCAACTCCTTGTCCCACTTGGCCGGCTGGTTGCCGTACATGCCGTCGAGAAATGGCAGCAGCAGGGCATCGTCACGCAGTACCTGCTCGACTTCGGCGGCGCGCTTGAGAGCTTTTTCCAGCGTCCACTGCGGCGGGATGCCAGCGTGGACCATGGTGGTTTTCCATTCACTGTCGTGGTGAACGAGCTTCTGCTGGCGTAGCCAGTCGATCAGGTCAGTGCGATCAGGCGCGTCGAGAATCGGCTTGAGGGTATCGGAGCGCTTCAGTCGATCGATATTGTGCGATACGGCCAGCAGATGCAGGTCGTGGTTGCCGAGTACCGTGACGCCCGAGCTGCCCAGGTCGCGAACGAAGCGCAATGCTTCCAGCGATTGCGGGCCACGGTTGACCAGGTCACCGGCCAACCACAGGCAGTCGCGGGAGGGGCTGAAATCGACTTCCCGCAGCAGACACTGAAGGGGCTCCAGACAACCTTGCAGGTCGCCGACGGCATAAGTGGTCAATGCAGCACTCCGGGAACGGCCAGGCGAAAGGGGGCTATGATTGCATCGAAAGCATGACCATCCTCGGCGAGCATCTGGTAACTGCCCTGCATGATGCCGACACTGGAGCCCATCAGGGTGCCGCTGGTGTAGACATGGCGCTCGCCAGGGGCGATCAGGGGTTGCTCGCCCACTACCCCAGCACCGCGCACTTCCTGTACCTGACCGTCACCGTCGGTGATGATCCAGTGGCGCGACAGCAGTTGGGCCGGAAGCTGGCCATTGTTTTCGATCACTACCTTGTAGGCAAAGGCATAGCGGTTTTGTTCCGGCTGCGACTGCTCGGGCAGGTACTGCGGCGTGACGTTGACGTCGATCCGGTAGCGGAGATCTTCAGGCATGGCTTCTGCTCGGTATGCCGTTATGTACGGGCGGGTAGTTGATCGGAGAGCCGGACAAAAGCGGCCAGATCCAGTTGCTCGGGGCGCAGGCTGCCGTCGACATCCGCTGCGGCGATGGCGTCCGCATCGAGCAGGCCCTTGAGCGTATTGCGCAGAGTTTTGCGGCGCTGATTGAAGGCCTGGCGGACGACGGTCTCGAGCTGGCGGTGATCGCGTGCCGGGTGTGGTAGTTCCGCATGTGGCACCAGCCGGACGATGGCTGATTCCACCTTGGGTGCAGGGTTGAAGGCGCCAGGCCCGACATTGAACAGATGCTCCACGCGGCAGTGGTATTGCACCATGATCGACAGCCGGCCCCAGTCGCCGCCGCCAGGTTGCGCGGCCAGACGCTCGACGACTTCCTTCTGCAGCATGAAGTGCATGTCGCGGATCAGGTGGGCGTGGTCGAGCAGGTGGAAGATCAGCGGCGTGGAGATGTTGTAGGGCAGGTTGCCGACGATGCGCAGACTGTTGGGCGCCTCGCTCAGGCGGGCGAAGTCGAATTTCAGCGCATCGCCCTGGTGCAGGGTGAAGTTGTCACGCCCGGCGAACTTGCCCTGCAGAATCGGGATCAGGTCCAGATCCAGCTCCACTACATCCAGATGCGCACCGCTGTCCAGCAGGCCCTCAGTGAGCGCACCTTGGCCAGGGCCGATCTCGACGAGCCGCTCGCCCGGCTTGGCATGTATGGCCCGCAGAATGCGATGGATAACTCCGGCGTCATGCAGGAAGTTCTGGCCAAAGCGCTTGCGCGCTCGGTGTTGGTAGTCGGACATCGAAAGCTCCAAGGAGCAGCTTGAAGCTTGAAGCTCGAAGCTGAAAAGCGAATACAAGGTGCACATTTTAGCAGGTGTGTCGGGTAAGCCGATAAAGCCGATTAAGAGCGCTTGAGGCTGGAAGGCTGAACGAAAAAGCTTCTTGATCGGCATTGTCCCGGAGTGATTCTGTCCAGCCTCCAGCCTCCAGCCTCCAGCCTCCAGCCTCCAGCCTCCAGCCTCCAGCCTATAGCCGGCTGTTCGCCATCTGGTACGCCGTTTCCAGCGCCACCTGCAGGCTGCCGGTATCGATCCGCCCGCTACCTGCAAGATCCAGCGCGGTGCCGTGATCGACCGAGGTGCGCACGATGGGCAGGCCCAGGGTGACGTTGACCGCAGCGCCGAAGCCCTTGTACTTGAGCACCGGCAGGCCCTGGTCGTGATACATGGCCAGCACTGCGTCGCAACGGTCGAGGTTTTTCGGTGTGAACAGCGTATCGGCAGGGAGCGGTCCGATCAGGTCGATTCCTTCGTTGCGCAGCCCGGCCAGCGTCGGCTCGATGATCTCGATTTCCTCGCGCCCCAGATGGCCACCTTCGCCCGCATGCGGGTTGAGGCCGCAGACCAGAATGCGCGGCCTGGTGATGCCGAACTTGTCGACCAGATCGGCATGCAGGATGCGCGTGACCCGCTCCAGGCGTTCGCGTGTGATGGCCGCGGCGACATCCTTGAGCGGCAGGTGTGTGGTGACCAGCGCCACGCGCAGGCCGCGGGTGGCGAGCATCATGACCACCTGCTCGGTGTGGGTCAGTTCAGCGAGAAACTCGGTATGGCCGGAGAAGGGAATGCCGGCCTCGTTGATCACGCCTTTGTGCACCGGGGCGGTGATCATCCCGGCGAAGTGGCCATCCAGGCAGCCCTGGCCGGCGCGGGTCAGGGTTTCCAGCACGTATTGTCCATTGCGAGGGTCGAGCCGGCCCGGTTTTGCCAGCGCTTTCAGGGGGGTGTCCCAGACGTAAAGACTGCCTGCCGGGGCCGGCGTTTGCGGCCAGGCACCAGGTAGCACCGGCTGCAAATGGATATCCAGCCCGAGCAGTTCGGCACGTGCCTTGAGCAACTCAAGGCTGGCGATGGCGATCAGCACCTGCGGCTGTGCTTCGCGAGCCATGAGCAGGCACAGATCGGGGCCAATGCCAGCCGGTTCGCCGGGTGTTACAACGAAGGGAAGGGGCATGGCGTCTCCGTGGTAGAGCCGATAAGGCCGATAAGAGCGCTTGAGGTTGGAAAGCTGGACGAGAAAAGCCGATAAGAACGCTTGAAGCTGGAAGGCTGGACGAAAAAGCTGGACGGAGGTTTGGCGTTAGATCGCACACTGTCCAGCCTCCAGTTTGTAGGGTGGATGTCGCTTTTTACATCCACCTTGACTCCGCCCGGTCGCGATCCACCTTACAGCTTTATTTCAACGTACGCTTCGTCGCGGATCTGGCGCAGCCAGGCCTGCAGTTCTTCGTCGTACTTGCGGTTGCGCAGCAGGTTCATGGCTTGCTGTTCACGGTACTCTTCGCTGGCATCAGTGGCGCGGCGGCCCAGTACTTCCAGGATGTGCCAGCCGAACTGCGACTGGAAGGGTTCCGACAGTTGGCCGTTGGCACTGTTGGCCATGACTTCGCGGAATTCCGGGACCAGCGAGCTCGGATCGATCCAGTTCAGGTCGCCGCCATTGAGAGCGGAGCCGGGATCTTCGGAGAAACTGCGCGCCAGTTCGGCGAAGTCTTCACCCGCTTCGATCCGGTCTCGCAGGCGCTCGATCAGGCGGCGGCTTTCCGCTTCGCTGCGGATCTGGCTCGGCTTGATCAGGATATGGCGAACATGCACCTCGTCACGCACCTGGGTGTCGCCACCGCGCTTGTCCAGCAGCTTGAGGATGATAAAGCCTGGCGGCGTGCGTACCGGCTGGGTGACTTCACCCACGGCAAGTTCGCGCACCTGGGTGTCGAACGGCGGCGGCAGCTGCGCGGCCTTGCGCCAGCCCATATCGCCGCCTTCCAGGGCATTTTCGCTGGCCGAGCGGGACACCGCCAACTGGGCGAAATCAGCCCCTTGTTGCAACTGCCGGTATGTGTCCGCAGCGCTTTGTTCGGCTGCCTGAATGGTTGAGGAATCCGAGGATTCGGGCACCGGGATCAGAATGTTGGCCAGCCGGTATTCTTCTGAAAGCTGCAGCTTTCCCAAATCCGAAGCAAGGAAGTTTTCCACTTCCTGGTTGGATATCTGGATGCGTTCGGCGATGCGCCGCTGGCGCACGCGGTTGATGATCATTTCGCGGCGAATCTGCTCGCGTGCCGTTTCCAGGCTCAGGCCGTCACGCTGCAGTGCGTCACGAAACTGCTCCAGCGTCATGTTGTTGCGCTGGGCGATGGTGGCCAGGGCCTGGTTGAGCTCTTCGTCGGAGATGCGAATGCCCGAGCGTTCACCAATCTGCAGTTGCAGGTTCTCGGTAATCAGACGCTCCAGTACCTGTTGCTGCATGACATCGGTCGGGGGCATTTCGGCGCCGCGCTTTTCGATGGTCTGCTGCACTTCGCGCAGACGCTGATCCAGCTGGCTTTGCATGACCACGTCGTTATCGACGATGGCGACGATGCGGTCGAGCGGACGAACCTGTGCGCAAACCGTCGTGGCGAGTGCGGCGCTGCCCAGCAGCAGGGCGCCCAGCAAGGGGCGCAGGGTGTCAGAAAGCTTGATTTTCACGTTCACGGTAACCTTGTATGCCTTCGTCGAGGAATGTCTCAGTGGCGCCGCCGATGACGTTGCCGAGGCCTTTGAATACGATCTGCAGGAAGATGCCGGTATCCGGTTCGTCATTCAGGTCCGGGTTGAGGTCAGTCTCGTCGTAATCGATCCAGTAGCGGTTGATCAGGCGCATCTTCCAGCAGCAGTTGTCGTACTCGAAGCCGCCGAAGGCTTCCAGGGTACGACTGCGGCTGTAGTCATGCTGCCAGCGCCCGATCACGCTCCACTGCGGGACCACCGGCCAGACGAACGAGAAGTCATGCTGGTTGATCTTGTAGTAGTCCTTGATGTAGTTCGCCTGACCAGGCGTTCCGAAGTCGCTGCCGTAGGTCCATTTACCGCTTGCCTGGTCGTAACGCATGGTGTCGTTGCGGTAGCGGTAGCCGATATTGAGGATCTTGTTCGGGTTGTCGGCCGGCTGGTAGTGCCACATGGCGCTGCCGGAACGGGTGCGATGACTGTCCGGGTCCCAGTTGAAGGTCGAGGTGAAGCGCCAGTCGCGGTTGTAGCGGTACATGTATTCAAGCGCGTAGGGCGATACTGAAGACTGTTCCGAAGCACGCGTGCGATAGTCGATGCCTGGCATCTGTACCTTGCGGTCTTCAAAGTAGAAGGCCTGGCCGATGCTGAAGCGCTGCCGCTCGAAGCCGTTGGGCTCGACCCAGCGGCTGGTCACGCCGAGGGAAATCTGGTTGGCGTCGCCGATACGATCCTTGCCGGAGAAGCGGTTTTCACGCCATAGAGATGAATAGCTGAAGCTGCTTTCACTGGTATCGAACACCGGAATGTCGTCCTGATCCTCTTCCGGGACATAGAGATAGAACAGTCGGGGTTCGAGTGTCTGGCGGTAATCCTTGCTGAAAAACTGGGTATCGCGGTCGAAATAAAGGCCAGAGTCGACGCTGAAGATGGGCACGCTGCGGTCGGGCGAGTCCTTGAACTGTCCGTTCAGGCCGGCACGGCCTTTGGCGTCCAGATCCAGATCGTATTGGGTATAGGCGTACTTCAGCGACGGCTTGATAAAGCCCCAGCTCCAGTTCAGGGGCAGGCTGACGCCCGGCTCCACGTGGATACGCTCGCCTTCGGCGCGATCAATGCCGCTTACGTTCTCGTCATACCATGGCTGTGGCGTACCGTCTTCATTGATGAAGCTACCGCTGCGCAGATCCCGCTGGAAGCTGACGAACTCGGTACTGTAAGCGAAGTTCAGGCCGCCTGGCTGGAACGGCAGGCGGCCATCCAGCGTCAGCTGTGGCAGACGCTCGTAAGGCGTGGTGTCGACCACGCTGGTGGCCTCGTAGGCATGCACGTTCAAGCGGGCAGTAAAGGTGTCGCCACGCCAGGTCAACGTGCCGCGCTGATCGAGAAAGTCCGGCTGGCTGATGCCCAGTTGGGTATCCAGATCCTGGAAATAGTAGGGGTCGCTGATGTCGGTGTAGTCGACTTCGGCCAGCAGGCGCGAATCCAGACCGCTGCGGTTCTGCCAGCTGTACATCCAGCGCTGGTCTTTATGCTCCGACTGCAGCTTGCGCTCGTCGTCGCTGTCGTCCAGCCAGGCGGCGCCGAACTGGCCTTCGCTGCTGCGTGTCAGGTAGCGGAATTCGCCTTCCATCAGCAGACCGCGTTCGCTCATGTAGTGCGGGTAGAGCGTGGCGTCGAAGTTCGGCGCCAGGTTGAAATAGTAGGGCGTCAGCAGCGACAGGCCGGTGTCGCTGGAACTGCCGATGGTCGGCATCAGGAAGCCGGACTGGCGCCGATCATCGATGGGGAAGTGGATATAGGGTGTGTAGAACACCGGGATATCCTTGACCCGCAGTGTGACGTTGGTGGCCGAGCCGAAGCCGGTGGCCGGGTTCAGCGTGACGTTGTTGCCTTTCAGGTGCCAGGTGTTCTCGCCCGGTGCGCAGCTGGTGTAGGTGCCATCCTTGAGGCGAATGATGGCGGTTTCCTCGCGCTTGGCGTACTGCGCGCTGCCGCGAAGCCTGCTGTCATGAAGGACGTATTCGGCGTTTTCGATCTTGGCTTCACCGCTGTCGAGGAAGATCTCCGCGCGATCACCGACCATCAGGGCATTGCGGTCACGCAAGCGGACGTTGCCCTTCAGTTCGCCGCGATTCTCCAGCTGATAGAGGTTCGCCTCATCGGCTTCGGCCTGCATACTGCCCTGGCGCAACACGACATCGCCTGCCAGCGTGGAAACTTCCTGCTCCTGTTCGTGGCGGGTCGCCTTCGCCGAGACGTAGGTCGGCGCTTCGCTCATGGGTGTATCGTCGAATTTCCCTGGGCGGCTCGGTTCTACATAGGCGCCGGCGCAATAGGGGCCGGTCTCGGCCAGTTGTGCATTGGTCAGCTGGTCGCGCGGGACCCAGTCCAGATGGCTGTAGTCAGCGCTGCGCGAAGCCAGGGCGCGGCCCTTGCTTTTGGTGACATCGGTGGTTGTGGCTGCCGGGCGCTGGGCCTTGCTTGTGGACGCTTGCGCGACACCGGTGCTGCTTTCAGCGGGACTGCCGCGATGTGCGGGGCGTGGGAGCAACGTCGGGCTGGCAGTATTGCTCGCGCAGTCCCAGCCACCGCCAGCACCCGGCTGGCAGGCGAACTGTTCGGCAGCGATGGCGACGGGTAGCGCTACAGGTTGCAGTGCGAGCAGACCGCCAGTAACCAGTAGGGGGAATTTTTTGCGAAAAGCGGGGTATTTGACTGCCATCTTGTTTTTTGGTCCGTGCTTGCGGCGAGCCATCGGCCGGGCTGGGCCGCAGGCCTCTCGATGGGCTGAGAAAGATCCGGGATAATAAAGCATGACCCGCCTATCGGCTAGCGCCGTGGAGAGCCCTGATATGCCGCAACAAGATCAACGTCTGCTGGACCTCTGCGCCTGGCTGAAGCCTCGTCTGGAAGATATTTTCGCGCGCCGTGGCTGGGGCGTGGTGCCTGAAGCATCCCTGATTCCAGCCAGCAGCGACGCGAGTTTTCGCCGCTATTTTCGCTGGCAGGCGGCGGATCGCAGCCTGATCCTCATGGACGCGCCGCCGCCGCAGGAAAACTGCCGTCCTTTCGTCGAGGTGGCGGCGCTGCTGGCCGAGGCGGGCATCCATGTGCCGGAGGTTCTTGCCGAGGATCTTGAGCGTGGTTTTCTCCTGCTCGGTGACTTGGGTCGGCAGATCTATCTGGACGTCATCGACGATGATAACGCCGATGCGCTGTTCACCGATGCGGTCCGGGCATTGCTGGTATTCCAGGCGCTGCCGGTATCGACGCAGCTGCCTCAGTATGATGAGGCTTTATTGCGGCGCGAACTGCAGTTGTTCCCTGAATGGTATGTGCAGCGGCATCTGGGCGGTAGCTTCAGCCCGGTGCAGCGACAGCTCTGGGAGCGCAGCTGCCAATTGCTGATCGATTCTGCGCTGGCGCAGCCGACCGTGCTGGTGCATCGCGACTACATGCCGCGCAATCTGATGATCAGCGAACCCAACCCCGGCGTGCTGGATTTTCAGGATGCGGTGATCGGTCCGGTGACCTACGACATTACCTCGCTGTTCAAGGATGCCTTTCTCAGCTGGCCGGAGGCGCGGGTGCAGGGCTGGTTGCAAAACTACTGGGAAGCTGCGCGGGCGGCGGGCATCCCGGTCCAGGACAGCTTTGCCGAGTTCCAGCGCGCCAGCGACCTGATGGGGCTGCAGCGGCACCTGAAGATCATCGGCATTTTCGCCCGGATCTGCCACCGCGACGGCAAGCCGCGCTACCTGGCTGATGTGCCGCGCTTCTTCGCCTATATCGATAGCGTGCTGGCGCGCCGTCCCGAGCTGGCGGACCTCGCGCAGCTGCTGCGAGAGCTGCCGCGCCCGCAGGTGTCCCCATGAAGGCGATGATTCTGGCGGCAGGCAAGGGTGAGCGTCTGCGCCCGCTGACCCTGCATACCCCCAAGCCGCTGGTGCGCGCCGGCGGCGTGCCGCTGATCGAATATCACATCCAGGCATTGGCCAGGGCCGGCTTCGATGAGCTGGTGATCAACCACGCCTGGCTTGGCGAACAGATCGAGTCGCATCTGGGCACAGGCGACAGGTTCGGTATCCGCATCCGCTATTCGCCCGAAGGTGAGCCGCTGGAAACCGGCGGCGGCATTCATCGTGCGTTGTCGCTGCTGGGGGACGAGCCTTTTGCCGTGGTCAATGGCGATATCTGGACCGACTACGACTTCGCCGCCCTGAAAAGGCCGCTGGCCGGATTGGCGCATCTGGTGCTGGTGGACAACCCCGCCCATCATCCGTCCGGTGACTTCACGCTTGCCGATGGTCGGGTAGAGGAGGGGGGGGCGGTGGATGCCCGGCTGACATACAGCGGCATCGCGCTGCTTGATCCTCGCCTGTTCGATGGCTGCAATGCGGGTGCCTTCAAGCTTGCGCCCTTGTTGCGCCAGGCGATGACGGCGGGTCGGGTGAGCGGTGAGCGTCACGACGGGAGCTGGGTCGATGTCGGAACTCATGAGCGGCTGGCTGAAGTCGAGCGAATTCTGGGAGGGTGCTGCTGAATGTTCTGGCCCATCACGCTGTTTGGGGCGCTGGCTGGCGGGTTGCTGGCAAGCATTCCGGGTGCTTTGCTCGGGGCGCTGATCGGACAGATGCTCGACCGCCGGCTCGGGCTGGGTTCCTGGGCCGAGCTGCGCCAGCGCATGAAGGGCGATGGCAAGCGGATGATGGAAGGCGACGAGCTGTTGTTTTTCCTGCTGGGACGCCTGGCCAAGAGTGGCGGGCGGGTCAGCGAGGCGCATATCCAGGCGGCGCGCAGCGAGATGCGCCGGCTGCAACTGCCCTCGACGGCGCAGCGTGCGGCGATCGAGGCTTTCTACCGGGGCAAGGCCAGTGGCGAAGGGCTGCGTGAGCCCCTGCAGCGTCTGCAGGGGCGGCGCGACGAGGCGAAGGCGATCCTGCAGGCCTGCTGGCGGATGGCGCGTGCCTCAGGACGGATCGACTCCCGCGCCCATGAGCTGGTCCTGCTGTGGGGCAAGTGGATGGGCTGGGACGCTGCCGCGGTTGCATCGCTGGATCAGGCTGGCGGGCGGCGTCAGGGCAGTCCGAGCAATCCTGGCGGGGCCTACGAACAGGCGCTGCGGCTGCTGGGCGTGCGCGCCGACAGCGACCCGCAGGCGATCAAGCGTGCTTACCGACGTCTGCTCAGCAAGCATCACCCGGACAAGCAGGCCGGCGCCGGGGCCACGCCGTTGCAGGTCCGCGAGGCGACCGAGCGAACTCGCGAGTTGCACAATGCCTATGCTCTGGTCCGTGAGCGCCGGGGATTCCGTTAACGGCTCGTCCGATCCGACGCCCTCTCCAGCCATCCCCGAACCCGGCGCACAAGCTGTTCCTGCTCGATGCTGCGCTCGCCGGCCAGCGCTGTCAGACCGACCTGATGATAGCCCGGGTGGCCGATTCGACGGCTCGCATTCAAGCGTTCGCGAGCGTCGGCCAGTGCGCTGGGGTCATCGCGGTAATAGAAATCCCCGATCGCCAGCTTGAGTGCCGGGGCGAGCTGGGCGAGGGGTTCCTGCTGGTCTTCCGGCTGCCGTGGCTGGATCAGTGCCAGCCCTGCGACGTCATCCGGCGCCCATTGTTGCAGATGGCGAGCGGCCCAGTAGGCGCCCGAGCCCTGTCCCAGCAGGATGATGGTCTTCGGTTGCAGGTTGCGGGCGTGGTCCAGGGCGGCGGCGATTCGTTCGTCGATACGCTCGGGTAGTTCGGCTTCTTCTCTGGCTGCTTCGTCGGTTTCGGTAGCCTCGTCGGTTTCTCGGGTTTCGGCGGCCTGCTCAGCTGCTGCTTCGTCCGGCGATGCTGCAGTTTCCTCAGGCAGGTAGCCGGCTTCGTTGGGATCGCTTGACGGTTCGCTGTCGGCAGTTGTCGGTTCGGTTGGCTCTGGTGCTTCTGTAGTGGCAAGCGGTGTGGCTGGTGGTATGAATTCCGGTGAGTCCGGCAGGCTGAGGCTCAGGGTATGCCAGCCATGGTCGGGCAGATTGCGGCGCAGCGGGCCGATGCCGCGCGGCCAGTCCGCACTCTCGCCTTCTCCGGGCAGGAGGATCACCAGCCCCTTGGGCTCGGCGACATTCGCCGGTTGCCAGAGCGCCACGAAGGGGGCATCGGCAGCCTGCAGGTTGAGAACCTCCGTCGATGGCAATTGACGCGCAAGGTCGGCGGCTACTGTTGCGCTGCGAGAAGGCAGGGCTGGGCGCTCGATAGGGGTGGCCGGTTTTTCGGGTGAGGGTTCGGGTTCGTTCGCGCCGACGCCGGCGCTCGCCAGTGCGAGGACGCAAAGACCGATCCTCAATCGGTGAAGGCAAGACATCGATATCTCCTGGCGGGGCTGTTTCCGTTCGTCATGATTGCGCCGGCCTGGGCAAGACTAACGGCAACCGTAGCCGTACGGAATGCATCTTTTTGCCAAGGGCGTGCAATATCCCGAACAGCGGCATAGAGTAATCCGAACGGCATGCGGCGATGGCGTCGCGCCTGTCTTCGTAACCATTCCGACCGGCCCCGATACGCGGCCCACCGAGGAGTCCATGAGCCAGACCAACGAATCCCTGATGCAGCGCCGTGTCGCCGCTGTCCCGCGTGGTGTGGGGCAGATCCATCCGATCTTTGCCGACCATGCCAGCAACAGCCGGGTGGTGGATGTCGAGGGCCGCGAGTTCATCGATTTCGCCGGCGGCATCGCCGTGCTGAATACCGGCCACCTGCACCCGAAGATCGTCAAGGCCGTGGAAGCCCAGCTGCACAAGCTGACCCACACCTGCTTCCAGGTGCTGGCCTATGAGCCCTACGTCGAGCTGTGCGAGAAAATCAACGCGCGGGTGCCCGGCGATTTCGCCAAGAAGACCCTGCTGGTGACCACCGGCTCCGAGGCGGTGGAAAACGCGGTGAAGATCGCCCGTGCCGCCACCGGTCGCGCCGGGGTGATCGCCTTCACCGGCGCCTATCACGGACGCACCATGATGACCCTCGGCCTGACCGGCAAGGTCGCGCCCTATTCGGCGGGCATGGGCCTGATGCCGGGCGGCATCTTCCGCGCGCTCTATCCCTGCGCGCTGCATGGCGTCAGCGTCGACGAGTCCATCGCCAGCATCGAGCGCATTTTCAAGAACGATGCCGAGCCGCGCGACATCGCCGCCATCATCATCGAGCCGGTGCAGGGCGAAGGCGGCTTCAACGTCGCGCCGAAGGAGTTCATGGTCCGCCTGCGCGCGCTGTGCGACCAGCACGGCATTGTCCTGATCGCCGACGAGGTGCAGACCGGCGCGGGCCGTACCGGCACCTTCTTCGCCATGGAGCAGATGGGTGTGGTGGCCGATCTCACCACCTTCGCCAAGTCCGTCGGCGGCGGTTTCCCCATCGCTGGCGTCTGTGGCCGGGCCGAACTCATGGATGCCATCGCGCCGGGCGGCCTGGGCGGCACCTATGCGGGCAACCCGCTGTCCTGCGCCGCGGCGCTGGCGGTGCTGGAGATCTTCGACGAAGAGCGGTTGCTGGAGCGCTGCCGGCACGTGGCGGCGAAGCTTACGGCAGGGCTCGAGGCCATCCAGGCACGCCATCCGCGGATCGCCGAGGTGCGCGGGCTGGGTGCGATGGTCGCCATCGAGCTGTTCGAGGACGCCGGGCACACCCGCCCGGCAGCCGAACTCACCGCGCAGGTCGTCGCCCGCGCCCGCGACAAGGGCCTGATCCTGCTTTCGTGCGGCACCTACTACAACGTGCTGCGGGTGCTGGTGCCGCTGACGGTGGAGGACGAAGTGCTCGAACGGGGCCTGGCGATCATCGAGGCGTGTTTCGATGAGCTGAGCTGACCGCGCACCTCGGGTACAATGCGCGGCATTCCGCCCGCGCTACCCGAGGTCGTCATGCAGCCGTTCGCCATCGCCCCTTCGATCCTTTCCGCCAACTTCGCCCGCCTGGGCGAGGAAGTGGACAACGTTCTCGCCGCCGGCGCGGATATCGTCCATTTCGACGTGATGGACAACCACTACGTGCCCAACCTGACCATCGGCCCGATGGTCTGCTCGGCACTGCGCAAGCACGGCGTCACTGCGCCCATCGACGTGCACCTGATGGTCAAGCCGGTGGACCGCATGATTGGCGACTTCCTCGAGGCCGGCGCCAGCTACATCACCTTCCACCCGGAAGCCTCCGAGCACATCGACCGCTCGCTGCAACTGATCAAGGACGGCGGCGCCAAGGCCGGCCTGGTGTTCAACCCGGCGACGCCGCTGGACGTGCTCAAGTACGTGATGGACAAGATCGACATGGTGCTGCTGATGAGCGTCAACCCCGGCTTCGGCGGGCAGAAGTTCATTCCCGGCACCCTCGACAAGCTGCGCGAGGCGCGTGCGCTGATCGATGCCAGCGGTCGCGAGATCCGGCTGGAAATCGACGGCGGCGTCAATCCGCAGAATATCCGCGAGATCGCCGCGGCCGGTGCCGACACCTTCGTCGCCGGCTCGGCCATCTTCAACCAGCCGGACTACAAGGCGGTGATCGACCAGATGCGCGCCGAACTGGCGCTGGCCCGCTCATGACTCGCCTGGAACAGCTCTTCGAAGGGCAGTTGCCGCGCCTGGTGATGTTCGACCTGGACGGCACCCTGATGGATTCGGTGCCGGACCTGGCTGCTGCCGTGGACAAGATGCTGGTGCAGCTCGGTCGCGAGCCGGCCGGCGTGGCGCAGGTACGCAACTGGGTCGGTAATGGTTCACGGGTGCTGGTGCGCCGTGCGCTGGCTGGGCAGCTGGAGCATGAGTGCGTCGACGACGGGCAGGCCGACGAGGCGCTGGCGCTATTCATGCAGGCCTATGCCGGCGGGCATGAGCTGACGACGGTCTACCCTGGCGTGACCGAGTGCCTGGACTGGCTGCGCGAGCGTGATGTGAAGCTGGCGATCATCACCAACAAGCCGGCGCAGTTCATCGAGCCGCTGCTGCAAGAGAAAGGCCTCTGCGGCTATTTCCAGTGGCTGGTCGGCGGCGACACTCTGGCGCAGCAGAAACCCGATCCGGCGGCGCTCTTGTGGGTCATGGACAGGGCGGGCGTTTCGGCGAATCAGTCGCTGTTCGTCGGCGATTCGCGCAACGACGTGCGTGCGGCGAAGGCGGCTGCCGTTCCCTGCGTCGCGCTCAGCTACGGCTACAACCACGGCGAGCCCATCGCCAACGAACGACCGGCGCTGGTACTGGATGATCTGCGTGAGCTGGTTGCTTCGGCTTCGGGGCTGCGCTAGTGTGGCCCGCTCCGCACCCTGCCGAAGAGATCAGATCGTGGTGGTTACTCGCAAACAGTGGATGAAGGTCATCAAGGCCCTGGCGCGTTGGCGCTGGCGCGCCTGACTTTTGCTGACCGGCTGCAGGCCGGCCTGTTTAACTGTTTCCGAAAGCCCCCTCCGACCACGAGGCTGATATGACCCGCGAAGAATTCCAGCGTTTGGCCGCCGAAGGCCATAACCGCATCCCCCTGTCGTTCGAGACCCTCGCCGACTTCGATACGCCGCTATCGCTGTACCTGAAGCTGGCCGACGCGCCCAATTCCTACCTGCTCGAATCGGTACAGGGTGGTGAGAAGTGGGGGCGCTATTCCATCATCGGCCTGCCGTGCCGCACCGTGCTGCGGGTGCACGATCACCGCGTCAGCGTCACCACCGACGGTATCGAAACCGAGAATGCGGAGGTCGACGACCCGCTGGCCTTCGTCGAGGCCTTCCAGCAGCGCTACCGCGTGGCGCCGGTCGAGGGGCTGCCGCGCTTCAACGGCGGGCTGGTGGGCTATTTCGGCTACGACAGCGTGCGTTACGTCGAGCGCAAGCTGGCGCAGTGCCCGAACCCCGATCCGTTGGGCACGCCGGACATCCTGCTGATGGTCTCCGACGCCGTGATCGTGTTCGACAACCTGGCGGGCAAGCTGCACTGCATCGTGCTGGTCGATCCGGCACAGCCGAATGCCTACGAAGACGGTCTGGCGCACCTGCAAGTGCTGCGTGACAAGCTCCGCCAGCCGATCACGCCGCGCCTGGGACTGGACTTCGAGGGGCCGAATGCCGCCGAACCAAATTTCCGTTCGAGCTTCACCCGCGAAAACTACGAGCAGGCGGTCAACCGCATCAAGGACTACATCCTCGCCGGCGACTGCATGCAGGTGGTGATCTCCCAGCGCATGTCGATTCCGTTCAAGGCTGCCCCGATCGACCTCTACCGCGCGCTGCGCTGCTTCAACCCGACGCCCTACATGTACTTCTTCAATTTCGGCGATTTCCATGTGGTGGGCTCGTCGCCGGAAGTGCTGGTGCGGGTCGAGGACGGCCTGGTCACGGTCCGGCCCATCGCCGGCACCCGCCCGCGTGGCGCCACCGAGGAGGCTGATCTGGCGCTGGAACAGGATCTGCTCAGCGACGCCAAGGAGCTGGCTGAGCATCTGATGCTGATCGACCTGGGCCGCAACGACGTCGGTCGCGTCGCCGAGAACGGTTCGGTGCGGCTGACCGAGAAGATGGTCATCGAGCGCTATTCCAACGTGATGCACATCGTCTCCAACGTCACCGGTCAGCTCAAGGCGCCGCTGACGGCGATGGATGCGCTGCGCGCGATCCTGCCGGCGGGCACCCTGTCCGGGGCGCCCAAGGTACGTGCGATGGAGATCATCGACGAACTGGAGCCGGTCAAGCGCGGCGTCTACGGTGGCGCCGTGGGCTATCTGGCCTGGAATGGCAACATGGACACCGCCATTGCCATTCGTACCGCGGTGATCAAGAACGGCGAACTGCATGTGCAGGCTGGCGCTGGCATCGTTGCCGACTCGCAGCCGGCGCTGGAGTGGGAAGAAACGCTGAACAAGCGTCGCGCGATGTTCCGAGCGGTGGCTCTGGCGGAGAAGGCCGAACATTGATTCGTACGCAGGAGGTACGACGAAATTCCATGCTGTGCGTATGGTAATGGCCAATTGCCCTGTATATAGTCCGAATTCGCCTATACAGGGCTCTTGACGAATTACCAGCCGGTATCCCGCATGTCGTATCAGACGGATAGCAGTACCGCCGTATCGCCCGCCAATCGCAATCGTTCCTTGACCTATGTTCTGGTTACCGCCTCCGGCCTGCTGCTGGGGCTGGTCTGGCTGGTGTCCAGCCTCACCGATGTGCAGACGAGCACCGCCTGGTTTCCGCCGTCGCTGCATGTCGTCGTGGAAGTCTTCGCGATCATCGTTGCATCACTGATCTTTGCGGTGGTCTGGCACAGCCACGGCCCGCGACGTGCTTCGAGCCCGTTGCTTGGTTGTGCCTTTCTCGCCATTGCCTTGCTCGATCTGGCTCACATGCTTTCCTACAAGGGCATGCCGGACTGGATAACCCAGGCCTCGGCGGAAAAGGCCATAGGGTTCTGGCTGGTTTCGCGGGTGCTGCTTGCCTGTACCCTGCTTGCGGTTGCCTTTCGCCTGGAGCCGAAGCGTTCGTTGCCACGCCCGGCATTGCTCGCCACTGCGTTGGCTGTGGCCGGCGTGACTATCTATCTGCAGCTCTATCAGCCGCAGCTCTGGCCGCGCACCTTTATCGAAGACACGGGACTGACTGCATTCAAGATCGCTGCCGAATGGCTGATCATCGGGCTGCTGGCCATCGCCGCCTGGCGCTTCTGGATCGGGCGCAGGGAGCGGCCCTGGCATGCCGACGGCATGCTCGCCGCAACGCTGATCTCCATCTTCGCCGAGTTGTGTTTTACCGCTTACGGCAATGTGAACAGTCTGTTCAGTCTGCTCGGGCACCTCTACAAGATCCTCTCCTACTGCTTCATCTACCAAGTGGTGTTCGTCGCCAGCGTGCGCGCGCCCTATGCACGTCTTGCGGTGGAGAAGGCCGAACGCGACGCCGCCGAGAAGAAAGCCCAGTACCTGACGTCCTACGACAGCCTTACCGGGCTGCCCAAGCCTGATCTCCTGCAGGAGAAAACCCACCAGGCGCTGGAGGCGGCGCAGAAGCTGCAAACCTCGGTCGCCGTACTCTACGTGGACCTCGACCATTTCAAGATGGTCAACGACTCCTTTGGCCATGCCTTCGGCGACCGCCTGCTGTGTCGCGCCTCGGAGCGCCTGCAGAACCTGCTGCCCGATAGCGCCATGCTGGCCAGGGAGGGCGGTGATGAATTCGTGATCCTGCTGCCCGATCTGACGGATGCCGAGACGACTTCAGCGGTGGTCCAGACGCTGCTGACGGAACTGTCCGAACCCTTCGTGCTGGATCGGCAAAGCATCGTGGTGCCAGTTTCCATCGGCGCGGCGCTGGGCCCCAATGACGGTAAGGATTTTCCCACGCTGCTGCGCAATGCCGAAATGGCCATGTACAAGGCAAAACAGGCCGGACGCAAAACCTGGTGTTACTACGATGCGGGGCTGGATGCCGAAATGCGTGGGCGGCTCTATCTGGTCAACGGCCTGCGCCTTGCGCTTTCACGCAACGAGTTGTTGCTGCATTACCAGCCGCAGGTGGATATTGCCTCGGGGCGGGTGCTGGGCGTCGAGGCGCTGGTGCGCTGGCAGCATCCGCAATGGGGGTTGGTGCCGCCAGGACGTTTCATACCAGCTGCCGAAGAGAACGGGCTGATTGTTGAAATCGGCAACTGGGTCATCTTCGAGGCCTGTCGCCAGACTGCCAGCTGGCGGGCCCAGGGCGTGACGATCCCCAGAGTCGCGGTCAACGTGGCGGCGGCCCAGCTGCACAGGGGCTCGCTGGAAAGCATCATCAGGGATGCGCTGGCGAAAACCGGCCTGCCGGCCTCTGCGCTGGAGCTTGAACTGACCGAGTCGAGCCTGGTGGAAAACAATGCAGAGGTCATGCTGACGCTGAGCAGGCTCAAGGCGCTTGGCGTGACGCTGTCGATCGACGATTTCGGTACGGGCTATTCCTGCCTTGCCTATCTGCGCCGGCTGGCAGTGGATACGCTGAAGATCGATCGTTCCTTCGTGCAGGGCATCGATACCGAGGACGGCCATGCAATTGTCGCCACCATCATCCAGATGGCTGATTCGCTGGGGCTCACTACCCTGGCCGAAGGTGTCGAGGACCAAGCCATTGCCGACGAGCTGCTGCGGCTAGGCTGTCGGCAAGCGCAGGGCTTCCTCTATGCGCGTCCGGTTCCGGCTCAGGAGCTGGTCGCGATCCTGGGCGCAGTCAGGAGGCATACGCAAGACAGTGCGCTGGCCCAGTGACAGGCGTACAGAGGGCGTTGCCGGTTGAATCAGTGCTTGGCATAGGCTACTTTGCGTCGATCGTTTTGCGAGACCTTCCTGTGATATTCAGCAGCATCCTCCTGATGTGTCTTTTCAAGGCCAACGCCCGATGGCGTTGGCGCGCCTGATCCGGTCTTGCTGGCGCCAAGCCAGAAATCATTCGCTCCCCGCTTCGTCCACCGCCATCGGTTGCGCCGTTTGACCCGCGCGACCATCACGGCTCCGGCGAACGCCAGTGGAAACAAGGCAATTCTCGAGGTGACGCACATGCTGCTGATGCTGGATAACTATGATTCCTTTACCTACAACGTCGTGCAGTACCTCGGCGAGCTCGGCGCCGAGGTCAGGGTGGTGCGCAACGATGAGCTGAGCGTGGCCGAGATCGAGGCACTCAATCCCGAGCGTATCGTCGTCTCGCCCGGCCCCTGCACACCGAACGAGGCGGGTATATCGCTGGAGCTGATCCGCCATTTCGCCGGCAAGCTGCCGATTCTGGGGGTATGCCTGGGGCATCAGAGCATTGGCCAGGCCTTCGGCGGCGATGTGGTGCGGGCGCGACAGGTGATGCATGGCAAGACCAGCCCGGTCTTTCATGAAAATACCGGCGTCTTCGCGGGGCTGAACAATCCGCTGACCGTCACCCGTTACCACTCGTTGGTGGTCGACCGCAAAACCCTTCCTGATTGTCTGGAAGTCACCGCCTGGACGTGCCTGGACGATGGCGGCATCGATGAAGTCATGGGGCTACGACACAAAACATTGAATGTCGAAGGCGTGCAGTTTCATCCCGAGTCGATCCTCACCGAGCAGGGGCATGAACTCTTTGCCAATTTCCTGAAACAGACTGGAGGCGTGCGCTAATGGACATCAGGGAAGCCCTGAATCGGGTGGTCGGACAGCTGGATCTGACCACCGAAGAGATGAAGGCGGTCATGCGCCAGATCATGACCGGACAGTGCAGCGATGCGCAGATCGGCGCGTTCCTGATGGGCATGCGCATGAAGAGCGAAACCATCGACGAGATCGTCGGTGCGGTGCAGGTGATGCGCGAGCTGGCCGAGCCGGTGAAGTTCGATACCCATCGCCTGGTGGATACCTGTGGCACCGGCGGCGACGGCATGAACATTTTCAACGTCTCGACGGCGGCGGCTTTCGTCGTCGCGGCGGCGGGCGGCAAGGTGGCCAAGCATGGCAACCGGGCAGTGTCGGGCAAGAGCGGCAGCGCCGATCTGCTCGAAGCGGCGGGTGTCTATCTCGATCTCAGCCCTGAGCAGGTGGCGCGTAGTGTCGATGCGGTGGGTGTGGGCTTCATGTTCGCTCCCGCGCACCACGGCGCCATGAAACATGCCGCAGGACCTCGTCGCGAACTGGGGCTGCGCACGCTGTTCAATATCCTTGGGCCGATGTCCAATCCGGCCGGTGTCAGGCATCAGGTGCTCGGTGTTTTCAGCAGGGAACTCTGCCGCCCGATGGCCGAAGTGCTCGCCCGACTGGGCAGTACCCATGTGCTGGTGGTGCACGCGCAGGATGGTCTGGACGAGATCAGCCTGGCGGCGCCGACCCATATTGCCGAACTGCGCAATGGCGAGATCAGTGAATACCGGGTGCGGCCTGAGGATTTCGGCATCAAGAGCCAGAGCCTGATCGGCCTGGACGTCGAAGACGCACAAGGCTCATTGATGCTGATTCGTGATGCGCTGGGCCGGCGAAAAACCGAAAACGGGCAGAAGGCTGCCGACATGATCGTGCTCAACGCCGGTGCCGCGCTTTATGCTGCCGATGTGGCGTCAAGCCTGAAGCAGGGTGTGGAGATGGCCCACGACGCCTTGCATAGCGGGTTGGCGCGGGACAAGTTCGAGGAACTGGTGTCTTTCACGGTGGTGTTCAAGCAGGAGAAAGGACGATGAGCGTGCCAACCGTTCTGGAAAAGATCGTTACGCGCAAATACGAAGAAGTGGCGCAACGTCGTGCCCGAATGGGACTGGCTGAGCTGGAAAAGCTGGCGGCGGTCGCCGATCCGGTCCGTGGTTTCGCCCGACGCCTGCAGGAGCAGGTTGGCAACAAACAGCCTGCAGTGATTGCCGAGATCAAGAAGGCATCTCCGAGCAAGGGCGTGCTGCGTGAAGATTTCGTGCCTGCCGAGATCGCCAGAAGCTACGAGGCGGGCGGTGCGACCTGCCTGTCGGTGCTGACCGACATCGATTTCTTCCAGGGTGCCGATGAGTACCTGCAGCAGGCGCGCAGTGCCTGCAGCCTGCCCGTCATCCGCAAGGATTTCATGGTCGACCCCTATCAGGTGGTCGAGGCGCGGGCGCTGGGTGCCGACTGCATTCTGCTGATCGTCGCTGCGTTGACCGACGAGCGAATGAAGGAGCTGGTCGACGTGGCGGCAGAGCAGGGCCTGGATGTGCTGGTAGAGGTGCATGACGCCGTCGAGTTGGAGCGAGCATTGCGTATCGAAGCGCCATTGCTCGGGATCAACAATCGCAATCTGCATACCTTCGAGCTGAATCTGGAAACCACGCTCGATCTGTTGCCGCGCATCCCCCGTGATCGGGTAGTGGTGACCGAGAGCGGAATCCTGCATCGTGCGGATGTCGAACTGATGGAGATAAACCAGGTGTATGCGTTTCTGGTGGGCGAAGCCTTTATGCGCGCCGAGCAGCCCGGCGTCGAGTTGCAGCGCCTGTTCTTTCCTGGGCGAAGCCGTCCCAGAGCGGCTGGCGAGCCGGACTGATCGATTCGGTGGGCCGGCTTGGTGAAGCCGGCCTTGCACCGCACAGCATTCAGCGGGTGCCGAACACCACCATGGTCTTTCCCTTGACGTAGACCAGCCCCTGGGCCTCCAGGCTCTTGAGCACACGTCCGACCATTTCCCGCGAGCAGCCCACGATACGACCGATTTCCTGGCGCGTGATCTTGATCTGCATGCCGTCCGGGTGGGTCATCGCATCGGGCTGCTTGCACAGGTCCAGAAGAGTGCGGGCAACGCGTCCCGTGACGTCGAGGAATGCCAGGTCGCCCACCTTGCGCGTGGTATTGCGCAGGCGTTCGGCCATCTGGCTGCCCAGGGCATACAGAATGTCTGGGTCCTGCTGCGTCAGTTCACGGAACTTGGCATAGCTCAGTTCGGCCACCTCGCATTCGGTCTTGGCGCGGACCCAGGCGCTGCGCTCCTTCTCGGTGCCTTCCTTCTCGAAAAGCCCCATTTCACCGAAAAAGTCTCCGGCATTGAGGTAGGCGATGATCATCTCGCGACCATCATCGTCTTCGATCAGGATGGTGACTGACCCCTTGACGATGAAGAAGAGCGTTTCGCAGCGATCACCTGCGTAGATGATGGTGCTCTTGGCGGTGTAGCGTCGCCGATGGCAGTGAGCGAGCAGTTTGTCGATGTTCTTGATCTTGGGCGTAAGTGTTATAGCGACCATGCTGTAATCCCGGAAGATGTATCCAATGGAGGCAGATTCTTATTATCTAATTGGCTGGCTTTTTACGTGGTCATGGGAGCTTAACAGACCGCTATCGATCGATAACAAAACTGCGGCACGAATATCACCTTTGGGACAGGACTTTGCCGATTCACTGCATCCATTCGACTGAAACGCTCATGTTAAGCTTCGCTCTTTTTCTACGGAGTCTGTCGATGAAAGCGCGCATTCAATGGGCTGGCGAAGCGATGTTTCTTGGCGAGTCGGGCAGCGGGCATGTCGTGGTGATGGACGGTCCGCCGGAAAACGGAGGGCGCAATCTTGGCGTCCGCCCCATGGAAATGCTGCTGCTCGGCCTGGGTGGCTGCAGCAACTTCGATGTGGTGAGCATCCTGAAGAAGTCCCGTCAGCCGGTTGAAAGCTGCGAGGCCTTTCTGGAAGCAGAGCGCGCGAGCGAAGACCCGAAGGTGTTCACCCGGATTCATCTGCATTTCGTGGTGAAGGGGCGTGGCCTGAAGGAGGCCCAGGTCAAGCGTGCGGTAGAGCTGTCGGCGGAAAAATACTGTTCCGCCTCGATCATGCTCGGACGGGCCGGCGTCGAGATCACCCATGACTATGAGATTGTCGAGTCAAAAGCCGATTAAAAGCGCTTGAGGCTGGAAAGCTGGATGAAAAAGCTGGATCGGCATTGCCCGGAGCGATCCTGTCCAGCCTCCAGCCTCAAATTCGATAGGTGGTCTTGGTCATGACCTTGGCCATCAGGCTCATGCCAAACTTGACCGGCGCCGGGAAGCGGAATCCACCTGCCTCCAGGGCGGCAGTCGAATGTTGTGCCTCGTCCACGCGCATCTGCTGGAGAATTGCCCGCGATTTCTCGTCGCCTGCGGGGATCTGCTCAAGGTGTTCATCGAGGTGCTTGCAGACCTGGTCCTCGGTGGCAGCGACAAAACCCAGGCTGACCCGGTCGCTGATCAGCCCAGCCGTGGCGCCGATGCCGAATGACAGCCCGTAGAAGAGCGGATTGAGCACGCTGGTGTGGCTGCCCAACTGGTGAATACGCTGTTCGCACCAGGCCAGATGGTCGATTTCCTCTTCGGCGGCCTGCTCCATCGCCTTGCGCACCTTAGGCAACTGGGCTGTCAGCGCCTGGCCCTGGTAGAGCGCCTGGGCACAGACTTCCCCGGTGTGGTTGATGCGCATCAGGCCGGCAACGTGACGTGTTTCGCTGTCGCTCAGCTCGGTCTCGTTTTTCAATAGCGCCGGGTTCGGGCGGTTGGGCTGACCGCTGAAAGGCAGCAGCGTTCTTAATGCGGCATCGGCCTGCAACAGCAGGCGGTCGGCAGGTGAATATTCACGCTGGTTGGGCATGTCGCCTCCATGTTTGCGGAGCGGTCTCGATAGGGCCGTGAATGTCTGTCAGCCCGGCGGCCAGTGCATCTGGCGCTGTCCGAGCACGTGCATGTGTATGTGGTAGACCGTCTGGCCACCGAGGTCGTTGCAGTTCATGACGACGCGGAAGCCTTCCTGGCAACCCTGCTCTTCGGCGAGGCGTTGGGCAGTGAAGAGAATATGACCGGCGAGCGCCTTGTCGTCCTCTTCGCTGAGGTCGTGCAGGGTCGCAATGTGCTTCTTCGGAATAACCAGGAAATGCACCGGCGCCTGAGGGGCGATGTCATTGAAGGCAATGACCTGATCGTCTTCATACAGCTTGTGCGCGGGGATATCCCCAGCCACGATCTTGCAGAACAGACAATCCATGGCATGTCTCCGGAAATATGATCGGCTGGCAGTTTAGCAGGCCATCAAGTGATGGGTCAGCTTGCGCGAAAGAGGACAGCGATGAAGAACGATATCCATGATCTGGCGCTGGTGCTGGAATCGAGGCTGCGGTTGGTGGTCATCGAATCCTGGGACGAACGCCGTGTGCTGGAAACCCTGACGGGCCTGGCGATAGCTCGTGGCATGGCGCTGCAGGTCTGGTCCGTGACCGAGGGGTTGCGCCGGCTGGCATTTGGCGGCGAGGCGCTGGATGAAGGTGAAAGCTGTTCGCCGGAAGTCGCGCTCAAGCGCGTCAGGCATGATCCGCAGCCCGGCCTGTATGTGTTCTGCGACCTGCATCCCTTTCTCGGTGAGCCGCAAGTGGTGCGGCTGATCAAGGAAATCGCGATGGCTGAAGGGCCGTCGGCGCCCACGCTGGTGCTGGTTTCCCATGCCTTCACGCTGCCTGCCGAGATCCAGCGCTACGCCGCCCGTTTCAGTCTGACCCTGCCGTCGGAAGAAGAGCTGCTGAGCATCGTGCGCGACGAGGCGACCCGCTGGAGCGAGCGTAATCGTGGTGCACGGGTGCGGACCGACAATCGAACCCTGCAGCAGGTGGTGAAGAACCTGCGTGGCCTCAGTCATGCCGAGGCTCGCAGTCTGGCCCATAGCCTGATCTGCGATGACGGCGCGATTACCCAGAAGGATTTGCCAGAACTCAACCGCAAGAAGTTCGAGTTGCTGGACATGCAGGGCGTGCTGGGTTTCGAGCATGAAACGGCGCGTTTTGCCGATGTCGGAGGGCTGCCGAACTTCAAGCGCTGGCTGGGTGAGCGCCAGGGTGCGTTCATGGCCGCAGGTAAGGCGGACATGCCGCGCGGCGTGATGCTGGTGGGCGTTCAGGGTGGCGGCAAGAGCATGGCGGCCAAGGCCGTCGCGGGGCTCTGGGGCTTGCCGCTGCTGCGGCTGGATTTCGCCTGCCTCTATAACAAGTTCTTCGGAGAGACCGAGCGCAACCTGCGCGAAGCCCTGAAACTTGCCGAACAGATGGCGCCTTGCGTGCTCTGGATGGACGAGCTGGAAAAAGGCCTGGCCACGGGTGAGATGGATGGCGGTGTGAGCCAGCGCATCCTCGGCACCCTGTTGACCTGGATGGCCGAGCGACAGGCTCCGGTGTTCATGGTGGCAACGGCCAATGCGGTCGATCGTCTGCCACCCGAGCTGCTGCGCAAGGGGCGTTTCGACGAGCTGTTCTTCGTCGATCTGCCCGACGCTGCGGTGCGTGCCGATATCTTCCGTATCCATCTGAAGCGGCGTGAGCTGGACCCCGGGCTGTTCGATCTTGCCGAGCTGGCGATGGTCTGTGATGGCTTTTCCGGAGCGGAAATCGAGCAGGTGGTAGTGTCGGCGGTCTACGCAGGGCAGGCGCAGTCACGCGAGCCGGACCAGCAGGTTCTGCTCGACTCTGTCCGGGCGACTTCCCCGCTTTCGGTGGTGATGGCCGAAGCCCTGGACGATCTTCGCAACTGGGCTTCGGGGCGCGCGGTTCTGGCCTGATCGACAGTTTGTTTCAAAGTGGTATTTGCTGCAGGTATCGCTCATAGGCCGGCAGAGCGATGGCGGCGATAATGCCGATGACCGGTACCAGTAGCCAGAGGACGGCGAGAATCTTCACTGACCTGCTGTTCGGTGGCTGAGGCGGGCCGAAGCGATTGATCCCACTGCTGCCGGGGGCCACCAGCATGACCAGCGGGAATATCGAGCCGACCACCGGAACCAGTGTCAGCAGCAGTAGCCAGCCTGACCAGCCGATGTCATGCAGGCGCTGCACGCCGATCTGGATACTGACCACCAGAAAGCCAATGATGACCAATACCATCAGCGGTATACCGATCAGGCTGGAAAGGGCGAAAGCGGCACCTGCGACGGTCAGCAGGCCCAGGGCGGTCAGTGACAGGATCATGGACCAGGCGAGGTAGCGCAGGCGCCCGATACGGCCTTGCACAGAGAAGGGCTTGAGTGCGCCATATTCCGGCAAGGGCTCGGCCACCTTCGCACGTGGCGGTGCATAGGGCAGGCTGGCCTCGGTCCTGTTGTTTTGCGCCTCGGCCTGTGCCTGCCGGGCTAGGTATTTTTCGATGACGATCCCGCAGCTTTCACATTGGATGGCCTGCGCCTGAGCATGTCCGCACTTGGGGCATTCCATTTGCGCGGAGGCGGATGTGGCAGTCGAGTCGTCCGTATTGTCCACCAGGGCGAGACTGAACGGCTGTCTGTCTTCCGGCTCCTTGCGGGCCTTCGCGCCGGCAGACTGCAGGGCGTGCAGGTATTTGTCGGCTTGCGTCTCGCTCAGTTCCCGCTTGATGTTGACCGAGCCCTGGCCGAATAGCCGATCGATCTTGTCGCTATCGATCTTGAAGAGCAGGGCCAAATTGGCCTTGACGGTTTCAGCTGACATGCCCGGCATAAGCTCGCCATCGAAAACGATTCGGTACTGATTGGCCTGCATGTGACGTCCTTGTGGGTGATGGTCCGGCAAAGCCTAGATTGCCTCTGATGTGGCAACAAGCAGCGCTCGTGACGCCAGAGGCGGCGGTGTGCGAAATGTGTGCTGCATCACGCCTCCGGCCTGGCTTCGGCTCAGAAGGGCTTGACCACCACCAGAATGACGATGGCCAGCAGGAACAGCACCGGAACCTCGTTGAACCAGCGGTAGAACACATGACTGCGGGTGTTCTCGCCGCGCGCAAAACGCTTCAGCTGTGCCCCGCACAGGTGGTGATAAACGATCAGCAACACCACCAGCGTGAGCTTGGCATGCAGCCATGCGCCAGTGCTGAACAACGAGGGGTTGAGCACGATCATCCAGATGCCCAATAGCAGCGTCGCGATCATCGAGGGGATCATGATGCCGCGATAAAGCTTGCGCTCCATGACCTGGAAGCGCTCACGGCTGGTCTGGTCCTCGCTCATGGCGTGGTAGACGAACAGCCTCGGCAGATAGAACAGCCCGGCGAACCAGCAGACGACTGCAATGATGTGCAGGGCTTTGAGCCATAGATAAAGCATTCCGAGTTTCCCTGGTCCGGTGTTGGGCGTAGATAGTAGTGGCTGGAGCCGCCATGCGTCACCTCAATGGTTGGCCCCAGGCGCGGGCAGCTTTATCATCAGCGGTCTTTATCGTTCCATTCGAGAGGCGGCTCATGATCAAGGTCGGAATTGTCGGCGGTACAGGCTATACCGGGGTCGAGTTGCTGCGATTGCTGGCGCAGCACCCCCAGGCTGACGTAACCGTGATCACGTCGCGCTCGGAAAATGGCGTGAAGGTCACGGATATGTATCCGAACCTGCGCGGCCATTATGACGGGCTGGCCTTCAGCGTACCGGACACGGCGACCCTGGGCGCCTGTGACGTGGTGTTCTTCGCGACCCCCCATGGCGTTGCACATGCTCTGGCGAAAGAGTTGCTGGATGCCGGCACTCGGGTCATCGACCTGTCAGCGGACTTCCGCCTGCAGGGTGCTGATGAGTGGGCAAAATGGTATGGCCAGCCCCATGGCGCGCCCGAGCTGCTGCCGGAGGCTGTCTATGGCTTGCCCGAAGTCAATCGTGAGCAGATCAGGAACGCGCGATTGATCGCTGTCCCTGGCTGTTATCCAACGGCGACCCAGTTGGGTTTCCTGCCGCTGCTGGAAAACGGCCTGGCGGATGCATCGCGGCTGATTGCCGACTGCAAGTCCGGTGTCAGCGGTGCCGGACGTGCGGCAAAGATCGGCTCACTGTTTACCGAGGCGGGCGAAAGCATGATGGCCTACGCAGTCAAGGGACATCGCCATCTGCCTGAGATCAGCCAGGGGTTGCGTCGCGCGGTTGGGGGCGATGTGGGCCTGACCTTCGTTCCGCATCTGACACCTATGATTCGTGGCATCCATGCAACGCTCTATGCGACGGTTGCCGATACTTCGGTCGATCTGCAGGCGCTGTATGAGCAGCGCTATGCCGACGAGCCTTTCGTCGATGTGATGCCTGCCGGAAGCCACCCGGAAACCCGCAGTGTGCGTGGGGCAAATGTGTGCCGCATTGCCGTGCACCGCCCGCAGGATGGTGACTTGGTCGTGGTGCTGTCGGTCATCGACAATCTGGTGAAAGGTGCTTCCGGCCAGGCGCTGCAGAACATGAACATCATCTTCGGGCTTGAAGAGCGTCTTGGCCTGGGGAATGTGGCGTTGTTGCCATAGTTCTTGCTGCGCTCTTTTCGGAATTGCCGGTGCGGGCGCGTTTGGGTCTGAAAGTCGATCTGCTGGCAATAGTTGACCGATTTCGTAGGGTAAGCCGATAATGCCCCATCAATGCAGTGCAGGGCGCTTTGCGCCAGGAGAACCAAATGAGTGTCGAATCCTTCACGCCCACCGCCATCCAGTTCAGTCAGGATGCTGCGAGCAAGGTGAAGAGCCTGGTCGAGGAAGAAGGTAATCCGCGTCTGAAATTGCGCGTCTTTGTCACCGGCGGCGGCTGCTCCGGGTTCCAGTACGGCTTCACCTTCGATGAAGACCTGGCCGAAGACGACACCATCATCGAACGAGAAGGTGTCAGCCTGGTGGTGGATGCCATGAGCTACCAGTACCTGGCCGGGGCGGAGGTCGACTATCAGGAAGGGCTGGAAGGCTCGCGCTTCGTGATCAAGAATCCCAATGCCACCACCACCTGTGGCTGCGGGTCTTCGTTCTCCATCTGATCGGCTCTATCGACGAACGCCGCGCTATGCGCGGCGTTTGCGTTTGGGCTGTCAGGCCGGGTAGACCGCGCCCAGTACCCGCAACCCTTGAGCTCCTGTAACGTTCGGTCGGTTGGCGGTGATGCCTTCCAGGCAGCAGTGCGCCAGCCAGGCGAATGCCATGGCCTCGATCCAGTCGGGCTCTATCCCGAAGCGGGCTGTGCTGCTTACCTGGCAATTCGGGAGAAGTGCCTGCAGCCTGTGCATCAGTGTGGCGTTATGCGCGCCGCCTCCGCAAACCAGCACATCCTTCGTTCCCGGTTGGCTTTTTTGCAACGCTTCGCAGATGCTGATCGCGGTCAGTTCAAGCAGCGTGGCCTGAACATCCTGGGCGGGCAGGTCAGGAAAATCTGACAGATGGGCGTCCAGCCAGGCCAGGTTGAACAGCTCCCGGCCCGTACTTTTGGGGCCTTGGGTCGCGAAGAAGGGATCGTCTAGAAAGGCCTGAAGAAGAGGGGGGCTTACCTCGCCACTGGCGGCCCATGTGCCGTTCGGGTCATAGGCGTTTCCCTGATGGCGTTGAATCCAGGCATCCAGCAGTACATTGCCAGGTCCGCAATCGAAACCTCGGGCCGCCTGTCCGGGCTGGAGCAGGCTGAGGTTGCTGAATCCACCGACATTGAGCACCGCCCTGGCGTGTTCGGCGTCGCCGAATATCGCTTCATGAAAGGCCGGCACCAGTGGCGCGCCCTGGCCGCCTGCGGCTACGTCACGCCGACGGAAGTCTGCAACCACGCATATTCCACTCAGCTCCGCCAGCAGTGCGGGGTTGCCTATCTGAATGGTGAAGCCGCGCTGGGGCTCGTGTCTTACCGTTTGCCCATGGCTACCGATGGCCCGAACCGCCTTGGGCGAGACTTGCGCCTGCTGCAGAAGCCTGAGCACACCGCGGCCAGCCAGTCTGGCCCAGGCCTGTTCAGCGATTGCCGCGCGTGCCAGCTCGTCGGGACCTGTCGAGCAGAGTTCGAGCAGGTCCTGTTTCAGCTGTTCCGGCATGGGTTCGTAGTGAGTGGCGAGCAGCCTGGTATGGTCGTCGTGCTCGATCAGGGCGAAGTCCAGCCCGTCGAGGCTGGTGCCGGACATGATGCCGACATACATCGCCATCGTTATTCAGTCTGCATGGCCAGCATGGTCGCGCGTTCTTTGTCCATCTGCGCCATCAGGGGCTGGCTCTGCTGAAGAAAGCGCTGCTTTTCATTGTTGGCAATCGGATCGGCCATGGGCAACTTCAGGCCAAGTGGATCGACATGGACGCCATCTACCTGAAATTCATAATGCAGGTGCGGGCCGGTTGAAAGGCCTGTGGTACCGATGTAGCCGATGATCTGTCCCTGCTTGACCTGCGAGCCGTTTCTCACTCCCTTGGCGAAACCCTGCATGTGCGCGTACAGCGTGCGATAGCGGTTGCCATGCTGAATGATCACGGTGTTGCCGTAGCCCCCTTTGCGGCCTGCCAGAACGACCTTGCCGTCACCTGCACTTTTGATCGGCGTGCCGTGCGGGGCTGCATAGTCCACACCTTTGTGGGCGCGGATCTTGTTCAGGATCGGATGCTTGCGCCCGTTGGAGAAGCGCGAGCTGATGCGGGCAAAGTCGACGGGGGTGCGGATGAATGCCTTGCGCATACTGGTCCCGTCAGCGGTGTAGTAGCTAGTGTTGCCCTGCTTGTTGGTGTAGCGAACGGCGGTATAGCTTTTGCCGCGGTTGGTGAAGCGAGCGGCAAGAATATTGCCTGTGCCTACTCGTTCGCCTTCAATGGTCTTTTCCTCATAAACGACTTCGAAAGTGTCGCCTTTGCGGATGTCCAGGGCAAAGTCGATGTCGTATCCAAAAACATTCGCAAGATCCATCGTCAGGTTGTGACTCAAACCTGCGCGCTTGGCCGCGAGGAAGAGGCTGCTTTCGATTTGTCCGTAGGCATAGGTCGTGGTGACGTCTGGCTTGAGCTGTTCTTTCTTGAAGACATAACCGCTATCGGCTTTTTCCAGCTGCAGACTTTCCAGTCTGTTTATCGGGCTGCTCAAACGCGCAAGTCCGCCCTGTTCATCCATCTCGAACTCCAGGCGTTGGCCAATTCGCAGACGGGTAAGCTGCTTCGCTTCCTTGCTGCTTGCCAGGACATCATGAACGGTGGACTGAGGCAGGCCGACCTTGGCGAAGACGGTCGACAGGGTGTCGCCATTGGCGACTATGACTTCCTTCAGCAGAGGATTGATATCGGCCTGAGCTTCCTCGACTTCGTCTTGCAGGGCTTCGCTGGCTGTTTGCGGTTCAGGGGACTCTATTTGTACGAATGGGCTATCAGCGGTGCTGATGCTTGATGAAGGCTCTGCTTCCACGGGTGCCAGCTCGCTAGCGGCATCCAGTCTGAGGTCGAGAAAGGTTTTCTTCGCCTCGACTTCACGTGATGGGAACACCAGCAGTGCCAGGCTCAGAAGCGCAGCTACACCGCTTGCAGCCAGGAGATGGCTCTTCGGGTAGTAAGGTGCTTTCGATTTTGAATGGGTCATTGGATGTCTGGCGATTTTTTGTACAGGAAAAATATCTGCCTAAAATATAAGCAAAGTGCTGTCGAGGCAACCCTTGAAATGCAGGAGCTATCACTGCCCCGCATGCTGCGACGTTGTAATTTTTGGTCGATCTTGTAAGGTTGACGCCCTTTTATTTCTCGGTGCGGGGCCTCCAATGAAGTCGGTTCAAGAGCAGTTGTCGGTGATCAGGCGGGGCGCTGATGAGGTGCTCGTTGAGGCGGAACTGGTCTCGAAACTGGAGCGGGGGCTGCCGCTGCGAATCAAGGCCGGGTTTGATCCGACAGCTCCTGATCTGCACTTGGGCCATACGGTACTCATTAACAAGCTCCGTCAGCTTCAGGATCTGGGACATCAGGTGATCTTCCTTATAGGTGATTTCACCGGGATGATTGGTGATCCGAGTGGCAAAAGCGCGACTCGCCCACCCCTGACCCGTGAGCAGGTGCTGGAGAATGCCGAAACCTATAAGGCTCAGGTGTTCAAGATCCTCGATCCGGCCAAGACCGAGGTGGCTTTCAATTCCACCTGGATGGATCAGCTGAAGCCGTCGGATTTCATTCGTCTGGCCTCGCAGTACACCGTCGCCCGCATGCTGGAGCGCGACGACTTCAGCAAGCGTTATGCGTCCAGCCAGCCGATTGCGATACACGAGTTTCTCTATCCGTTGGTTCAGGGTTATGACTCGGTTGCGCTGAAGGCTGATGTCGAGCTGGGCGGAACGGATCAGAAATTCAACCTGCTGATGGGGCGGGAGTTGCAACGCTCCTACGGGCAGGAATCCCAGTGCATCGTGACCATGCCGCTTCTTGAGGGGCTGGATGGCGTCAAGAAGATGTCCAAGTCTCTGGGTAATTACGTGGGCATCCAAGAAGCGCCTGGTGTCATGTACGGCAAGCTGGTGTCGATTCCGGATGCTCTGATGTGGCGCTATTTTGAGTTGCTCAGCTTCCGCAGTCTGGAGGAGATCGAGTCCTTCAAGGCGGACGTGCAGGGCGGTGCCAATCCGCGTGATATCAAGATCAAGCTGGCCGAGGAAATTGTCGCGCGCTTTCATGGCGAGGAGGCGGCGGCGGCGGCGCATCGTTCGGCAGGCAATAGAATGAAAGAAGGCGAGCTGCCAGAGGACATTCCTGATATCGAGTTGCGCTCCGTGGAGGATATGCCGATAGCCTCGGTGTTGAATCGGGCGGGACTGGTCAAGAATGCCGCTATGGCGCGAGATCTGCTTGGCTCTGGTGGTGTGCGGGTAGATGGAGAAGTAGTGGATCGCGCCTTTGTTTTCAGGATTGGATCGACCCACGTCTGCCAGGCTGGCAAGAAGGCTTTTGGCCGTATTTCGCTGCTGTCGGAATAAATCTTCAAAAACTCGTTGACGGCTCGTTCTGTGGGCCTATAATGCGCACCTTCTCCGGCGCAGGCCCTTGGTAAAACCTCTTGTAAATCAAGAGGTTAGCTAAAAATAAGGGCTTGCACGGGCGGCAAATTCGAGTAGAATGCGCCGGGCTGACAGGGCGGTAGTTGAATCCTGTTGGTGCTTCGGTCGGTTCGATCGCAAGTGGTTGAAAGAGGTGGTTGACAGCGGCTTTGAACGCTGTAGAATTCGCCTCCCGCTGACGAGAGGCGCTAGGTTGATCGACAGCATAAGCGGTTGAGAAGAAAGAAAAATTCTTCAAAAACAGCTTGACGAGATACAAGGCTGCTGTAGAATGCGCGGCCTCGGTTGAGACGAAAGGCTTGATCGAAACGCTCTTTAACAA
>NZ_JAAMQZ010000060.1 GCF_013522825.1 Stutzerimonas stutzeri
AGGGGTGAAAAGTGGAGTTTTTCTGGTAGCATTTTGTGCGCGGCTGAAGACTTATGGGGCTTTGTTTGGCGACAAGAATCATAAGGCTTTCAGCCGTTTTTGTTTATGCGGTCATGAGAAATCCGGGTTAGGATCGGCATCTCCAGCAGGCCAAGAGCAAACTCTATTCGATTATCGGGCCTATTGAAAAAAACCGGACAGCCAAACACCCCCTGGTAGACCGAATCATTGCTCAGCTTATTGTGCTCAAACTCCACCCGAAGGGGCTTAAGCGAGGAACACTTAGTTAGCTCACGCAGAATAGTGAGCGTTGCACTTATTGCATACTCGGCATCTTGACGCCGCTCAGTTACAAGTGGATCCACAACTTGGTAAATCAGCGTAACGGATTTGTCATCCACGCCAACTTCGATTCGCATACCTTGCGCGATCACCGCATAAAAATGACTGACGCATCGAAGCGCCAGTTGCATTGATGGCGCGCTACGTACCGCGTGGCCATAGGCACCCCAGTCGCTGCTTTGAGCCCGGGAGCCAATTTGCATGCCAATACTGGGCGAAACCTCACGCCCTACTACTTCCCACAAGGCCATGTACTGCGAAAGTGGAATTTCTGCATCAGGAGACTTCAGAAACTCTTCATCAAGCCCGACAGCCGCCAAATATGGTGCGAAGAGCTCAGCGTTCCGCACGAACAAACTTTCGCAAAAAACCGTGTAACAACGATCAGTCATAGTCAACATTCACCAAAGACGCGGCAAGAACAAATATTCCGGCACGTCCACACCAGATATTACTCCATCTACAGAATCCCTAGAGTCATTAAGCATATTCAGCTCCTGATAGCTGCAGCAAGCGAACAACACCAAGATTACTCTGCCTTATCGTGCGAGTTCTGACACACGAATGGCCTCATCACAGGCTGAGGAGTCTTCTGCCCATCGACGCTGCATGTATTTCATTGCCCTATCGTTGCCCCCACCCTGTGCACAGGCGTACGCATAGCTCTTGACGTTTACCAGAGACTGACGGCAGGCATGGTATGAAGTAAGAGCCTGCTTCTTCTGATAATGGTCTGGCCAACCGTCAAGCTTTCTCACGACGTCCTCTGCGACTTCATAGAGAAGGCCAGTGGCAGAGGGATTACGACAGGCCTCGTCCACCTTGATATACAAGGCCCGGGCTTCCCCGACCAGCACCTTGGCCTTACTCGCCGCTTCTGCATCAACATATCGGTCTTCAGCATGTGCCCACGCACAGGCTGGCCATGCCATAGCCAGGATTAAGTGAAAAGTTTTCATCTCTCGGCATCCTCTTGCGTAGCCCGATATCGTTGCGAGAGACATCGAGACATCCACATCCCTTCGCATACCCTCAATAGTCATCCAGCGCCTCTTCACCGTCGCCGCGCCGCCGAGATCAACGACGAAGGGGCTCTGACCCGCGGCGCCCTCTTCGACGGATGGAGGCCACAATCTGCCGGCAACGACTCGCGGTTTCAGCGCGAGTCGAACTGGACTGTCCTCAATCTTTTAATGGGACTACACCGCGACGTGAAAACAGCACAGGACGATCACCGTCGGCGAGTAACACTGCAGTCAGCGAGGCGCCCTCCGCGTCCTGCTGCTGAAACGAATGCCCTCCGTTGCGGCTACGCACAAGCAAGCCGTCAAGACCGGCGACCAGCACCTGGCGCCCCCCGGCGACTATCGCGGTGACCGAACTCTTGCTCTGCAGCGGCACCCTCCGCCAGTCGCTCCCATCTGCCGGGCCGTGCAATAAGGTGCCGCGCTGGCCACCAACCAGCAGCGAGCCATCGGCCAGCACAGCGCCCGCCCAAAGGGTGCCCTCGTAGCCGGTGTCCAGGTAGCGCCAGCTCTTGCCGAAATCAACGGAGTGCAGTAGTTGGCCACGCTCGGCGGTCGCGTACAGGCCGCCTTTGGCGTCGGCGAACAAACCCATCAGGTTGAGGTCGGCCCGCCCATAGCCCGGCGGCGCGTCCAGGGTCTGTTCGCGCCAGGTCTGGCCGCCATCGTCGGTGGTCAGCACCAGCGACCAAAGGCCGACTGCCACGCCCCGCCGGGCGTTGAAGAAATGCACGGCGAATAGCGGACGGTCCTCTTCGGTCGACAAGCGCTGGATCTGCCAGGAATCACCGCTGTCGGTGCTGGCCAGGATCGCCCCCCAGTGACCAACCGCCCAGCCATGCTGCGCGTCGGCGAAGCTGACTCCGGTCAGCGGTGTGGATACTGGCACCGCGCGGGCCTGGCGAAAGCTCTGGCCCAGGTCGTCGGACAGCAGCACCACGCCATGGTCGCCCACGGCCACCATGCGCTCGCCCGCCCACACGGCATCGAGCATGGTCGCCGCACTGGCATGGCTCACCGGCAGGGCTCGCTCGGCGCGCAGCGGCTGCGCTTGCAGGATGGTGATAGGCAGCGCTGCGGCGAGCAGCGCGCTCAGTATGAAAAACGCGTATCGCATCTGCTCTCTCCTCAATGCGCCAGGGCGCCGATCATGCGCACCGGGCGCTTGCGCGGGAACACCCGCTCCAGCCAGACGGCAAAGGCCGGCAGCACGGTCATGGCCATAACCATGTTGACCATGAACATGAAGGCCAGCAGCTTGCCCATGTCGGCCTGGAACTTGAGCTCGGAAAACGCCCAGGTGGCCACACCGATGGCCAGGGTGATGGCAGTGAAAATGGTCGCCACGCCGACCTCGAGCAGCGCGTGCTCGACGGCCTTGACGATCGGCTGGCCATTGGCCTGGTGCAGTTGCAGGCGGTTGTAGATGTAGAAGGCGTAATCCACACCGATGCCCACCGCCAGCACCATCACCGGCAGGGTGGCGATGGTCAGGCCGATCTGCAGCTCCTTCATGAACCAGTAGCCGATGAAGGTGCCGATGGTCAGCGGCAGACAGCACACCAGCACGGCGCGCAGGTCTCGGTAGACGGCGAACACCAGCAGGGCGATGGCGGCGTAGACGTACAGCAGCATCGGCATCTCGCTCTTCTCCACCTCCTCGTTGATGGCCGCCAGTACCCCGGCATTGCCCGAGGCCAGGCGTACCGAGACGCCCGCCATAGGGAACTCGGCGCGAAACGCCTTGGCCGCCTCGAGCACACGGTTGATGGTGGTCGCCTTATGGTCGGCCAGATACAGGTGCACGGCGGTCATGCTGCAGTCGCCGCGCATGATCCCGGAGAGACGCGCCACCTCGGTGACCAGCGAGGAGTAGTTCATGGCGTCGATGGGCACCGCGCTCATCTTCGGGTTGCCCTCGTTGTAGCCCTCGTTGAACTGGCGCATCGCGCTGGAGAAGGAGGCCACCGAGAGCACCCCGGGCACCCCCTGCATGGCCCAGACGAAACGATCCTGGTACTGCCCCAGGGCCACGTTCTCGCAGGCGCCATTGACCTCGCCGGATCCGTCCGGCTGGACCTCGAAGACCACGCTGAGCCAGTCCAGGCCGATGTCGTAGCTGCCGGCGATGGACACTGCGTCGCGATTGAAACGGGCGTCCTCACGCAGCTCCGGCGCACCGGCCTGCAGCGTACCGACGACCCGGTCGTGGCTCTGCCAGACAGCCACAACGAACACCAGCAGAGCGACACCGAGCACCAGCTGGGCGTTGCGCCATTCGGCCAGGCGCGCCAGGCCGTGCAGCCAACGCGCACGGCGCTCGCGGGAGACTTCCTCGGCAGCAGCGTAGCTGCCGTCGACCTTGAGCATCGAGGCCACCAGTGGCAGCATCACCAGGTTGGTGATGATCTTGAAGGCCACGCCAAGCGAGGCAGTGATGGCCAGCTCGCGCACCATCGGAATCGGGATCAGCAGCAGCGTGACGAAGGACACCAAGGCCGTCACCAGCGCCAGGGTGCCCGGAATCAGCAGGCCGCTGAAGCTGGAACGAGCCGCCTGCTCGGCGCTCTTACCACAGGCGATCTCCCGCACGATGTAGTTGATCTGCTGCACGCCGTGGGACACGCCAATGGCGAACACCAAAAAGGGCACCAGCACAGCCAGCGGATCGAGGCCGTAGCCGAGCAGGCGCAGGCTGCCGAACTGCCAGACCAGCGAGGTCAGCGAGCAGCCCAGCGCCAGCAGGGTGAAGCGCACGGAATGGCAGTACCAGTAGACCGCCGCAGCGGTCAGCAGTAGCGCCAGCAGGCAGAACTCCAGAACCGCGGAGGCGCCGTCGGCAATATCGCCGATCTGCTTGGCGAAGCCGATGATCTGGATCTCGAACGCCTCGTCCTCGAACTGGGCGCGGATCTGCTGCTCTAGCACTTGGTTGTAGGCCACATAGTCCAGCTGCTGGCCGTTCTCGTCGAGTTCGTTGAGTTCGGCGGTGATCATCGCGCTGCTCTGATCACGCGCCACCAGCGTGCCGGTAAAGCCGCCCTGGGCGGTGGAGCTGGCGATTCTGTCGACTATCCCCTGGTCGAGACGCTCGGGCGTCACAGTGCCGGGGATCAAGGGGTCTGCACGAAAGCCTTCCTCGGTAATCTCGTTGACGAAGGAGTTGGGCGTCCACAGTGACTGCACGCTGCTGCGCGATATCCCGGGCAGGAAAGTCACAGCCTGGGTCACCTCGTACAGCCGCTTGAGCCCGGCTACATTCCAGATTGAGCCATCGCGGGCCTTGACCACGATGGTCAGGCGGTTCGCCCCGATAAGGTCGCTGCGGTAGGCCTGGAAGGTCTCGACGTACTCGTGGCCAAGGGGCAGCTGCTTCTCGAAGCCGGCATCCATGCGCAGCTGTACGGCGAACCAGGACATACCCAGGGTGAACAGGGCAAGCATCGCCAGCACCAGGCGGCGCCGACGGAACAGCCAGTCCTCCAGGCGTGGCAGCACGCCACGCCCCCTTTCGTCGGACTTATCTACAACAGGAGTATTCACAGCGTGCCTCACATCGAGTGCGAAACGGACAAGCCCACGTAATCGCGATCACGCAGCAGCTGGTCGTAAGGGGTGTCGGCGTCGTTGAACTTGGCGTAGTTCAGGCTGACCTGCCAGTTACCCGGGTTGCGCACGAAGTTCAGGTACAGGTTCATCGCGCTGGCATCACGGGTGTAGGTCGAGTTCACCGAAGGCGTGCGTCCGTTGCCGAGCGCCTGCTGATAGTAGATACCGGGGGTCACGGTCCAGCCGGGGATCAGTGTGCTGTCATAGGTCAGGCTGAAGTCCAGGTGAATGCCCGAGGAGGTCGCATCGCCACGCGACTTGGGCGGGAACTGCGACATGTCCTCGACCCAGCTGTTGGCGCCCGGTGCGAGCAGCTCGCCGTCGTAACTGTCGTGCAGTCCCGGATACTTCACCAGCACCAGCTCCGTCAGCAAGGTCCCGGTGCTGGCCCCGGTGAACTCGAGAAAGTCCGGAGAGTTGGCGTTGGTCAGGCTGTAGGTGCCGGTCAGGTGCCACTGGAACTTCTTGGTGTCTTTCCAGCACTCCCCGTCCCGCCCCGAGCAAGGCGCTGGGCCGAATGCGAAGCCCGGCAACGGGTTGAGCGGCACCGCTTCCTTGGGGCGGTAGGACAGCTCAGTGCCCACGGCCCAGTCGCCGACCGGCAGGTTGGCGCTGATGCCGTAAAGCATGCGGTCCTCCGGGTAGATCCAAGTGGGTGCGAAGCTGGCCTGGTCGTAGCGCTGCTGCGGCAGCTTGTCGTGATAACGCATCACGTAGAAACCGTAGTTGACGTCACTGTCCTCCGGCTGCCAGCGTACCGAGAGGCCCCACTGGCCACTGTCACGGGCGTCTTTGTCGTCGAAGCCGTACTCCTGCATGCCCTCGCCGATCACGTTGTAGGTCGACCAGTAGCTGCCCACCGGCGGCAACTCGCTCTTATTCCAGGCAAACTGATAGTAGAGCTCGACGTTCACACCATAGCCCAGGCCGCTGGCGACGCTGAGCATCGGTGCCGGCAGCAAGGCCTCCTTGAGCTGCACCCCTGGGCTCGATAGCGCCTGGATATCGTAAGCGTTGGTAGCGTTGATGCCGCCCACCGCGAACAGACTCTCGCCCCAGTTGATCACCTGGTTGCCCAGGCGCGCCCGCGCCCGGTGCTCCCCCACGTCGAAGCCCTTGCTCACCCACAGGTCGAGCAAGCGCGCCTTGAACTTCAGATCGTCACGCGCGTCATCGGTCAGCCCATCGCTGCCGATATCCGAGCCCCTGGCCTGCCATAACTGGGTTTCGGCACCCAGCGCCCCGGTGGTATGAGTGGCGGCGAAGTCGCGCTTCCAGCTGCCGCGCGCCATGAACGTAAAGTCCTCGGGGAACTTCAGCAGCAGCTCGTGAACGCCCTTGAGGTAGTGGGTGAACAGGTCGCCCTTGTCATAGTTGAGGTTGCCCTGATCGCCAATACCGGAAACGGTCGAATCCAGACAGGCAGGGGCGCCGCTGCCAGCAGCACCGGCGTTGACCAGATCGCAGCCCTGCGACTGGGTGCGCACGCCCATGCCCCAGCCGATGGTGGAATCGAACGAGCCACGGACATTCTCTGTCTCGAAGGTGAAGCCCATGGCCAGAGGCGTTGTGCAGGCAATGACCAGCCCCGATGCTTTAGCAATTATTTTATTCATATCGGATCCCAAGAGTCGCGATTAGCGTTCGCTGATGGCGCGCAGGTTGTCGGAGGTGTAGAAACCGCGCTTATGCCGCGGATTGCCTTCGCTCTCGGTCAGCCAGCGGAGATCCTTGCTGGCGCCGATGGTGCTCAAGTCGAAGAGGTAACGGCCGTCCGCCAGGTTGTACTGCACCAAAGCCTGCGTATCGCAAGCACCGGTCTCGTACACAGGAATCGTGAAGCCTTCGCGCACCTTCCAGATCTGCCCTTGCTTGTCGTAGTCGACGGCCATCACGGCGTTCCAGCTGTCTTCATCGATGTAGAACAGACGCTTCGGCGCCTGGTGGCGCATGCCCTGGCGGACATTGGCCTCGACGACCCACACTCGATGCAGTTCATAGCGGCGCGACTCGGGCGCGATCGAATCGTCCTGGGCAACCTCTTCGACCTTGGCGGACGTGTCGTAGGCGCCAAAAGCGTTGTAGGACACGATCAACTCCTGCTTGCCGACCAGTTTCCAGTCGAAGCGATCCAGGGGACCGAAGAAGATGTTCGCTTCATCGACGCTGTACTGGTTATCCATACCGATCTGCGGCGAGTCATAGGAGTAAGCGGGCATGCGCCTTACGCGCCGCTGGCCGGGAAAGTAATAGAAAGTAGTTGCCTGCTCACCAGCCACAGCGCTCTGCACGGCAGCCTGACCCGCCAGGGCAGCCGGCTCCAGGAAAGAAAAGTAGGTGGCGTTTTCTATCCGGCCGACGGAAGAGAACAGCGCACTCCCCTTCTCCCCCCAAGGGGTAAAGAAGGACACATCATTCGAACCACGCAGCCAATCCCCTCCCGCCTTACGTGGGGAGATCCCGGCGATGGACTTGGGAATGTCGAGGCCGACGCCACGGTAGCGCATCTTCATGTTCCACATGACCTCGGCGCCGGTCGTAGGCATCGGGAACGGAACGCCAGGAACATAGGCTTCCTTCAGCGCAAGACCATCACTATCGAGGGTAGCGAAGCCGACGTTTTTCCTGGTGTTCTCGGCAACGAAGTCCGGCACGCCGCAGCTGCGACGGGTGGGGTACACATTCATTCGATAGCCCGGGATCTTCTTGAACAGCTCAAGCTGGCCCGGCGACAGCTTGCTCGCGTGCTGCGAGACATTACTCGCGTCGATACTGTAGAGCGGCTTGTCGTCCTTGAACTTCCAGTGCTGGCCACGCACCTCACCGTAAGTCCAGTCACCACCCTGAGGGCCGGGCTGCGTCCAGGCCGGAATCACCCCATCAGCACTTGCCGCTACCTCCCCTCCCAGCGGCGTCAATGCCGTCCCCAGCAAAGCAGGATCCTGCTTCGCAGCCTGAACAGAACCCATTGCAGTCGACGCTACAACGGCCACGAGCAGATGCCTGACGCCACGGCGGTTAACAACGCCGACTTCTGGGCGCTCAATCACTTCTTTCATTGGGGTGTCCTCACGGGGCTTTGACTGGCGGCACTACCTTCCCGACAGGGAAATCGGCTTGCGCCTAGATTACTAATCAAATGACATAGTCATTTGAACAAGTCCTTTGACAAGAAAAAGCAATCCACATGCCAAACCCTAAAGCCCAGTTAAAATCATTATTTATCAGTAGCTTATAGATACCAGTGAGGAGTCATGCGGTAGCCTCTTGTCCTCGACTGCACCAGCATGTAGCAGTACGCCGCACCATTTTGAGAATTATTGGAACACCTGTTACGAAGATATACGGGCGTAAAAGGGTACGAGCGACTGTCATTCGCAGAACCCGCTCGTGAGCTACGGATACTCGAAGCAATCCCACGCAGCGACCGCATGGCGGCAAAGAGAGTCCCCGCCGGGGGAGATTCATAGGCGCGATTGAGCCGCGAAGTAAGTGGCAGAGGCTGTAGGCGTTGTGACTGCCTGGAGAGATCCGGGAGCTAAGCTCGGCTCCTTCCACATATCCGCGCGCAGCTGCTGCCACGCTGACGTGCAGAACGCATCACCGGCCTCATCGGTAGCAGGAGCCAGGCCAGATTCGGAAGGACGCCAGAGAATTGGTTGATCCCGGCCACGACGCTCAGACCAGGGAAATGTGAACAGCGCACAACTCTTCTGCCCGCACGAAGACTCATGCCGAGCCGGCGAGATCTGGTGACCGTGTCATCTGCGGCGGCTTGTGGAATGGACCCAGGATCGGGGCGGCTCTCAAGCCGCCCCAACGGAGGCTTTACGGCGCGCGGTAGATCAATGCGTAGAACACCGGCAGCACGACCATGGTAAGAACGGTGGCGAACAGAAGCCCGCCGATGATGGTGATGGCCATGGAGACGAAGAAGGCGTCGAACACCAGCGGGATCATGCCTAGCGCCGTGGTCAGCGCGGCCATGGCCACCGGGCGCAGGCGGCTCGCCCCAGCATCGACTATCGCCGGCAGCAGCGCCTTGCCCTCCTCGCACTCCAGATCGATCTGCTCGATCAGCACGATGGCGTTCTTGATCAGCATGCCGATCAGGCTGAGGAAGCCGAGCAAGGCCATAAAGCCGAAGGGCTGTCCGCTGACCAGCAGGCCGGCGGTTACCCCGATCAAGGCCAGCGGCACGCAGAGCCAGATCACCAACGGCTGTCGCAGCGTGTTGAACAGCATGATGGTGATCAGGACCATGACCACGATGAACACCGGGATGCTCGCGGCCAGCCCGGCCTGGGCCTTGCCGGCGTCCTCGTACTCGCCGCCCCACTCCAGGCTGTAGCCGGGCGGCAGCGGCAAGGCCTCGACCTGCGGGCGCAGCCGCGCAAACAGCTCGCTAGCATTACCTTGCCTGGGGTCGGCGTAGACGGTGAGCGTACGCTTGCGGTCTCGACGGTGGATCATCTCGTCCTCGAACACGGTATCGAACGAACGCACCACCTGCTGTAGCGGGATCATCTTCTGCGCCACCGGGCTCCATATCTGCAGATTGGCCAGGTCGTCGATGGCGTTACGTGCTGCGTCATCGACGCGCACTATAATCGGCAGCAGTAGATCAGCCTCGCGATGAACGCCCGCGGTCACGCCCTGGAAGCCCTCGCGAATCGCCGCTGCCACCATGGCACGGGTGATGCCATTGACGTTGGCCTGTTCGTCGGCCAGGGTCGCTCGTACCAGCTTTACACGTTGCCGCCAGTCGGTACGCACCGCCTTGGCATCGGGATCACTCTGGTAGATCTGCTGCACCTGATCGCCAAGCCGGCGCAATTCATCCGGGTCAGGACCGCTCAGGCGGGCCTGGATCTTGCCGCTCACCCCGGTGCCCAGCTCGAACGGCGAGGCATAACTCAGTGCATCCGGGAAACGGCTGGCGAGTTCGTCTTCGACCTTCGCCATCAGTTGGGGGATCAGACGGTAGTCGTCCACACCAACCAGAAACTGTGCATAGGCCGGGTTGGGCTGTTGTGGCTGGTAGGTAAGCAGGAAACGCAGCGAGCCTTCGCCGAGGGTGGTGGTGACGTGCGTCACGCCCCCCTGCTCCAGCAGAAAGCGCTCGATCTCTTCGGCATCGGCGCGCGTAGCATCTATGTGAGCGCCCTGGGGTAACCAGTAATCCACCATAAACTGGGGTCGGGTCGAGCTGGGGAAGAAGCTCTGCTCGACCATGCTGAAGCCCCACAGGGCGACGGCGAACAGGCCGGCCACGCTGGCAGTACTCAAGTAGCGGCGACGGATGCAGATACGCAGCAACTCCTTGTAACGCCGATAGAAACCACCGCCGTAAGGGTCTGCAGTCGCCTGGTCGGGCGCCGGAGCCTTAAGAAACATCACGCACAGCAGCGGCGTCACCGTCACCGCGGTCACCCAGCTCAGCAACAGCGAAACCATTACCACCTGAAACAGCGAGCGGCAGTACTCGCCGGTCTCGTCGTTCGAAGTGCCGATCGCCGCAAAGGCCAGAATGGCGATCAGGGTGGCGCCGAGCAGCGGCCAAGCCGACTGTTTGACGACGATTGAGGCGGCCTGCTCGGCACGCTCGCCGCGCTGTAGACGGACGAGCACGCCGTCGACCACGACGATAGCGTTGTCCACCAGCATACCCAGGGCGATGATCAAGGCCCCCAGAGAGATGCGCTCGAGTGCCACGCCCATGGGATCTAGAAAAAGGAAGGATCCCGCTATGGTCAACAGCAGAACGAAGCCAATCAGCAGCCCGCTGCGCAGGCCCATGAACAGCAGCAGCACCGCCACGACGATGGCCACGGCCTGTAGCAGACTCTCGACGAAACCCGAGATTGCTGTGGTGACGGACTCCGACTGCTGGGAGACGATGCCGAACTCCATGCCGACCGGACGCTGCCCCTCCAGCTCGGCCATGCGTGCCTGCAGCGCCTCGCCCATGGTCACCACGTTGCCACCGGAAACGGTAGAAATGCCCAGGCCGATACCGGCCCGGCCGTCAAAGCGGATCTCGGCGGCGGTAGGTTCTACATAACCGCGCCGGATCCGTGCGAGATCACCAAGCTGGAACTGCCGTCCGTCGCCACCATGAATCAGCAAGGCCTGAAAGTCGCCGATCGAACTGAGGCCACCCGAAGGCGCCAGAGTGACGAAAGCTTTCCCTACCCGCGCTCGCCCGGCATCCGTCGCCAAGCCTTTCTGGCGTAGCTCCTCGATGATGGACGCGGGCGCGATACCCAATTGCGACAGGCGGTCACTATTGAATTCGACAAATATGGCTTCCTGGCGCTCGCCGAAAGTGGTGATCTTGCCAACATCTCGTACCAGCAGCAGCTCACGACGTAGCTGATCGACATAGTTCTTGAGTTCGGCGTAGCTATAGCCGTCGCCGGTGACCACCAGGAACGCGCTATAGACGTCTCCATAGTCGTCAAGCACGATCGACGGCCCAGCACCCGGCGGCAGCTCGCGCTGCACGTCGTCGACCTTGCGCCGCAATTCGTCCCAGACCTGGGGCAGACTTTCGCGGTCGTAGTTGTCCTTGACGGTAACGGTCAGGGTCGACAGGCCCCGCTCGGACTTCGAGCTCACGCGCTCCAGTTGGCCGAGCTGTTGCACGGCCTTCTCCAGGCGGTCGCTGACCTCCTGCTCCACCTCCAGGGCTGAGGCGCCCGCATAAGGCGTGACGACAAGTGCCTCCTTGATAGTGAATTCCGGATCCTCCAGACGGCTCATGTCCTGATAGGTCCACAACCCTGCAACGAGCATCGCTGCAGTGAGCACCAGGGTGACCAGGCGTTTCTTGATGGCAATGGCGGCGATATCCATCGACTCAATTCTCCAAGACGTGCACGGGGAAGCCGTCGCTGAGCGTATGCACGCCCGATACCGCAATGCGATCACCCACCTGCAAGCCGGAGGTCACGAGCACGCTGTCGCCGCTCAGTTCTCCCAGGGTCACGGGGCTACGCTGCACCGTGCCGCTCTGCGCATCGAAACGCCAGACCTGAGGACTATTGTCGGGAGCGGCGAATACCGCATCGGCGGGAATGTACAAGCCAACTGCGGCATCCCCTGCTGGCAGATCGTAGGCGACGTGTCCAGTCATCCCGGGGCTAACGCTAAAGCCAGGCGGCGGCTCGAAGCCGACGGTAACGCGGAAGGTGCGCGTCACCGGGTCGGCCATGCTGGCGAAGGCAGTGATTTTTGCCGCAATCGGTTGTTCGGGCAGCGAGCTCAACACCACGCGGATCTGCGAATTGAGGTCCTCGATGTGTGCCGCCGAGTCGACCTGCGGCGAGCGAGCCCAGAGCACCTCGGGAACTTGAACGCGCATTTCCATGCCACCCTCGCTTTGCAGTATCAGCACCGGCTGCTTGGCCTGCACATTGGCGTAGTCCTCCACCAGTTTGCGCGCTACACGTCCGGCGAAGGGCGCACGCAGCACCGTGTCCTCAATAGCCTTGTTGGCCTGACGCAGGCTGGCATTGGCAACCGCCAAGTTGCGGCGGGTACGATCGACCTCCTGCGCCGCGACGGCCCTGGCCTTGAACGCCGCCTCGTATCGATTGAACTCCAGCTGAGCGGCGTTGCGTTCAGCCGTCGCCCTGTCCCTTTCGGCCTCATAGTCACGAGAGTCGAGTCGTGCCAGCACAGTACCGGCCCCAACTAGCTGCCCCTCGGTGACCGGAAGGTCGATGATTCGCCCGGGGACTTCGAACGCCATGTCCGATTGCTTGACCGCCGAGACGCTGCCGGGAAACCGCAGCGTTCGAACAGCCTCAGCTTGCCCTAGCGTGAACAGTTTTACCGGTCGCGACACCGGTTGGGCCGCTTCCTGCTGCGGGTCGTTGCAGGCAGTAAGTGCCAAGACTATGGCCAGGCACAACGTGGCCGACCGGATGATTCGATTGTTCAGCTTCATGTTCGTCCCCTTCGACGATTCAATGTAAGAAGACTAGCCCGCATTTCTCACAGCCCTGCGCATTGGGCCGTTTTGACGGACGCAGGTCGTCGCAGGTGGCGCAGGCTGCCGACAGCGCTGATTTCGGGCAAGCGCCTGCGAGCGCGCTTGAACAAGGCGCTTGCGGCAGGGTGGACGGGGTGTGATGTGGAGGGGGACGGTGGGTGTGCGGCTGTCAGCGCGCCGCGGCGCTCAAGACATCGAAGGCGTGATCGAACACCTCCTGCTGCGGGAAGGCCGAACTCATGGCCACTTTGACCCGGCGCACGCTCACGGTGATGACCGCGCCGATCTTGAGCAGCTTCAGGCGGATGCTACCGGCCGTGGCCTGGGCCAGTTCGGTCCCCGACAGCGCCAGCCTGCGCAGGCTTTCGAGCAGCACGTAGGCGAACGAGGACAGCCACAGCCGCAGCTGGTTGCTGCGCAGCGTCGCGGTGGAGGTGCGGTCGGCGAACAGGTCGAGCTGACACTCCTTGATGCGGTTCTCCATCTCGCCGCGCGCGCAGTAGAGATCCTCATACAGCGCCTTGTCCGGCCAGTCCCCGACCGCAAGCGTGGTCACCACGAAGCGTGGGTTGGTCTTGCCCGGCAAGGCCTCGGCCTTGGCCACCACCCGGCGCTCGGCGCTCCAGCTTTTCCTCGTGCGGTAGTGCAGTTCCTGGAACACCCGTGCCGGGACTCCCGTCGCTTCGCACTGCGCCTGGGCCTGCCGCAGGCTCGGGCCGATGGCCCGGGTCAGGCGCGCGTTGCGCGCCAGTCCGAAGACATAATCGACCGACTGTGCTTCGCACCAAGTCATCAGGTCATCCCGGCAGAACCCCGAGTCGGCGCGCAGCACGATGCGCGTGTCTGGCCAGCGGGCGCGAATCTGCTTGACGATGCGTTGCACCTCTTCCAGCGCCCCGGCGGCGCCATCGACGTTGGCCGGGCGCAACTTGGCGCACAGCAGGTGACGGCCGCAGAAGATGTACAGCGGCAGGTAACAGTAACCCCCGTAGTAGCCGTGAAAGAACCGGCCCTCCTGCTGCCCATGCAGCGGATCGTCGGTGGCATCCAGATCCAGGATGATCTCCTCTGGCGGCCTGCGGTGGGCGTCCAGAAACAGATCGACGAACAGATCCTCGATCATGCCGGCCTGCGGCCGGATCTTGTGATAGCGCGAACTGCCCTGCGCCTGGAAGCGCTCCAGCCGGTTGAGCGTGCTCTTGCCGGCCAAGGGCGCACAGCGCGCACGTCCGGACTGCAGCTTGCCGATCACCGCGCCCAGCAGCGGGTCGTGGCGCAGTTGCTCGTGATCGTTGAGATCCTCGTAGCCCAGCGCGATGCCCATCACCCGCTGCGCCACCAGCGTGCGCAGCGGAAACTCCACCGCCTCGGGCATCCGATCGTCCTGGAAACAGCCGGCCAGGCGATCGAACAACCCCACCGCTTCATCGGTTTGTTTGAGCAGCAACGCGCCGCCATCCGAACTCACCCGACCGCCATCAAATCCGGCTACCACCGCGCGCCGCCCCACCCCTGAAAACGTGTACTGCTTCGGATTACACTGTGTCTGCATCGGGCCGCTCTCCGTTGTCGCGCTAAATCGTTCTTTGCACAACAATTTTCGCGCATCCGACGGCCCGGTGCATCTCTTCCTGTGAGAAATGCGGGCTAGCCCGGATTTCTCATGACCGCATAAACAAAAACGGCTGAAAGCCTTATGATTCTTGTCGCCAAACAAAGCCCCATAAGTCTTCAGCCGCGCACAAAATGCTACCAGAAAAACTCCACTTTTCA
>NZ_JAAMQZ010000061.1 GCF_013522825.1 Stutzerimonas stutzeri
CGGTTGAGTGGCCGGATGGCCGTGGAATCAGTGGCCGGATGCGCGTGGAATGGGTGGCCGGATCAGCGTGGAATCGGTGGTCAGATGCTCATGGAATGGGTGGCCAGATGACCGTGGAATCCGCACCCTGCCCAGCGAGCAGGCGACGCGGTTGCTTCTGGTGGCCGAGCTTGGGAAAACAGCTGCCAAATACCAACACGGCGAAAGCCTGATCTGGCGGGATGCAGGGGCACTGTTAGCGGTGATGGCAGTGGTAGCTGAGGCTTTAGACTGCGTGCTCTGCCCACTGGGTATCACGGGGGAGCCCTGGGCCAGTCGACTTGCCCCGCCAGGGGTGCTTACCGGCGTGGGACTTGTCCTAGTGGGCGGGCCGACACTGAGGGACTAGGCTGCCTTCAAGCCGGTCTGGTTCAGCAGGCTGTGCACGACGGAACGCGCGGACATCATCTGGTACCACATCAGCGCGTCGAGCTTGGATGGCCGAACCTCAATCGCTTTGCTCAGCGCAAGAAACTCTGCTTCCAGCTTCAGGTAGTGCCGCTCCACCGTGAGGCCAGGCGTAAAAAAGCCCGCTAACGCCCCTGCGCGCAAAATGTGGATATCCAGGATCGCGACATCGTCGGCATCGAGCCAGTTGCGAGCAATCCAAGAAGCGGTTTTGTAGCCAATGCCCGGCAACTTGAGTAGCCAGTCCCGAAGCGCCCGCCCGGAACTCAAGGGATAGCCCCCTGCGGCCAGAGCAGCGAGCGCGGCGTGCAGGTAACGCGCTTTCTGTTTGGCAAAACGGTAGCGTACCGAGCGGCTACCGATATTCAACGGAACGGTTAGCCACGCCTGCAGCTGCTCCTCACTAGGCAGGCCCCCTTCAAAAGCGCCATGGTTTCTCAGGTGGGCGAATGCTGCCAGTCCGACGTTCGCTGGAATTCCGTGGCCGCCCAGTACGCATGCCCCGACCTCCTCTGCCAACGTGGCTCCCAGCTTGTAGTTGAGCGGCTCAGGTTCCTGGTCGTTTGCCCATACTTGATAAGCCCAGTAAGCGGGGGACGGGAATGCTTCGATCAATCCCCACGCAACGCCCGGGAGCACTTCGATCTTGGCATCAGGAAAGTCGCGCTGGTACAGCGTGGACTCAACAAACACTACGCCGCTTTGCATCATCGTGCCTCCTGAGCGGGGCCATAGGTCTGCGCGATCCAGTGCAAGAAATCGTTGCGCTCCACGGACTCCATCGCCGCGATACGATCACGCAGTCGTGACTGACGCCTGGCGATGGTCTGACGCTCCCGGAACGTATCGCCCAGGTAACGGCTATCGTGCAGTTCCTGAGGGGCAGCGTAGTTCATCCATACGCATTCCTCCCGCAGATCCGTGTGCGTTTTGGCCGTAAACGTGACCTTCCTCCATCCATGGAGCATGTCGTTGTACAAGGCGCTGTCGTAGCCGGAGATCATCACCTTGCACGGCACGCTGCACAACGTACGCAGCAGCTGTTCATGCTGGCTCTGATCATATTCGTACCGGTAGATCTTGGGGCGACGACGCGTCTCTGTCACATACGGAGGATCAGCATAGATCAGCTCGCTGCCGTCGTAAGTGAAACTGTTCAGATAGCTCGACGCGTCACCCAGGATGAGCTCAAGGCCTTCAACCTGGTGATCAGTCCACGTGTCATGAACGGCAGGATCAACGTCCACCGCGATGTTTCGAGCTGCAGTTTTTTTGTGACGCAGGACTGCGCCCGCCCCCAAGTGCGTCTCGATGTAGGTCTGATGCGGAGGCATCAAATTGATCAAGCGCTGATAGCACTTGCCCTTCCCGCCTGGATATCTCATGCCCCCATCATCGTCAAAAGTGACGATGATGTCAATGGAAGGCTTGGGTTGGGCGAGTCTCGCGATTGCGAACATTGAGAAGACGCGCCCTGGTGAGCGCCCGCAGTCCCTCAGCGAATCTTCTCTTCCACAAACCTGTCTTCGGGGAAGAAAGAAGCGATCTTGGTGATCGCGTTGGCCAGGAAAGGCCGAGGATTGGTGTAGTCAAAGCTGTAGCGGCCTGAGCCGTAATTCACGCCCCACACGCCTTTCCTCCCTCCCTTGGGTCGCCACCACATTTCCCCGGCGATCCGGGCTGCCTGTAGGCCTGTCATGCTCGGGTGACCGCGCTTTGGATCTTTCAAATCTTCAGCGACGAACACGCTGCCGTCTTTCCCGATCGCCCATATCAGGTTTTTCGTCTTTGGATTTTTGACGACCTGCGGGAATTTCCGCACCAAGGTACGCTCCTTGGCCAGCGGGTCGAATCGCTCGATCGCGGTATGGTTGGCGCCTTTCCCCTCAGCAGTGATTTCGCTTTTCTCCAACCGCTTGGGAGCGCGCAATTTGCCGTAGGTCGTGTTCAAGTAATTGGCGTAGTCCTGGTCTTGCTTGGCCAACACCTTCAAGAACGAGCTGTAGAAATGCTCAACATCGACGTACTGAGCATTGGCCTTCTGATCCCTGAACCACCTAAGGAACAGGGCACCGAACAACAAGTCGTGTTCATAAATCGCTGAGACAGCATCCCCCAAAGGCGTGTCCGTGGCATCGAGCAACACCTTCAACACCTTTCGATCTCCCCAGTACAGGTCAATGCTCCACTGGAGGCGGGCCATTGGTGCGGTGAGGACGCTCAACTTGTGTGCGTTCCAACGCTCGATGGCCTCGGCGGTCGCGACAGGGGTCTCGGCGCCGGCATCAAGGGTGTCGCCTACTTCATAGCCAATGGGTCGACCGGTAATCTCATCCCGAACCTGAGAAATGGACGCCAGCTTGATCGAGTGCCAACATTTCTCAGGCTTGAGTGTTGATTCCTCGCAGATGCCCACCATCCAACGTTCGAGGTGGCTGAGGATGGTTTCTGCAGTCCCGTACGCATACTTGAAGTCGAGACGGGCCTTTTTGTCAGCCGGAACGATACCGAGGTCAGGTACCAGGATTTCATGTGGCGGCAACCAGTCTTGTGCTTTTTCGCTCCACTGACTGAATTCCAACGCCCAGCGCTCGCAAAGCAACGCCTTCACCTCTTCAGTGGCCACAGAGCCAATGTCTTCTTGAGCCTTGATGAATGCTTGCGCAGGGACAATTTTCGCCCGCGCATAAGGGCCTAAACGGTCATCGTGAACGTAGAGCCATTCTTTGCCGTCTCGGAAGTCATATCCCACCAGCGTCACCGCATGGCCACCTTTCAAGCACATCGGTTGGCAAGTCGAAGTCGTCATTGCGAGCTTCAGTTCTTCGCGCTCGGTTTCGTCGAGCTCATCGAACTCCCCCAACACCTCCAGCGCTTCAGCTTCCTTCATCTGCTTGTCAGCAGCCGTGCTGCTTTCCGGCCCGTACACGACGCCTGCCAGAATGATCGGCAAGTCACTGTCGATATGCGAAGAGGCGTAGCTGTGGAACCAGCCCTGGGTTTCAGTAGTGAGTGTGGTGGAATGGTACCGAAAGCCCTGAACGTCGAGCGATCGCTGGATCTGTTTGTGTGTGAGGTGCTTGTTCGGGAAACCGTTGTGCGAGCCATCCACAAAATTGAGTGCAGCGGTGGTGATCTCACTGCACGATGGGACAGACTTCACATCACGCCCTGGCAGCGCATGCAGCGCAGCCCAGATCGCAGTGGTCGCGCAGGCGGCGACGACCTTGTCCTGCTCCTGGAAAGCAATCGAATTCACATGCAGCTTGATGCCGAACAGATTGACGTCATAGCGCTTGGCAATTTTTTTCTTCGTGCCTGGCCCGGTGCCGTGATCACCGGCAATGCGTAGGCATGTCTTGCCGATGAAGGTCTTTTCGAGCGGTTTGATCACCACAAAGCCGAGGTAATTGTCCTGCAGCGAAGCCCGGGACAGGTCTTGGCGCGCGCTGTCGATCATCATGCGATCAAGCGATTTATGGTCAAGCTTGCAGCTGAAAAAATGAAGCCGCCCGCAGACCTGACCGTCGTTACGGAAACGCTTCAGATAGTAGCGCGAATAGTCTTCTAGGAAGTCACGATCGGTGTACCGAGGCTCAAGCAGGATCGACTTGGCACCGATGTGACAGAGGTAGTTGTAGAGGTACTTCACCTGCTCTTTGTCAAAGATCTGCAGGTATTCGTAGCCAAAGCATTCGCGAATCAGGGCGCTCAGCGTTTCGGCCTGAAATTCCGTGACGAGGTATGGAGTCATTGTTCTATGCGCAAAAAAAAGCAGCCACGAGGGGCTGCTTTCAGGTCAGAAAAACTCAGAGGCTGCAGGTACGAGCAAGCATCTCATCAGTCACGGCTTGGGCTTTGGCTTGCTTGGCTAGGATTCTGGTCATCACGAAGGTACGGGCTCGCGCTTTTCGTAGGCGCTCCTCTTCCGTCGCGCCCATGTGTTTCCTGGCCTTCTCATACAAAAGCTCAACGCTCATTTTTCTGTCCCCTTTTTGCCCACGTTCCCGGTGGTGCGGTCTTGCTGACTTACGGACTTTCTTACGTTAGACACTTACGACGCCGAAGCGGGTACAGCTCGCCATGGTTCGTGAGGGTGAGGATTATACGAATCCGCCATCAACAGCGTCAGCACCCCAAACAGATGTCCGACAGACGGCTTCACTCACTGCTTCGACTCAAAGCTTACGATTACGTTCATCTCAAGCACCTGCCATGCAGATACCTTTGCCACGTTTATTCCGGGTTCAGGAAGCGAAACGCCTCCGTCACTGCTGGGTGTTGATCGTGAATTCTGCGCCTTTCACGCAGCCGATTTGGAGCGGGATCAACCGGCGAAAATCGCCTAGTGAATTGAGTATGGCATAAAGGAATCATGCAAAGCGATACTCCTTTGTGACATGTCACACGATTCTTCATCCATTCGCTGCGGTGATTCGAGACTCGATTTTGGCGCTGATCAGCGGAAAAAACTTCGCCTAGATCGCTTCGATCTGAGCCTAGCTTAAGCATTCGGATTTGCACCCTCGGATCAGTTTTCGGATCGCAGCGCCCGTTGCTTGTGAGGCTTCATGCTTGCATTACGCCATCACGCCGAGCAAAATCCGCGACCGAAACGGAATTCTCAAGGTAGACGACATGTCTCTGTCCGGCATTTTCAGCTCGGCTCATCAACGCCGCAGCTTCCTGATCGCCAGCTGCACTCTGCTCGCCTTGTGCTTCCTGGCCATCCTGTGGATCGCAAGCATCCCGCAACCCTCTCCCGCACTAACTGCGTTCAACAGCTTCTTGACGTCTGTGGTGGCTAGTGGTGCGTTTGCGATTCTGTCCACGCTCTACATTTCGTTTTTCGTTGACCCGAATGAAGTCCAGAAAGCTGCGGTCGTTCTGCCTCAGGACATCTCGCAAAATCTTGATCGCATCGTTGCCGAATCCGTTGACTATCAGATCAGTGTGCGGACGGGTCGGCATTTTCGCGCAGACACCCTTCCGAAGCTCTTGGAGCAGGCAAAGAGACATCGCCAGCCGATCCGGATCGAAGCAATCTTGCTCGACTTCAGGGACGACGCGCTGTGCGAGCAGTACGCTCGTTTTCGGCAAAGCGCGACCTTCGACAGCAAGCTGTGGAGCGTGAATTACGTTAAGTCTGAAGTACTGGCGACCATCCTCACTATTGCCAGGGCCCAGATGGACTACCCCTCTCTGCTCATCGTGCATCTCTATCTAAGCAAGCGGCTGTCGACATTCCGGATCGAAGGGTCGTCTCAAGAGCTGATCATCACACGCGAAGACCCCAAAGACTTCGCCTACCGCTACCACCGCACCCATCGAGACTATGCGGCGTATGCGCATGAGCTGGGGTTGATCCGCAGAGAGGCCGCCAGCGTGGAGATACCTACCAAGGTCGCCCCCAGCGAGGTACTCCAGTCCATGTTTGGTTTGGGCATCATACCGTCGGACGTGGTGACGGCTGCGGAAGCTTCGGTAAAGGAAAGCTCCCCGTATGTCAGCTGATCTGGACTTTCTCAACCTCCATGATCTTGCCGGTCTCTCAAATGCTTTCATCAAGGATACCTTGAAAGCCTGGATCAACCAGAAGACCCCCAAATGCCTCAAGCATCCGCATGGCTTCTACGTCATGTTGCTCAAACGCTCGGACGTTGAGCAATGGCGCCTGCATCTCTGGCCCAACGGCGTACGCCAGATCACGGGAATGCCCGCTCGCATCCACCTGCACGATACGCATGTGAGCAGCAGAATACTGGTCGGCACGCTGACTAACATTCAGTACATCAGCACGCCCGTTACCGATGGATCTACTGCGGGCCACCCGGTGTACGAAGTGATCTATGAAGGGAATCGCTACCTTCAACAGACGGCGAATACCCTGCGTAAAACTCAGCTGCGTGAAGCGGTAGTCGAAACACATCGCCTTTGCCTTCAAGCCGGCGATACTTACCACATCCCACGCTATAGCCTCCATGAAGCCGAGGTCGCCGCCGAGGTTGCGACGTGTACTCTGGTTTGCATGCACGAGCGTGCGGACGGTGTAGTCAAGCTGATTGGCGTCGATGGATACCCCGAAGAGCTGTCCTTTGTGCGCAAAGAGCACGATGGATCGATCTTCCTCGACTACCTCTAGGCAGCCCTGGCCCCATCGACGCCAGTTCAGCATGCATGAGCGTTTCAGAGCCTCACGACGAATCACGTAATGGCCAGCGGAAAAAAGTTCGAAATTTTTGGGGCTCGCTGCAAGCCAAGCGGTATGCAGCTTGGGCTCTACGGCCAACAGGATATACACACATTATCCACAGGGCATGTGTGTCTTCAACGCTTGATAACCGCGCGAAAATCGCTCATCTTGTGGCTGCTGCGCCAAAAACACCCAAGATATGGTGTTTGCAGTACCGTATCCCTATACGGGAGGCAAGTTCAGCGAGTGGTCACGTTAGGTCGCCAAACGTTCCGTGACCCACCCGCTCTCAAAGCCATACGGTTAGTCAACCTGACTTGAGTGAACGCATTACATCGAATTGCGAACTGCCGCGTCAAATAAAGGTGACGCGTGGTTCGATGCGCTAGCGCTGAGTCGGGGCACTTAATCTCTGATCAGAAGGTAAGAATATGAGCTTTAACGCGAAACAAACCAGCAGTTCGATCGCCAGCCTGGCCTCGGCTGTATTGCTTGATTCTAAATCCTCGGCTTTGGCCAAGGAGCTGGCTGGCTCGGCGCTTTCTCAGGCCTCAACTACCAAGCAAACCAGCGCTCGGATGGAGGAGCTCGCCAGCAAAATTCTGGGTGAGTCGGGCCACAGCCAGATGGTGTTGAGCCTGGCCGGCTCCGTGCTCTCACAGGCGAACAAAGAGCGCTGAGTTCGGCGCTGGTAACCACGCCCCGCCCATGCGGGGCGTTTCTCTTTCTCTTGCGGAGACGCAGAACAAGAAAGCTCCGGAGCCCCTGACACTAATGGGGTTCCGCAGAAATGATGCAAGAGTTCAGCGACGCGGGCGAGTGGATGTCCGAACAGCAGCGATCGAGGTCGGGCAGAGAGGCCGACAGACTGATGACGATCAGGATCGTATCAACCCAATGGTCGACTAAGTGTCTCAACGGGACAAACTTAAAGCCCCAGGTCTGCCGCAAAACGCTGGTCGCGGATTGAAGCAGGGGCATGCCCATCGATTATCAGCTTCTGCTGCAGATGGCGTACGAGATGCCAAGCCAAAGGTTCACGGATTTCCAAGCAACCGTCGAGCTGATGGAAACCATTGGAGCGCTGTGTAACAAGGGCCTCTCGAAGCGCTGTAAAGCCATCAACGCCGATAACCGACCTGTGAACACGGATAGGATTATTCAGCCCAGGACGACGCTCGTAGGCGCTTAAAAGCGATAGAAGGATTACAGGGAGATCATCCCCATAGGCTTCGCAGGCAAGAGACCAGAGCTGGCCATCAGACAGTGGGGTCATAGGATCCGATGTCGGGCTCGCATTATCCATAAATTGGCAACATAACCCCAAGCGCGGCCAGAATTCAGGTGCACCCTGTAAACCAATTTTTTAACGTGTTAATCACAGGAGTTTACAGTGTAAAAATTTGGTTTACAGGCCAGAATTTTCAACGTGCGTATAGGGTCAGCAAATGCATTTCGTTAGAAATATGACGGGGGCGGACGTTTGCAGACGCCTGTTGTCCGAGACGGGTGGAATTTCAGACGGACTGATCCCAGCAAAAGAGCCCTATTGGTTTGACGTCAAAGCGTAAGCAGCAGCCTACGGCTGCAAAGTAAAGCGATTTCTCCTCCGCCCCCAGCCCCACCATTCCAACCTCAAATTCACCTTCAGTCCTCAAAACCGTGTGATCTAGAAGCCGTAAATATCAGATGTAAAAGCCGGCGAAATCCTGTGAGAAAAGCGGTGCCTGGGCCACTGCCGCTTTTATCTTGCTCTCAAATATAAGAACTCCGTCTCGCTTAAAAATTTTCAAGAGGGGGGGGTGAAAATAAAATGGACATTGCCGACGAACGGTAAATAAATTGCCTATTTGTCAATCTGAATTTTCACTCAAACATCCTCGAAAAACTATAAAAAAGGCTTTAAAGCAGGCGAAAACGCTAACATTTATGAAATTTCGATTCACCAAGTGCGAATTTTGATCGCCTACGACCGCGCCCAGTAGCAGATACAGTGGCCATGTCGATCATTTGTAACCGTCCGGCCAACTCACCTTCCTATCCACAATTGCTGGGACAAAAATCAGCAATCCTCCCTGGGTCAATTTTCAATCGGCAGGATGGGTCAGTTTTCAATCAGCGCCAACAATCAAACATCTTGCCTAGCCAAAAGGGCCTTCAGATCGCTTGCATGCAGCTGCTCTTGATGCCTATTGATACCATTGGCGCTGATGCTATAGGATCAGATCAGGAGATGGCATTCCTCCTTTAACGGCCTTCGTGCTGATGATGCCTACGTGAACCCTGGACAGGGTGCGTAGGTGCGCCTCCCTGTCCTCCATTTTAGGACAGGCTATGATCTTACCCTCCGAGTTTCCCTTTTCTTTCGGCGCGAGCCGCTTGCGAGTTAGTCCACTCAGGTCTGATGAGGTGGGCTCGCCATGCTGAAGTCATTAATGGTCATCGCCGTTGGTGCTTCACTTGGAGCCTGGTTGCGCTGGATATTGGGCATGAAACTGAATGCTCTGTTTCCTACGATTCCCCCAGGTACTGTGGTCGCGAACATGGTTGGGGGCTACATCATCGGCCTGGCCATCGCCTTCTTGGCCGCTTCTCCTACCCTCAGTCCAGAGTGGCGTCTCCTGATCATCACGGGTTTCTGTGGTGGGCTTACCACCTTCTCTACATTTTCAGCCGAAACGGTTGCCTTGATTCAGGAGGGCAGACTGGTCTGGGCGCTTGGCTCAATTTCGTTGCACGTTGCAGGCTCGTTAGCGATGACCGCTGCCGGGCTTCTGTCCTACCAAATGATTGGTACTCGCTGAGGAGATAGAAATGAAAGGCTATATGGTCGTTTTCTTCACCCAACAAAACCGTCGTTATCAGGGAAAGATGCTAGGCGATTGGATCGTCGACGTGGCTAAAGAAATGGGGTTGCGAGGCGCCACGCTCTGCACCGGAATCGAAGGGTTTGGGCACACAGGAAAACTGCATTCATCGCACTTTTTTGAGCTGGCGGATCAACCCACGGAGATTCGCTTGGCCATCACGGAAGATGAGGCAGAACGATTGTTCAAACGATTGGACTCTGAGGAAATATCGGTGTTTTTCACCAAGACGCCAATCGAGATGGGCACCCTTGGAAAAACGCCCTCCAGCTCAACACCCTCCACAACTTCGGAGCTGTGAACATGAGCTACGCGGACATCCCAGCTGGCAACGCCCTCCCCGATGACTTTTTCACCGTTATCGAGATTCCTGCAAACCACTCGCCGATCAAGTACGAGGTGGACAAGTCGAGCGGACAAATTTTCGTTGACCGCTTTCTCAGTACACCGATGTTCTATCCGGCCAACTACGGGTTTATCCCGAACACGCTGAGCGACGATGGCGATCCGCTGGACGTCCTGGTGGTTTGTCCATATCCCGTCTCACCTGGAGTTGTCATCCGCAGTCGCCCGGTTGGTGTGATGTACATGACTGACGAAGCCGGAGCCGATGCCAAGGTGATCGCAGTGCCTCATGAAAAACTCAGCTCCATGTACATCGACGTAAAGGAGTGCTCAGACCTCCCTGCGTTACTCCTCGCACAGATCCAGCACTTCTTCGAAAACTACAAAGCATTGGAACCGGGTAAGTGGGTGAAGATGGGCCGCTGGGGCAGCGCCGATGAAGCGCGGGAAGAGATTCGCAAGTCGGTAGCTGCGTATATCCCCAAATAGACTTACGCCAGATTCAAATGCCTGTGTCGGAGGATCGCGCTGAGGTTCCTGCATTATGCTGGGCCTCAGTTGCTCCGATCATCAAATATCCGGGGAAACATATGCTGGGAATGAAGGAGCGATGTTGACTCGCCCATCCCCGTCAACGGCTGATTTGCACCAGCAACTCCGCAGCAACTTTTTTCAGCATGAAAGTTTCGCGCTGAATGGACTGCCCCATCGATGAGTCCTGACGCTGCATCACGGCTTCATTGTGCGATATGGCCTCATGTAGGTTGATCCAGACAGGCCGCATACCATTAGCGATTTCGTGGCTTTCCATTCTCACGGGCTCTAGCTGTGGCGCTACTTCGCATTGATAAAAATGCGATGTCATGTGCATCAGATCGTACTGTGGCTTCCAGTAGGGCCGGTACTCCTCGATGTAACCGTAGTGCTGGAGCACCTGTATTTCACGGGCACCAGTCTCTTCCTCAAGCTCGCGCTTCAGACCTGTGGCAATGTCCTCGTCACCATCAAGACCGCCACCAGGAAAGCTGAAGTCGTTATAGCGCTCTGTGAACAGCAGCAGAATCTGTTCACCCCACATCACGATGCCGCGTGCTGCATGTCGACGGAATACTCTGCCCTGCTTGGATTTCAGCTCGGGGTGAACAATTTCAGTTAGTGAGTTGCATGTGGTCTCGTTACGGCAAGATCAGTTAGTCATCGTCCAAGGTGGCCACGGCATTTCCGCAGTTCTGGAAATACTGTGGCCAGTGGAACTGGCTCAGCGAAGCAGTAATACGGGTGAAGTGGATGTTCGCAGCATCGTCGTGGTCGTGCTGCCTACCAGAAACTGCCTAATGCGTGAGTGCCCGTACGCCCCCATGACCAAGAGGTCAATGCCGTGCTCTGCCTGATATGCATGGAGTACCGACTCCACTTCGCCTGGGCGGATCTCGGCATGCACCAGCGAGCCAGAAGAGGCAAATGTGGCTCGTGCTTTCTCCAGCTCGTTCTGATTTTCTTCGGAGTCCGTACCAGCCATGACGATATGAATTGGCAGGCCTTCGCACAGCGGGCTTGAAGCAAGCATCTGTACGGTCTTGTGTCCTGTAGCGCTGCCGTCAAATGCCACCATGACCGTTTCAGGTTTCCTGAAATGGCTGGTTGTAATGAGGATGGGGTGGTGGATAGTTCGGACTACCGCTTCAATCTGGCTGCCAAGACCTTGGGCACTGCGCGTGCTGTCCTCACCGACTCTTCCAATCACCAGTAACCGAATATCGTCTTGGAGATTGCTCAGGCTCTCGACGAGATGGCCATGGCGCTGCTTCATATCAGGTGACATGGCTCCAGAGTGGACTGTTCGCTCGCGAGCTTTTTCAAGCATGTGCTGCCCATGTTCCAAGGCCAGTTTTGCCCGCTGCGCATCCAGCGTGGCCAACTCTTCCAGTAGATGTTCTCTGCTACCGAGACCGATATTGCCGCTGAGGTCAGCGGATGCAGGATATTTCTCCTTATCCAGCACATGAAGCAAGGTCAGGGGAGCGCTGAGTCGTTGCGAGGCCCATGCTGCGTAATCGCAGACCGCCAATGAGGATTGTGAGTTATCAATGCATGCCATTACGTGGGTCATTGTCGTTCTCCTTAGTGGCCCATGAGCTTGTCGATGGCACCGGGCTTGTCATGCACACCGAAGCGGTCAACGATTGTTGCGCTGGCTTCATTGAGACCGAGCACTTCAACCTCAGCGCCTTCGCGTCGGAACTTGATCACGACCTTATCCAGCGCTGCGACGGCGGTGATGTCCCAGAAATGCGCCTGTGTGAGATCGATGGTGACCTTGTTGAGCGCTTCCTTGAAGTCAAAAACCTCAGTGAACTTGTCCGCAGAGCTAAAGAACACCTGGCCCACGACGTAGTAAGTCCGATGCGATTTCGTCTCTTCCAGAGTGCTCTTGATATCCAGGTAATGCCCAACCTTATTGGCAAAGAACAGCGAAGCCAGCAGCACACCTACCAGTACGCCGTAGGCTAGGTTGTGAGTGGCCACGACGACCACGACGGTCACCACCATGACGAGGTTGGTCGACAGCGGATGCTCTTTCAGATTACGCAAAGAATCCCAGCTAAAGGTGCCGATGGACACCATGATCATCACAGCCACGAGTGCCGCCATAGGGATTTTGGAGAGCCATTCGCCAAGAAATACCACCATCAGCAGCAGGAAAACGCCGGCACACAATGTCGAGAGACGGGTGCGGCCACCAGATTTAACGTTGATGATCGACTGGCCGATCATGGCGCAACCGGCCATGCCGCCAAGCATACCGGCAGCGATGTTGGCCACACCCTGGCCTTTGCACTCGCGGTTTTTGTTGCTGGTGGTATCGGTAAGGTCGTCGACGATGGTCGCGGTCATCATTGATTCGAGTAGACCCACTACTGCCAACGCAGCCGAATACGGGAAAATGATGCGCAGGGTTTCAAAATTCAGCGGAACTTCAGGCCAGAGGAAGATCGGGAGCGTATCAGGCAGTTGGCCCATGTCACCGACGGTGCGGATATCCAAACCGAGGTAAATGGCGATGGCCGTCAGCGTCAGAATGCACACCAATGGAGAGGGAATCAGCTTGCCGATTTTCGGCACATACGGAAACAGGTAGATGATTCCCAGGCCCGCAGCGGTCATGGCATAGACATGCCAGGTGACATTCGTAAGTTCCGGCAACTGCGCCATGAAAATCAGGATCGCCAATGCGTTTACAAAACCGGTGACTACCGACCGTGAAACGAACCGCATCAACGAGCCAAGCTTCAGGTAGCCGGCAAGGATTTGAAGTACGCCACACAGTAGAGTCGCGGCCAGCAGGTACTGGAGTCCATGCTCTTTTACCAGCGTCACCATGAGCAGTGCCATGGCGCCGGTAGCCGCCGAGATCATTCCCGGGCGCCCGCCGACAAAGGCGATGACAGCACAGATACAGAAGGAGGCGTAGAGACCGACTTTGGGATCTACCCCGGCGATGATGGAAAAGGCGATTGCTTCCGGGATCAGCGCGAGTGCGACTACCAGCCCCGCGAGCACGTCGGCACGGACGTTAGAAAACCACGTTTGTCTAAGTTTTTGCAGCATAGAAATATCCAAGGCAAAGCATCGCGCACGCCAAGGGAATGGCGAGCGAGTCGATACAAATTCAAATTTTGAGGATTTTTTTGCTGTGCGCTTAAGGTGTAAAACCAGGCGTACAGCAGTGCGCACCCGCGAGCGAGGCTAGCGGAAGCAGGTTGTTGCGAGGGGGCGTAGCGCTAAGGCGGCGTAGGCTGCCAGTAGATCGTTTGGAGTACAGTCATGCTGATGTTCCTGTAGCTCAAGGGTATGCAGAGCCGGCAGTATACAGCAAATCAACCCTTGATCGGGACTCAGTGTCAAGCCCCACGAAAATTTAATGCTGAAGGAGAGGTAGCTGAAGAGTTGGTTTTTTAGCAAAGTCTAATTTGTAGATACGGCTCTGTTACGTGTGGCAATGGTGAAAGCCGTAAGCATCTCGCGAGACCCGCTTAGAACTCGAACTGGTTTTCGCTGAGGTTGGTACATGGCGGTTGCAGGAGCTGAGTGCAACACGGTTATTGAATTGAAGCCGGAGCATCATGCCGCATCGCCATGGCATTTTGCATGACCTCTCCCATCACCTCGATGGGGCATTTGAAGTCGAAGCGCTTG
>NZ_JAAMQZ010000062.1 GCF_013522825.1 Stutzerimonas stutzeri
CTATGCCGATGACGTACAACCGGGTGCCTAGAGGTGCCTTAGCGGAGGCTTGAGCCGTGTGCTGGGAAACTCGCATGCACGGTTCTTAGGGGGTTGGACGCGGGCAACCGCGTCTGACTACCCGACACCGTGATCTCGCTGGCGCCCAACCTGTTCTACGGCACCACCATCGCGGTGAATATCCTGGTGCTGTCCAAACACAAGACCGATACCGACATCCAGTTCATCGACGCCAGCGACTTGTTCAAGAAGGGCACCAACAACAACCTGCTGCTGGATGAGCATATCGACCAAATCATGGCCGTGTTCGACAGCAAGGAAAACGTCGACCACTTCGCCAGGTCGGTGCCGTTGGAAGATGTGGCTGCTAACAACTACAACCTGTCGGTCAGCAGCTACGTGGAAGCCAAGGACAACCGTGAAGTGGTGGACATTGCCCAGCTCAACGCCGAACTGAAAACCACCGTTGCCCGGATCGACCAACTGCGCAAGGAGATTGATGCCATCGTTGCGGAAATTGAAGGCGAGGAGTTGGAGGTATGAGCGGCGTCAATTTCTTGGAAAAGCTGCTGGATGGGGTGGCAGTGGAGTGGAAAGAGCTGGGGGATGTCATCAGATTAGAAAAAGGCCGCCAGCTAAATAAAGAACTGCTTTGTGAAAACGGACCTTACCCGGCCTATAACGGAGGGGTAACGCATTCCGGGTTTACCGACACATTCAATTACTCAGAAAACAAAACCATAATAAGTCAGGGTGGCGCGTCTGCTGGTTTTGTTAATTTCGTCACATCCAAGTTTTATGCCAATGCGCACTGCTATGTAGTGCTACCAAATACTGAGGCAGTTGAGAACCGATATGTTTACCATCTCTTAAAACTCAATCAGGTGCGTCTGGCCGGTAAGCAACACGGTGCGGGCATACCCGCATTGCGACCCAGTGAGATTTTAGAAATCCCCATTCCCATCCCCTACCCGGGCAACCCAGAAAAATCGCTTGAAATCCAGGCAGAAATCGTTCGCATACTGGACAGCTTCACCGAGCTGACCGCCGAGCTGACCGCCGAGCTGACCGCCCGCAAAAAACAGTACAACTATTATCGTGATAAGTTGTTGAGTTTTGAGGATGGGGAAGTGGAGTGGAAGACGCTTGGGGATCTCGCAGAGAACCTCGACTCAATGCGAAGGCCAATCACTAGCGGGCTAAGAGAGCCAGGTGATATCCCATATTACGGAGCCTCGGGAATCGTTGACTATGTCAAAGACTATATCTTTGATTGCGACCTTCTACTTGTTTCCGAAGATGGAGCGAATCTATTGGCGCGAAATACGCCAATCGCATTTAGTATTAGCGGAAAGAGCTGGGTGAATAATCATGCTCACGTGTTGAAATTCGAAACATATGCTGAGCGAAAGTACGTCGAATACTACTTGAATAGCATCGACTTGACGCCCTACATCTCAGGAGCAGCGCAGCCAAAGCTGAATAAGAAGAGTCTTGAAAGTATTCGCATCCCGAATCCACCTCCAGAAGATAAGAAGCGAATCGTCGACATCTTGGATAAATTCGATGCCTTGACTGGCTCCATCAGCGACGGCTTGCCCCGCGAAATCGAGCTGCGTCAGAAGCAATACGAGTATTACCGTGATCTGTTGCTGAGCTTCCCGAAACTGGAGGCTGCGGGGGCATAAAGTGAGCAAAACACTGAAAGAGATCGCCAGGCAGCTAATTGGCACCAATAAGAAAGTGCAACTGATCTATGCGTTTAATGGATCGGGAAAAACACGACTGTCCCGTGTGTTCAAGGAGGAGGTTGTAGCCTCCAATAATAACGGGATGCAGAATAATGGCGAAGCGGAACCTTCACGCAATAAGGTGCTTTACTATAGCGCCTTTACCGAAGACTTGTTTTACTGGGATAACGACTTGGAGACTGACTCCGAGCCAAAGCTGAAAATTCAACCGAATACTTTCACGGACTGGCTCATTACCTTACTCAAAGAGCTGGGCGAAGATGGGAATATTGTTTCCAACTTCCAGAGATATACGGGTAGTAATGCCAATCCTATCTTCAATGAGGAATACAAGAGGAAAGCCAGGGACTTTAATGGGAAAGAGGTAGAGATTACCATTCCAGCCTTCACGGAAATTGTTTTTCAGGTGGCGTCCAGTGTTCCTGATGGAGATAAATCTACCGCTGCTTCTGCAAACGATGAGCATCATACAGCTCAAGGGCACTATAAGGCTATAAAGATATCCAGGGGTGAAGAGAGTAATTTTATCTGGAGCGTTTTCTTCACTCTTCTTCAGCAAGTTGTATCGACATTGGATGAACCCAACGTAGGTGACAGAGTCACTGAAAAATTCAACAATCTTGAGTATGTCTTTATTGATGACCCGGTGTCGTCCTTGGATGATAGTCATCTCATTGCACTTGCAGTCGATTTGGCTGGATTGATAAAGCGTAGTTCTTTCTCCGATGGCAAGGGGCTGAAGTTTGTTGTAACGACACACAGCCCTCTCTTCTACAACGTTCTGTACAACGAGTTCAGCAATGATTTGAAGAGGGTAAATCAGGAAGGTAATTCCTCATGGGTTTATAAGCGTGGTCAATCCGAAAAATATCTTCTTAAAAAGAAGGCGGATGAGGGATTTGATCTGCACTCATCAAATGACCACCCCTTTTCTTACCACCTGTTCCTGCTGGCCGAACTACGATCCGCGGTTAGAGATGAGCAGATCAAAAAATATCACTTCAATTTTTTAAGAAATATATTGGAAAAAACCGCCACATTCCTTGGCTATCCACGATGGGAAGATTTGCTTGAGAAGACTGCGGATGGGGTCCCGGATCCATTCGCAAACAGAATCCTGAATTTATCCAGTCACTCTGCGCATGCAGGTGAAGAAGTGGCTGAGATCGAAGACTCTGATAAGGAAAGGCTCGCCCAACTGGTTTCATTTTTGAGCGAAACCTACCGCTTTAATTAGCAAGAGGCCAAGAATGCTTGATTACAAGGCCATCGCCGAATCCAATAATTTCATTGTTCTGGACCAGTACACCCGCGAGTGGAAGGTCGCAGAGAGCTACCAGAGCGAAAGCGACCTGGAACGGGAGCTGATCCAGGATCTGGTCAATCAGGGCTACGAGTTCGCCTCGTCCATCAAGACGCCCGAAGCCTTGCTGGCCAACGTGCGCGTGCAGCTGCAGGCACTCAACGCCGTTCAGTTCACCGAGGGCGAATGGTTGCGCTTTGTGGAAACCTGGCTGGACAAGCCCAGCGAGGGCATCGTTGAAAAGACCCGCAAGGTTCACGACGACTACATCCACGACTTTATCTTTGACGACGGCCGCATCCAGAACATCTACCTGCTGGACAAGAAAAACATCGCCCGCAACAAGGTGCAGGTGATCAAGCAGTTCGAGCAGACGGGCAGTCATGCCAACCGCTATGACGTGACGATTCTGGTCAATGGTCTGCCGCTGGTGCAGGTGGAGCTGAAGAAGCGCGGCGTGGCGATCCGGGAAGCCTTCAACCAGGTGCATCGCTACAGCAAGGAGAGCTTCAACAGCGAACATTCCCTGTTCAGGTATCTGCAGCTGTTCGTGATCTCCAACGGCACCGACACCCGTTACTTTGCCAATACCACGCAGCGCAACAAGAACAGTTTCGACTTCACCATGAACTGGGCGAAGGCGGACAACACGCTCATCAAGGACCTGAAGGACTTCACGGCCACCTTCTTCCAGAAGCACACCTTGCTCAATGTGCTGCTGCATTACTCGGTGTTCGACGTCAGCAACACGCTGCTGGTGATGCGGCCTTACCAGATCGCCGCCACGGAACGCATTCTGTGGAAGATCAGGAGCAGCTATCAGGCCAGGAACTGGAGCAACACGGAAAGCGGCGGCTATATCTGGCACACCACCGGCAGCGGCAAGACCTTGACCAGCTTCAAGGCCGCGCGCCTGGCCACTGAGCTGGACTTCATCGACAAGGTGTTCTTCGTGGTGGACCGCAAGGATCTGGACTACCAGACCATGAAGGAATACCAACGTTTCTCGCCGGACAGTGTCAACGGCTCCGACAGCACGGCGGGCCTGAAGCGCAATCTGGAGAAGGACGACAACAAGATCGTCGTCACCACCATCCAGAAGCTCAACAACCTGATGAAGAGCGAGGCGGACTTGCCCATCTACGGCAAGCAGGTAGTGTTCATCTTCGATGAGTGCCACCGCAGCCAGTTTGGCGAGGCCCAGAAGAACCTGAAGAAAAAGTTCAAGAGGTTCTACCAGTTTGGTTTCACCGGTACACCCATCTTCCCGCAGAACGCACTGGGCGCCGAGACCACGGCCAGCGTGTTTGGCCGCGAGCTGCACGCGTACGTGATCACTGATGCGATCCGCGACGAAAAGGTGCTCAAGTTCAAGGTGGACTACAACGATGTGCGCCCGCAATTCAAGGCCATCGAGACCGAGCAGGACGATAAGAAGCTGAGTGCGGCGGAGAACCGGCAAGCCCTGCTGCACCCGGATCGCATCCGCGAGATTACCCGGTACATCCTGAACAACTTCCGGCAGAAGACCCACCGCCTGCAACCGGGCGGCTCTCGTAGCAATGGGGGCTTCAACGCCATGTTCGCCGTCAGCAGCGTGGATGCGGCCAAGCTGTATTACGAGTGCTTCCGGGAGTTGCAGAAGAACAGCGACAAGCCGCTGAAGGTGGCCACCATCTTCTCGTTTGCTGCCAACGAGGAGCAGGATGCGATTGGCGATATCCAGGACGAGAGCTTTGATGTGTCGGCCATGAACAGCAGCGCCAAGGAGTTCCTGAGCGCGGCCATCGCCGACTACAACGCGCTATTCAAGACCAACTTCAGTGTGGACAGCAATGGCTTCCAGAACTATTACCGCGACCTGGCCAAGCGCGTCAAAGAGCAGGATGTCGATCTGCTGATCGTGGTCGGCATGTTCCTGACCGGCTTTGATGCCCCCACGCTCAACACGCTGTTTGTCGACAAGAATCTGCGTTATCACGGGCTGATGCAGGCTTACTCGCGCACCAACCGCATCTTCGACGCCACCAAGACCTTCGGCAACATCGTCACCTTCCGCGATCTGGAACAGGCGACCATCGATGCCATCACCCTGTTTGGTGACAAGAACACCCGGAACGTGGTGCTGGAGAAAAGCTACAAGGAGTACATGGAAGGCTTCACCGATGCGGCCACCGGTGAGGCGCGTCGGGGTTTCATGGATGTGGTGCGGGAACTGGAAGCCCGCTTCCCTGACCCTGCGGCCATTGAGAAGGAGGCGGACAAGAAGGCCTTCGTCAAACTGTTCGGCGAGTACCTGCGCGTCGAGAACGTGCTGCAGAACTATGACGAATTTGCCAGCTTGAAAGCGTTGCAGAGCGTCGATCTGACGGACCCTGCCGCAGTGGAAGCCTTCAAGGCCACGCACTACCTGAGCGATGACGATCTCGCCGCACTGCAGGCTATCAAGCTCCCCGCCGAGCGGAAGATCCAGGACTATCGCTCGACCTACAACGACGTACGTGACTGGCTGCGCCGCCAGAAGGCAGGGGACGAGAAAGATAAATCCACCATCGACTGGGATGACGTGGTCTTTGAGGTGGACCTGCTGAAATCGCAGGAAATCAATCTGGACTACATCCTGGAACTGATCTTCGAGCACAACAAGAAGACCAAGAGCAAGTCTGAGCTGGTGGATGAGGTGCGCCGGGTGATCCGGGCAAGCCTGGGTAACCGCGCCAAGGAAAGCCTGGTGGTGGACTTCATCAATCAGACTGACCTGGACCTGCTTGGCGACAAGACCAGTGTGATCGAGGCCTTCTTCACATTTGCGCAAGCGGAGCAGCAGCGCGAAGCCCAGGAGCTGATCGACACGGAGAACCTCAACGCCGAGGCCGCCAGGCGATACATCACCACCTCACTCAAGCGTGAATACGCCAGCGAAAACGGCACCGAGCTCAACGCGGTGCTGCCCAAGATGAGCCCATTGAACCCGCAATTCCTGACCAAGAAGCAGACTGTCCTCCAGAAGATCGCTGCCTTTGTCGAGAAGTTCAAGGGTGTAGGCGGGCAACTATAAGCACTCGATTATCAGGGAGGAGAACATGTGGCATGACAACGAAACAACCACGGACTACTTGAATTTCGGCGTCGTTGCGGATGCCTGCGCAAAGCTTCTGCAGCAGGCCAACGGCCAGCCCATTTCTATTGGCGTATCCGGCGGCTGGGGCGTTGGGAAATCCTCATTGGTACGCATGGTCGCGTCACGGCTGAACGTCGACGCAGATCCCGACAAGAATACGTACGTGGTGGTCACCTTCAATCCTTGGCTGTATCAGGACTTCGAGGGCGCACGTAGTGCTCTTCTTCAAATGGTCGGTGATGAAGTGTTGCGCCGAGCTGCCGCTGACGAGGGACTGGTGAAGAAAGCCAAAAGGCTTCTTCAGCGCATCAATCTGTTGCGAGTTGTTCAACTCGGGGGCGAAGCGGCGGCAACGATCGCCACAGGCATTCCGATTGGCTTGATTGGACGTGCGCTCGCAAAGTTTGGCTTGAGCGACGAACAGGGAGAGGCTGGCGACGACCGAGCCGAGAAGGATGAGGATTGGGGGGTACTGAAGCCTGCCGAGCCGGTCTCTCTACCAGGCGAAATTCAGGCATTTCGAGACGCACTTGAGGAACTTCTGGAGGAGCTGAAGATTACCCTTGTCGTGTTCGTGGACGACCTTGATCGTTGTCTCCCGCAGACGGCCATTTCGACACTTGAGTCCATTCGCCTGCTGCTGTTCCTGAAACGCAGCGCGTTTGTTGTCGCTGCCGACAACGAGTTCATCCGAGGTGCTGTGCGAGTGCACTTTGCGGGGACGGGCATCAGCGATGAGGTTGCGACGAACTACTTCGACAAGCTTATCCAGGTCCCGCTGCATGTGCCAAGGCTAGGTGTGAATGAAGCAAAGGCCTACCTGGCACTGTTGCTGCTGGAGCGGGCAGTGGCCGAAGGGCAGTTTGTCGACGATCAGTTGTCACGAGCCATTCAGGCCGTCTCTGAACGCCTCAAGACCAGTTGGCGCGGTGATGCGGTGACGCTGGAATTTTTGAAGGGCCTCATCAACCCTCAGAACGCTCACTTGGTCGAGCTGATGGAATTGGCTGAGGGGTTGGCACCGCTGCTCACGAGTTCGAGCAAGGTAAACGCCAATCCGCGCCTGATGAAGCGGTTCCTCAACACTGTCTTTCTCCGGTCAGCCTTGGCCAAGCCTCAGGGGATTGAATTGGACCTCAAGGCTTTGGCCAAATGGCACCTGTTGGAGCGCTGCGACGAAGCCTTGGCAAACGCACTTGCAGGCCGGGTCACTTCCGCGACGGAAGGACGTGTTGATGCCATTCGACTGGCTGAACAGGCCGCCCGAGAAGGTGGAGCCTTGCCTGAGCCCTTCAAGGATGAGTTCTTCCATAGGGAGTGGCTTGGGCTTGCGCCTGCGCTCGGCGAAATGGACCTGCGCCCATTGCTCCACCTGAGCAGGGACTCCGCGATGCGGGACTTCGGTGACGACAGCTTGACGACCGAAGGCCGTGCTTTGCGGGATGCGCTGATGGTTGCGACCAGCGCAAATGAGCCGCTGACACAGGCAATTCGAGCAGCTGGAATGAGTCAGGCTGACGCGGTAATGGCCAAGGTGTGGCAGCTGAAGTCACCAAAGCGAAACTGGCGACAAACCGAAGATGTTGTGCCATTGCTGGAAATCTCCAAGATCTTTCCTGACCTTGGTGCAAAGGCCGCCGCGTTGCTGGCCCAGGCGCCCATCAAGGAGGTCGGTCCAGGGCTCGTCCCTCTCCTTTATGAGCAGACGTGGGCTCGCCCTGTGCTCGATCAGTGGCATGCCGCCGGTGATGCTTCCAGACCGGTCAAGCAAGCCATTGAACAAGCCAGGAAAGGAGCGCGCTGATGGGAACGTCAACATCAAGCAAAGGTGGTGGCTCCCGCTCCCCATTTGATCCTGAGTGGCTGTCGCCGCCCGAAGGCGGCAATGGCGGAGACAGTCCTGCGCCTGGTGATGGCGAAGGCCCTCCTACAGCTGATGCCAACGACGCCAACGCTGACGGGCAGGGCGACGCGGCTGGCGGTGAAGACGGTGATGTGACCGGGCCTGCGCTAGCGCCTGACCGCCGCTTTGCTCCAGCCCGTTCTGGCATGTCGGCATTCCTTGGTGGCGGGGGGCGCGAAGCTTTGCGCAGTGCGACCAAGAGCATGGTCAGCAAGGGAATGGGCGGCCCGCGACGAGCAGCGGCCACCATGAGAGCGACGGCTCAGGGGGCCGGCCAACTGGGGCAATTTCTTGCGTCCGCACGGGATGCCACGGACCCACGAGTTGTCGACTGGGTCCATCGGGTTCGCGCCCAGAACCTTTCAGCAAACGACCTCGTCCTGGAGGTGGTCAAAGAAGTTCTTCCGAACACAGGAAGTGTCGACGAAGAATCCATTCGGAACGCTGCGGCAGAAGCGCTTGGTCAGCTGTACGAGGTAGCCCCTGAAGTCGACATCTTCAATCTGACAGATGCACAAATCGGCGACCTCATCGGCTACATCGTCGCCAACGACCTATGTAATCGCGTTGACCTGCAACTGGGTCAAACATACGAGAAGCTTAAGTTCGATGCGCGGCAAATCCAGCTCTATCGGAATGACATCAAGGAATATGTCAACGCTCAAGTCAAGGTGGTTCTTGACCGGCAAGGACCAGGCGGGATTGACCATCAACGACTCGCCAGAGAAGTCTTGGCCTCAACCCTTGAGGTATTCGTCGAATGAAAGTTCTATGTACAACACCTGACTTCTTGCCTACGCGCCTCGATGCCGGGGAAATCGTATTTACCTACTTCAAGAGCGCCCGGCGCCCCGGTGTTGGCACCATCGCAAAAGGATGGCGAGGTTCGTTGAAGCGGCGCGGATTCGCCCCGAGCGCGCAGGTTTGGGACTTCGTTCAGTTCTGCCTAGCAGTTTGCGCAGCCGACTTGGCCTGTCTTCGAAGTACGAGTGCGGATGGCTGGACGCGAGTAATTGAGCTTACTGTCGGCCTGCATGAGCCACTGCGCTGGCTGCCCTTGCAAGAAACGCTTGAAGCACTTCTCAAGGTTCTCACTGGCGACTACTGGAAGCTCCATTTCGTAGCTGGCGGTGCAGCACCTCCGGATGGCAGGCCCGTCGCGACTGCGCACGACTGCGTATCCTTGCTATCAGGCGGCCTCGATAGCCTCATTGGGGGAATAGACCTCGTTGCACAAGGTCGCCGCCCGATGTTTGTGTCGCAGCTGGCACATGAGGACTCTCTGCGTCAGAGGAATTACGCAGCGCAGCTTGGCGGCGTGGGGTCTCACTGGCAGTGGAGTCATGGCATCAGCTTTCGCGGCCAACGTGAGACTTCAACGCGCGCTCGGTCTCTGGCTTTTTACGCGTTCGCGGTGCTGGCTGCCTCGCGGGTCGCCAGCAATCCTGTCCAGGTGTTTGTTCCAGAGAATGGATTCATTTGCATCAATCCGCCTTTGGTGCCAGGACGCGTCTCTAGTTTGAGCACCCGGACCACGCACCCTCAGTTCATCGCAATGTTGCAGAGTGTGTTGAACGAATTGGATGTGCCTGTACGGCTTGAACTTCCCTATCAGTTCAAAACCAAGGGCCAGATGCTCAAGGAATGTCTCAACCAGCCTCTTCTTCAGCAGTTGGCAGCGGACTCCACGAGTTGCGGCCGTTTTCGCACCTACAACCGAAAGCACTGCGGCCGGTGTGTTCCTTGCATGATTCGCAAAGCCGCATTTATCGCCTGGGACCCTGCCCGCGATACAACCGAGTATGTGCACCGCTCGTTGGCCGACGCGAATAAGACTAGCGGACCTGACGACCCGATGGCTGCAGCCCTTGCCGTACTCACGGCCCGGCAGAAGGGCTTGGACCGATTCCTGGGGGCCTCTCTGGCATTTGCCGAGCCCGCTGCCAGGTTGGCATACAGAAACGTACTTGCTAATGGTCTGAATGAGCTTGAAACCTTGCTACAGAGGGATGGCGTACTGTGATGGATTTCCACTGCCACCTTGACCTCTATCCGAATGCTCGCGAGGTATTCAAGGAAGCTGCGCAAAAGAATGAATTCACATGGCTGGTGACTACCAGCCCAAAGGCCTTTGTTGCGACTGCGCGTGTGCTTACCGGCGCGGCGAATGTACTCGTCACCCCAGGACTTCATCCAGAGATTGCGCACGAGCGTGCCGGCGAGCTCGACCTTCTGTTGACGCAAATGGGCGATGTCACAGCCGTTGGCGAAGTGGGCCTTGATGGCTCGTCTCGCTACCGCAAGAGCTACGATGTTCAGCGCGGCCTATTTGAGGCCATCATTGAACGTAGCTCGGCACTGGGCGGTCGTGTGCTCAGCATTCATTCACGTCAAGCTGTAAATGACGTACTGGCTGTTTTGGATCGACATGCCAGATTTGGAACCGCAGTAATGCACTGGTTCACAGGGACGGTGAAGGAGCTGCGAGCTGCGGAAGAGCGTGGCTGCTGGTTCAGCATCGGGCCGGCGGCATTTGCATCGAGTAGTGGCCGGGCTTTGGCGGCGAAGCTACCGCGGCACTTTGTTGTTCCCGAAAGTGACGGCCCGTTTGCACAGGTCGATGACAAGCCAGTTCCACCCTGGAGCGCAGACCTCACAGCTAGGCACCTAGGACAAGCATGGGGCATTTCCACCCAGGAAGCAGCAATTTTGCTGAGCGAAAACTCTCATCGTCTTTTGAGACTAATACGGCAATACTAATTTCCAGCTTTTAGCATCATTGGCCATGTTGGAGAATTTGGTTTTTTAACACTAATAACTCGTCTGATCTTGGTAGTGATTCAGCGAGTCGACGTTCAAAAGCAAGCGCTTTTTTGCCTTCCTTTAGCAGCCTTCGGCAATGGCTCCATTCAACGACCTGGCCATTGTTGAGGATAGTCAGCATGGTACAGAGCATGGCAAGAGTCATACTTTGCGAAAGATCCGGCAGAAAGTGTTGCACGCCCTCGCTTTCCTCGCGGTGCGACACATCATCTTGGTCGATTTTCTGAAAATCATTATTGATTTTGCAGGCAACTCCCAACTTGCCCAGTTGATTCAGCAAGCTCGCGCCCTGCAGTCGTAGTAAAAACCGTTCAGATGTGCCAGAGGGCGTCTGACGCATAGCGCCTATCAGCTCATCAACTTGGGCAGTCAGCTGTCGCATCAGTTTCTTTTGCTGTTGCAAAGGCATGCTGTGTTGAAAGGCATCATCGAGTAGCAGCTCATCTATTTCCGAAAGCAGCGCAATGCTATTGGCAACCCGGCGATAACTGTCGGCCAATTTTTCAAGCTTGCGTGTCCTTGGGCTGTGTGTCTCCAACGAACAGTTGTTGGTGCCGAAAAGGGTGAGTTCAGCTAACTTCTCAAAGAAGTTCGACTGAATTTCGTGTGGCAGCGCCTTGAAATCGCGATGTTGCTGAATTTTTGCAATCAGGCGTTCCCTAAATAAGGAGCGTCCTACCTCCGTGTCGGGCAGGTACTCACTGTGTTCTACTTGCGGATTCCACGCCATCCGGCCACCCAGTCCGCTCTCATCTGGCCAGGCATTCCAGGGCCATCTGGCCACCTGTTCCACGGCCATCCGGCCGGGCAGTCGGAGCGCAGCGACGCAGGGGTGGC
>NZ_JAAMQZ010000063.1 GCF_013522825.1 Stutzerimonas stutzeri
CCATCGAGGTCTACAACACGGAACGACCGCATCTGTCTCTGAAATACAAAACGCCCGATGCCGTGCATCGGGCGTTTTAGTACCGAAATCTAGCTGAATCGGTGTAAACCTATTTCAGGACTAGACACTGGCAGGTTGTTGCGGATGGACGTCTCCCGTGGAGCGGGCCATGCCCGCGAAGCTGTTGCGCTGAATATTCGCGGGCAGGGCCCGCTCCTACGGACTTTCAGAACGCAGCCGCGACAACCCGTAATGGGTGCATAGACTTTTTTATGCGTGCGTGATGCGCATTCGCCTGGTCTGCGAGCAGTTGGTCGATGCTTTTCAGTGTGCTGTTTGACCGCCGGTCACTTTTTCGGCAACTGTGCAATCCTTGAACTAAGGTGAGCTCTCAACTCACCCAATAACAAAGGCTTGCGCGATGAAGCTTGAAATGGCACGAGGATTGTTTCTGATCGGCGCGCTGGGTATCGCCTCGCTGTGTGCGGCAGCCTGGAGCGAGCCCAATGCCAAGGTCGTGGCGCGCAGTGCGTTAGCCGATTACTGCCCGGTACCGCGTCTGGTCCAGGCTTCGGCGGTTGAAACGCGGCCCGACCAGGATCTGCTGCTGTTCCTCTATGGGATGTCGCAAAGCCTGGTGGGACGAGGCTGAGGCGGGCGTGACGAATCGGCGGGGGCCGCCCCTCAGATCAGGCGCAGATGGTTGTCCCATAGGCCCGCAGGCAGCTCAAGCGGCGTACTGACAACGCGTTTGCCACTGCAATCGAGCAGTCTGCAGCGTCCCTGACCGGCGCTCACCACAAAGCCCTGTTCCGTCGCCGAGATCCCTGCGCAATCGGGCAGGTGGATTTCCTGACGCAGCTCGGCGTTGTCCAGATCCCAGAGCAGGACTTTGTTGCCGCGTGGCGCTGTGACTGCCAGCAGGCGTAGCTCATCGTTGATCGCCAGGCTGGCGGTGTACTGGTTCATCGTCTGGCGCTGTGCCTCGCCCAGCGGGAAGGGCTGGAAGGCCTGGCCAGGCCGCTTGATCGCCAGCAGCGGCGCCTGATCCAGAGGGTCGCCTTCATATTGTTGCCCGGACACCACGGTGCCATCGGCGGCGACTGCGAGGTGGCGTACGCTGTTCATTCGCTCGGGCAGTTGCTCCTTGCTGACCAGGGTGCCGTCTCGCTGCAGCAGCACCAGGCTCGGTTCCATGGCGTCGAGGTTCATCATTTCGCGACTGTCGGCTTCGGTACGGATGCCGCCATTGGCGATCACCAGGGTTTCGCCATCGGGCATCCACAGCAGTTGGTGCGGGCCTATGCCGTGGGTCGAATGCTCGCCAACGCGAATCAGTTTTCGCTCTTCGACACGGTAGATACCGAGCACGCCACGACCGGCATCGCGGGTATCGTTCTCGGTGGTGTAGAACCACTCGCCACTGGCGTGGAACACGCCGTGGCCGTAGAGGTGACGGTCCTCGGGCGTTGCCAGAACCTGCAGCAGGCTGCCGTCGCGGCTGTCGATCAGGTAGCTTTCACGGCTTGGCCGGCGCCCGACGAAAACCGCCAGCGGCAGGTAGGGATGGGTATGCACGTCATGGCAGCGCTCGTTCACCTGTGTGGCGAACACGCAGCTGCCATCGAGCCGATAGCCGACCGCGTAGTGGCGACCATCGGCATCGTTGCGTGCCGAAAGCAGCAGCGGCTGCCCGCTGTTGCGCGCGAGGCTCCAGCCGCCAATGGCGGACGCTACGGCCAGGGTGCCACCCAGCCCGAGAAAGGCGCGACGTTTCATGTTCAGTCCCCGTCGTGGGCGTTGAAGCCGATCTGTACGCCCAGCGCCTTGGCCAGTTCGCTTTGATGCAGGCGGTGCAGTGTGTCGATATTGCGGTACAGCGTATCGAGCTGTTCGCGTCCCGCTTCGTTGGCAAGCAGCACGCTGAACGGCTGGTCGAGTCCGGCCAGCTGCTGGCGAGCCGTTGCATAGGCGGCATCGATACGACCGGCCAGCTCACCCTCAGCGGTCGGGATCAGTTGCTTCAGGCCCTTGTCATCCCTGCCCTGCCACAGTTGCTGGGCGCCAGCGAGGGCGGCGTCGAGGCTGCCGAGCGTGGCATCGCTGCGCCAGGCTTCGGCCTGGAAGGGTTGCGGGTAGCCCTTGGTCTGCCGGCCAAGCGGGGCGCCGAGTTTTTTCTTCAGGCCGTCCAGAGCGGTGACCTGTACACGCAGAAGGTCGGCGATGGCTTCCTCCGACTCGGCATAGCGTTCATTGGGGAAATGGCCGAGCTGCGAGGCCATACCGTCTTCGCCCTGCCAGGCCTGCAGCATGTCGGCGCCAAGCTGCTGCTGGTGCTCGCCTATGGCCTGCAGGAGCGGGCAATAGCGCGCCTTGGTTTCAGGGTCGGCCAGGTCGACGGCCTGGTCATAGAGAATATATTCATAGGCCGAAAGGCCTTGGACCACGACACTGGCATTTTCCAGATCGGCACGGGTCAGGTCGGGCTTGCTTTTCAGCAATGCGGTGACCTGGCGACCGACCAGATTCTTCTTGTCGGGCCAGAACTGTACCTGCCAGGCGCGATTGCCTTCGCCCATGGGACCGACCAGGAGCGGCTGTAGCCCAGCCCAGGCGAGCTGTGCCTGGACGAATGTCTGGCGCGCTTCGTCCAGCTCTTCGTTGCCCGCGCAAAACGCAATGCTGCTGGCGGCCATGCGCCGGTTGGCTTCGGCCCAGTGACCGTAGGCCGGCAGCAATACGTCATCAGTCAGGGCTTTGCTGGTTTCTGTGAGTGGATCGGAGGGCGCGCAGGCGCTGAGCAGCAGGCCCAGGGCGGCAGCGCTTGCAGCGCGGAAGATCGGCTTGGCGGACATGGGGTTCCTTGACAGCAGTTTTATGGGGCATCAGAGCGATTCGAGAAAGGCCAGCAGGGCGTTGCGCTGCTCGGCAGCGAAGCCCAGCACGACCTGCCGGGAGCGCTCGGCTTCGCCACCGTGCCAGAGTATGGCTTCGAGCAGATTGCGCGCGCGACCGTCGTGCAGGAACTGGGTATGGCCGCTGACCGTTTCCGTCAGGCCGATGCCCCAGAGCGGTGGCGTGCGCCATTCGCTGCCGCTGGCTTCGAACTCCGGGCGGTGGTCGGCCAGCCCCTCGCCCATGTCGTGCAGCAACAGGTCGGTATAGGGGCGGATCAGCTGGTTGGCCAGTTCGGGCTCGGCGGCATCGCCGGTGGTGAAGGCGGGTGTGTGGCAGCTTTGGCAGCCTGCCTGGTGGAACAGCGTCTTGCCGGCCAGGACCTGCGGATCGTCCACCTTGCGCCGGGCCGGAACGCCCAGGTTGCGGGTGTAGAACAGGACCTGGGCCAGGATGTTGTCGCTGACCTCCGGCTCGCCACCGTCGGGCAGCGCGCGGCAGTCGGCTTGCTGCTCCGTGCAACTGCTGCCGCTGAACAGGCTGGTGCTCAGGCCCATGTCGTTGAAAAAGGCGTCGGCATTCTGCTGGTTGAGATTCGGCTGGCCGGCCTTCCAGCCGAAGCGACCGATCACCGTTTGGCCTGTGACCTGATCGTAGACCCGGTTGGGGCGACCGGAAATGCCGTCGCCGTCGCGGTCGTCCGGGTCGGCATTGGCCAGCAGCGCGGCTTCGGGAATGGCTTCCAGCAGCCCGAGGCCGATCATCTGTGGCGCCACGCGAATGGAAAACAGGGTTTCCGGATGCAGCGGGCCGTAGCCTGGTTCGCTGATCTCCAGATGTGGCGTGCGCAGCTCCACTTCGAAGCCGTCGGCGAAGCGTTGCGTATGGGTGCCGTAGCTGAGGCGGACCTTGCCTTCGGGCGCCGCGCCGGGAATGGCCATGTCCTGCAGCTGGCCGCCGTAGGTGGGTTCCGGTGCGATGCCGCGCTGCCTGACCACCTCGGCATGTTCCGGGCCGGCTGGAATCGATAACCGCACCAGCATGGAAACGGCATTGCCATTGCCGGCGAGCGCGGGGTGACCGCGGCCATCCTTGATGTGGCAGTTCTGGCAGGCATTGGTATTGAGCAGTGGGCCAAGGCCGTCGCGGGCGGTGGTCGAGGCCGGGGCGATGACCCAGGGATTCCTGAAGAAACTGTTGCCGACACTGAAGTCCAGCCGCCGCACCGGCGAAAGATTGGCCGAAGGCATGGAGAAGGCGTTCTGGTCGAACTTCATCACGGTGGCGCTGCCAGCGGACAGCGCTTCCCCCGGCTCGGCCTGCCCGAAGCGCGGCGCCTGATCTTCACAGGCGACAAGGCCCAGCGCCAGGAGCAGGGCGGCGGTGGAGGGCAAGAGCGGGTGCATCGGATCGTACCTGGGCCTTTGAGGGCCGGCATCTTAACAGTTCAATGGAAGCTTAATAAGAGGTATTTGCATTCGCTGGCGCGGGCGGAGTCGACCAGCTCTGGTGTGAGAAGGGCGGCATTGCGCCGCCCTTCCATGTCGCGATGCCGGATCAGAATTCGTGATCGGCGGTGTCGGGGTTCAGGTCGGTGATGCCCAGCGCGGCGGCGGCCTTCTCGATCGAGGCGGTCTGCTGCACCAGCGCGGCGATGGCGGCACGGACCTTGTCCTGGCCTTCGCTGTTGTCCGGTGCGATCAGCTGGTCGAAGGCCTCGCCATTTTCGGCGCTGACCACCAGTACCTGCAGCTTGGCATCGGTGGTTTCCAGGTCGGTCTTCAGTGTGACGTTGACCTCCGGGTCGATGCCATCGACCAGCGACGCCAGGCTCGGGCCGCTGAGCGTGCTGCCGTCCACGCGCTGGTATTCGCCGAGGTAGACGTTGCGGATGCCGCGGGCGTTGAAATAGTGGGAGTTGTGCGTGTTGTCGCTGAAGCAGTCGTGTTCGTCTTCCGGCGAGTTGGCTTCCAGAGCGACCTTCATGCGTTCGCCGGCCAGCTCGCCCAGAGACAGGCTGCCCATGCCGAAGAACATCTTGCGCAGGCCGTTTTCGGCGGACTCGCCCTCCAGGCTGGCGCGGTAGTTGCCCGTATTGCCGGGCGCCCACTCGCCGACCATTTCTTCGAGGTCGCTGACCAGCAGGTCGGTGGCGGCTTTGAGGTAGGTCCGGCGACGGTCGCAGTTGTCGCCGGTGCAGCCTTCGCCTTCGAGGTAGTCACTGACCGGGCGTGTGCCGGCGCCGGCCTCGGTGCCGTTCAGGTCCTGGCCCCAGAGCAGGAATTCGATTGCGTGATAGCCGGTGGCGACGTTGGCTTCGGAGCCGGCCAGTTCGTTCAGGCTGGCGAGCAGCTCGCCGGTGATGTTGCTGACGTCGATGCTGTCTTCGCCAATCTGCAACTGCTGGTTGGCGATGATGTTGGCGGTGGCGCCGGGGTTGCCCAGAGCGTGCTGATAGTCGCCCTCGACATAGTCGATCATGCCTTCGTCCAGCGGCCAGGCATTGACCTGGCCTTCCCACTCGTCGACCACCGGGTTGCCGAAACGGAACACCTCGGTCTGCATATAGGGCACGCGCGCGGCCAGCCAGGCTTCCTTGGCGGCCTGCAGCGTTTCATCGGTGGGGTTGGCGAGCAGGCCGTCGACGGCCTCCTGCAGCTTCAGCGCCGTGGCGTGGGCATCGCTGAAGATCGCATGTGCCATGTCGGCGTAGTGGCTGACCACCGCCTGTGCCGCTTCCTCGTTCAGGGCCTTTGGCGCGCTCGCTACCGGCTCGCTCTGGGTCGTGGTTTGCGGTGCCGCGGCCTGTTGGGCTGGCGTTTTGTCGTCGCCGCAACCTGCGAGTGAAATGGCGGCGGCCAGGAGGCTGGCGGTGGCCCAGAGAGGAGTACGTGGCATGGCGGGTTCCTTTGCGTGCGTGAGGGTGGAGTGCGGTGGCCGAAGTGCGGCAATCGGAGACGGATCATAATGCGAAAGATTTTCATTTTGTACAAAGAATTGCGTGCTGTGCTCCGCGCATCGTTTCGCTTCGGCGGGTGCCGTTAGAATGGCCGTTTGTCAAATCCGGACTTCATGGAGAAGCCTGATGAGTCTGAGTGCTGTGGTGGTACTGGTCGTGCTGTTCCTCGTCGCCGCTTATGCGGTGGTTCTCTACAACGGCCTGGTGCGCCTGAAGCATGGTGTGAGCAAGGCCTGGGCGAACATCGATGTGCTGCTGCGCCAGCGCCATGAAGAGCTGCCCAAGCTGGTCGAGACCTGCAAGCAGTACATGCAGCACGAGCGCAACACGCTGGAGCAGGTGATCAGCGCCCGCAATGCCGTATCCAGCGCCCGCCAGCAGGGTGATATCGGCGCCCTGGGGCAGGCCGAGACGGGGCTGCGCATGGGCCTCGGGCGCCTGTTCGCCCTCGCCGAAAACTACCCCGAGCTGCGTGCTAACGAGAGCTTTCGTCATCTGCAGCAGCGCATCAGCGGCCTGGAAAGCGGCATCGCCGACCGCCGCGAGCTGTACAACGAATCCGTCAATCTGAACAACGTGCGCATCGAGCAGTTCCCTGACGTGCTGCTGGCGCGGACCTTCGGCTTTGGTCCGGCTGAGCTGCTGCAGTTCAGCGAGGCGCAAAAGGCTGACGTCGATCTCAAGACGCTGTTCGGCTGAGCAGGAGCAGATGAGCATGGACAGCGGAGAGCTGCTGCTGGTCGGTGTTGGCGCTGCGATGTGCCTGGCCGGCGGCTGGCTGTGGGTGAGCCGCTGGACGAAGGCGCGCCACCTGCTGGATACGCCGACTTCGCGGATTCGCTCGGCGGCTCAGGGCTACGTCGAGCTGACCGGCATCCTGTATGAGCTTGCCGAGGCTCCGGGGCTTCTGGCGCCGCTGACAGGCAGCCCCTGCCTCTGGTGGCGTTATCGCATCGAGGAGTATCGCTCCAACGGCAAGAACGGCAGCTGGCGCGTCATCGAGCGCGGTAGCAGCGAACAGCCGTTGCGCCTGGCCGATGCCACCGGCGAATGCCTGATCGATCCACGCGGCGCCGAGGTGTTGCCGGCGCGGCGACAGCGCTGGAGCGGCAGCCAGCGTCATCCCGGAGGCTTGCCGCCCACCGGTCTGCTCGCCTGGCTCGCGGGCAGTCGCCGTTATCGCTACACCGAGGAGCGCCTGCACGCGGGCGAACCCCTGTATGCCATCGGCGATTTCCGCACGGCGGGCGGTGGCCGGCAGGGGTTCGATCGACAGGCAGCCAAAGGGCAGGTTCTCAGGGAATGGAAAGGAGATTACGCCGGCCTGCTGCAGCGTTTCGACAGCAATGGCGACGGCCAGATCGACCCGGCTGAATGGCATCGCGTGCGGCTGGCCGCCAGGCTCGAAGCGGAAGATCGTCATCGGCTCGCCAGTGCCCGCCCCGCGCAGCATCGGCTGGCGCGTCCGGCACCGGGCCTGCCCTTCGTGTTGTCCAGCCATGGCGAGGACGTGCTGGCCCGGCGTTATCGCTGGCAGGCCGCTGGCGGCGCCCTGCTGTGCCTGTGCGGGGCGCTGCTGCTGGCCTCCCGGCTGGCCTGATCGCGGTTTCAGCGGCCTGTCACAGGGTTTCGGAAGTGACGCCCTGCTCGAACCGCAGCGAGTGCTGCAGCAGGCTGAGCAGCTCCGCGGCGGGCAGGGGCTTGCTGTAGTGATAACCCTGGCCTTCGTTGCAGCCCTCGTCGATGAGATAGCGCTCCTGATCCTCGGTTTCCACGCCTTCGGCGATGACCAGCATGCCCAGGCTCCTGCCCAACTGGATGATGGCCCGGACGATGCTCGCATCGCCCTCGTCGGCGCCCATGTCGCGCACGAAGCTCTTGTCGATCTTGATCTTGTCCAGCGGCAGGTTCTTGAGGTAGCTGAGCGAGGAGTAGCCGGTGCCGAAGTCGTCGATGGCGATCAGCGCCCCGGAGCGGCGCAGGCTGTGCAGGTTGCGGGTGGCGGCGGAGATGTCTTCCATCAGGCCGGTTTCGGTGACTTCCAGTTCAAGACTTTCGGCGGGAAGGTCATAGGTATCGAGCAGGCCGCTGATGATCGCTGGCAGCTCGGCATGGTGCAGTTGCACGGCGGAAAGATTGACCGCCATACGCAGATCTCTGAACCCCAGCTGATGCCATTCGCGCAGTTGCCGGCAGGCCTGGTCCAGTACCCACTCGCCAATGGCGATGATGCTGCCGCTCTGTTCGGCGAGCGGAATGAAGACATCCGGCGGAATGAATCTGCCGCTCGGGTGCGACCAGCGCAGCAGGGCTTCGACGCCGGTGATGCGCTTGAGCCGATAGTCGATCTGCGGCTGGTAGACCAGGTGGAACTCGCCTCGCTGGACGGCTTCGGCAAGGTCCTTCTGCAGGCCGCGGCGCTCACGCATTTCATTGTCGATGCTGGCGACGTAGAACTGGTAACGGTTGCGCGAGCGGCTCTTCGCCAGGGTCATGGTCTGCTCGGCTTTCTGCAGCAGCTTTTCCGTGCTGCCACCGTCCTCGGGATAGAGGGTGATACCGATGGTCGCGCGCAGGCGGATGCTCTGCTGGTCGAGAGTAAAGGGACTCTCCAGGTCATCGAGGAGCTTTTGCGCAAGTTCAGCGACTGCGTAGGGCTCCTCGAAGCCGGACAGCACCAGTACGAACTGGTCGCCGCCGAGGCGCGCCAGTGCGCTGGTGCGACCGCTCTGGCTGCGCAGGCGATCAGCCATGGCTATCAGCAACTTGTCGCCGCTCTGGTAGCTGTACTGTTCGTTGATACCCTTGAAATCGTCCAGGCCCAGGCAGAGCACCGCGACACGGCGCTGCAGGCGTTCGGCTTCGCTGAGAATGTGGCCGAGTTGCTGCTGCAGCTGCAGGCGATTGGGCAGGCCGGTGAGCAGGTCGTATTGGGTCATGCGTTGCAGGCTGGTTTCCGCCGCGCGGCGCAACTGCATATTGCGCTCGATGGCCATGAGCAGGCCGTTGGCGGTTTCGACCCACAGGCCCAGCTCGTTCTTCTCGTGGCCCTTGAGCATCGGCAGCTTGTATTCGCCGGGATGGTCCGGGTTGATGCGTGACAGGTGTTCGATGAGTTTGGTCAGTGGCCGCGTCAGCAGCGATTCGTAGATCAGGTAGAGCACCAGGCCCATCGTCAGCGCACGCAGGATACCGATCAGGAAGAGCATCATCGAGGTGTCGATTAGCACTTCGCCATAGGGCGCGGTATCGAGGGTGATATGCAGATCGCCGTAGTATTCGTTGGTGGGCGGGCGCCCCGCCAGGGCAACGGAAAACGCCTGCTCGCTGCCCAGGATCAGGTCGGTCAGCCAGCGTGACGACGACTCCAGCAGCGGACGGGTCTTGTAGGCCAGGGTTTCGTCGTCAGGGTGGCCAATGAAGGCCTTGCGAACCGATTCGTGCTGGAACAGGCCTTCCATGACCTGGATGCCCATCTCCCGGTCCAGGTTATAGATCGCCTGGGTGGACGGGTCGCGGGTCATGCGCAGGATGCGCTGCGCTTCGGCTTCGATCAACTGGCGGGTCTTGTAGGCCTCGAAGACGATCTGTGCGCTACTGAGTACCAGCCCAACGGCCAGGGCAGACAGCAAGACTACACGTAGCAGCTTTCGCGACAGTCTGTTGCGCAATTCGGTCAAGAGAATTTCCTTTTTCCGGGCCGGTGCTTATCGCAAGCAGTGGAACTCATGTCAGGTAAAGAGGCTTCATGGCCATGAGTACAGACATTAGCAGAAGCCCCGGAGCGATGCGCAAAGGGGTGATGGCATTTTCACTCGCATCAGGCTGGCTTTAAGCACGGGATGCCAGCGGCGTGCGGCGCATCAGCAGTTTCTCCAACTCGGCGACGCAGAACACCAGCAAGCCGGCGCCCAGTACCTTCAGCCACTCCAGCGGTGACAGTGCGGTGGAGCCGAACAGCCCCTGCATCACCGGTGTGTAGGTGAAGGCCAGCTGCAGCAGGATGCAGGTGGCGATGGCCAGCAGCACGTAGCGGTTGCCGGTCAGGCCGGCACGGTTGGTTACCGGGGCGAAGATCGATCGGCTGTTGAGCAGGTAGAACATCTCGGCCATGACCACCGCGTTGACCGCCAGGGTGCGGGCGGTTTCCAGGTCGCCACTGCTGTTCATCTCCCAGAGGAACAGGCCCAGTGCGCCGGTCATCATCAGCACCGACACCATCAGCACGCGCCAGACGAAGAAGCCGCTGAGCAGCGCCTGTCCGGGCGGGCGCGGGCGGCGGGTCATGATGCCGCGCTCGGCGGGCTCGAAGGCCAGCGCCAGGCCGAGCGTGCTGGAGGTCACCATGTTGATCCACAGCACCTGCGCCGGGGTCAGCGGCAGGGTCAGCTCGAAGAGGATCGCGGCGATGATCACCAGCGCCTCGCCGCCGTTGGTGGGCAGCATGAAGAGGATGAATTTCTTCAGGTTGTCGTAGACCGCGCGGCCTTCGCGCACCGCCGCGGCGATGGTGGCGAAGTTGTCGTCGGCCAGCACCATGTCGGAGGCTTCCTTGGCCGCCTCGGTGCCCTTGAGGCCCATGGCGATGCCGACATCGGCGCGCTTGAGCGCGGGCGCGTCGTTCACGCCATCGCCGGTCATCGCCACCACCTGCCCGGAATCCTGCAAGGCCTGCACCAGGCGCAGCTTGTGTTCGGGACTGGCGCGGGCGAACACGTCGACCTCCTGCACCACCTGGCGCAGGCCGGCGTCATCCATCAGCGCCACTTCGGCGCCGGTGAGGGCGGGCTTGCCGACGCCGATAGCCAGTTCGGCGCCGATGGCCCGCGCCGTCTCGGCATGGTCGCCGGTGATCATCTTCACGCGGATGCCGGCGCGGTGGCAGTCGGCCACGGCGGCGATGGCTTCCTCGCGCGGTGGGTCGATGATGCCGACCAAGGCCAGCAGGCAATAACCAGCCTGCATGTCGTCCATGGCGAGCTGGTCGTGGACCGGCTGCGCACGCTTGTAGCCCAGGGCCAGCAGGCGCAGGCCACGGGCGGCGATGTCGGTGGCCATGCGCCGCCAGTAGTCGGGGGCCAGCGGCTGTTCACCTTCCGTACCCAACTGGCTGCTGCACATCTCCATGACGCGCTCGGGCGCGCCCTTGACGAAGATCCAGGGTTCGCCATCGCGGTCCTGGTGATAGGTCGCCATGAAGCAGTGCTGCGACTCGAAAGGAATCGAATCCAGGCGCGGCCAGGTGTCGGCGGCGATCTGCGAGGTCAGGCCGGTCTTGCCGCCGAGCACCAGCAGTGCGCCCTCGGTGGGGTCGCCGTCGATGCGCCACTGCCCGGCTTGCTCGGTAAGCGCTCCATAAACCCCGTCCGCCAGACAGAGTTTGTTTTCAGGAAGTCGAGGCAGAGGCCGGCGAGCAGTTCCACGGCAGCAGCGCTTCGTAGTCTTCGACGCTCTGTGCTGCGGGCAGGCG
>NZ_JAAMQZ010000064.1 GCF_013522825.1 Stutzerimonas stutzeri
GCAAGCGCTTCGACTTCAAATGCCCCATCGAGGTGATGGGAGAGGTCATGCAAAATGCCATGGCGATGCGGCATGATGCTCCGGCTTCAATTCAATAACCGTGTTGCACTCAGCTCCTGCAACCGCCCATACTGTTAAAAGATACTACATCAATGCGCGACGGGCCTTCTTTTACAAAAGGTTCCGGACAGACCCGTAGCAAGACACCATCTTGGGTTAGATAGTGAAGCAAGATAATCCCACGCGCCACCTTCGATTTATCCAACTCAGCATACAGCTGATCAACGCTGTGCTGCGGCACCATCACAAAGGCGTGTTTGATGCTGGGCATTTTCAACGGCTTTTCACCTAAGTCAAATTTGATGTCAGCTTTATTTTTTAACATGTCCGCAAATACCTGTTGAGAATAATTATTAAGAAAATGCCTTTACCGGCCTCTTCAGGCCGCATGGCTTGGGCGGTTCTCCAACGCGCCCCATAAGCTTCCAAAGCGTTTTAATTGCGTACCAGTAATCACGCGCGGTAGATGGTGCAAAGTTTTTTTCCTCAAAAAACTGATGGATATGTTTTTTTCCGGTCTGATGTGCGTCGCAATTGCACCAATTAACAAACTCCAACATGCGCCGAGCAGAACGCCTCCGGCTAGCCTTTCCACCGCGAGACTTATAAAGGTGAATTTTATGGTTGAGTTCGCGCGTCAGCATTGCGCCCTCCTAGATAAGAGTTAGTTACATCAATCCGACCATGTCCTAGCTCAAGAGCAACTTTTATTCGAGCCATATGTCCTATTGGCGTTTCTATACCTCCCAGCACTGGAGCAGGCACCCCTGAAAGCTGCTCATAGCGCTCACAGGCATATGCCGCACGCAACTCGTGTAGTCGACTGATGTCGTGTTTCTGTAATGCCTCTCGCATCTGGCGAATCTGATTTCCTCGAAACTTCTCCCAGCTGCTGACTTTCGGAATCAAAAGATTTCTCTGACCCTGAACGAAAGCACAAAACTCCAAGGCCTGAATTTGAGAAGATGATGAAACTGTAACTTTTCTTTTGCGCCCGCCTTTAGTGCCGCGCGTGATATTTACACATCCGCCGTCGCGCGCTTCCTCAAGTGCTTTTTTGCTATCAAGAAGAGCTGCCTCTTTAGTTCTGAGCCCGAACTCCCTCGCAAGAATTGCAACCGCTTTCCCCTCGGCGAACTCGTTCCCTAGCGAATTCAATGCGCGATAAAACGCATCACGACACAATCCATCAGGAGGCGAAGTTCTTATGTGCGAGCGCTCCGGAATTCCGCAGTCCAGTGTCGGGCTAACTGACTGCCATTCACCAAGGGTTGCCATTTTCATAATCGTGTTAACCGCGCTTACCAGGTTCTGCGCATACGAAACAGATATTTCATCATCACCAACACGATCAGAAAGCAGCGCTCCATACTCAATCAGATCCTCTCGGGATAAATCCTTTAGGTCTTTGATGTTGTTCTCATCCATATAACTAGCGAACGGTTTCCAGCGGTCAGAAATTGTCGCCGCAGAGCTAAATGAAAGATTGCCTCGCTTAAGCGAAAATTTTCCGGCTTTTTTTACGTCTCTAGTTTTCAAGCCTAAGTTGCGAGCTGCCATACAAAACCTCAAAAGTAAATTAGTTAAAGGAGGGCCCGCGCCCTTAAAACTGGTAAGTTTTTCGCGAGAGTTTTTGGTTCTCGCCGACCGTGCGGGCAGCACCGTGCAGGCGGTGCGTACGAGGAGATTTTTTCCGTAGGGAGGGGTGGGAGCTATGGCGGGGCTAATCGCAACCCACTGCAGTGTTCGCTGCAGCAGTCCGGCATCGGCCGTATATCGGCCTGCCCACCGCCTCGACCGGTGGGCCCCAGTTCATTTCTACGGGTGATTCGTCGGGTTTCGTCCATAAATCGAACGGCTGAAACCCACGCAGCACTAAGCGTCCGGCCATTTTTTGGAGAGCCGTCTCTGTGTGCGAGATTGGAGCTGACCGCATGAGCGCATGTGGGGGCGCATGGCGATGAAAAGCCGATGAAAGTTGCGCGCGCGCTGGCTTGTCAGTTCGGGATTGTTCTCAGTGGGCTTAGTAGGGCTACTGAGAGGTGATCCTGGGGATCGATTCGGTGGGCGCACCTGTAGCGTGCACACCGCGGCTGTTTGCCTTGATGCGGGCGCAGGGCCCGATTTGATTATGTGCACCGCCGATTTGCGATCGCACTTTTTGTTAACTACACCACGCGTAAGGCAGTGTAGCGACGACACTACGTGTCGTATTTTCCGCCATTGGCGGCGGGGCGATAGGCTCGCCCGGTGCCTTTGTGAGCTTTGAGGCTAACTCGGCGTTCTCAACCTGTCCAGCCTGAAAGCTGAAAATTTTATAATCTGAAACTGACTATCTGAGCGTTCGGTTGAAAAAGTCCCTTTGTAGCTTCTGCTCACAATGGCCCATCGTTTTCAGGCGACCCTATCCATCGGAAGCTTCTTGGCTAGTGCCTTCCCAGCTGCGGAATTTAAGGCTGCGGGGCCAATGCTGAACTAGCAGCCTTGCCCAGCGACGTCCTTTGGCTCGGATACCGTTCCGGTTCACAGGATGAAGCTCGCCACGCCTACTTGAAAGCATCATAGTCGGCCTCGGGAATAATAAACGCTGAGGCCAGCGTTGCCGTTTGACATCCGGTGCGGCAACAGAATCGCGCTTTAAGGGTGGTGTTTCAGTCAGACAGCGCCATCGCGTTGCCATCGGACATCCACTGCGGCAAGCCCCCTGCTGCCAGTGCCGTGGAAAGGTTTGGTGGCGCTGCCTTTCCCGACGATCCCATCAGTAATCGCGCGCTCGTGCCGCTTCTGGCCGGTTAGCGACGGCCTGACTTCGACCGTCGCTATACATGGTCAAACCTCGGTCTGCTCTGCCATTTCCAAGGCGTCGTCGACCTCAATCCCAAGATATCGAACGGTGCTCTCCAGCTTCGTATGGCCAAGCAGAAGTTGAACGGCCCGCAAGTTCTTTGTCCTGCGATAGATCAGTGATGCCTTTGTACGTCTCATTGTGTGAGTGCCATACATGGCCGGATCAAGGCCAATGGCTTGCACCCAGCCTTTGACGATACGAGCGTATTGACGAGTGGATAGATGGTCTGAGGTGTGCAGCCTGCTCGGGAAAAGGCAGTCCTGGCTACGGAGCTGGGCTTGGTGTATCCAGGCCGCGAGAGCAGACCGTGTTTGCTCAGTAATTTCGAACTGCACTGGTCGCTTCGTTTTCTGCTGCATAACCATTGCTCGTGATGACACATGCTCGCCATGAGCAACGTCGCATACACGGAGCTTGGTTAAGTCGCAGGCTCGAAGCTTGCTGTCGATGGCCAGATCGAACAAAGCCAGATCCCGGGTTCGTTCTGCAAGCTGAAGCCTTACTCGGATGGCCCAGATATCTCTCAGCCGGAGCGGGGTTTTCTGTCCGACCAACTTTCCTTTGTTCCAGGGCCGGCGGGTGCAGGTAGCAGTGATGTTCATGGCAAGTCCTCCACATGTGGGAGGACAAGCATGGCTAGCCAGAGAAGTGGTCGCTAACCGGTCAAAGCGGCCGGTCAGAGGGTTGCCTGCCTTGGTGGCAAATTGATAGCCTACCTACGCTGACGCCATATCAGTTTCTCAGGGATGAAGTGGGAGCTTCGCCCGCAGCACTCAGGCTAGAAGGAACGAACATGCCTACTATCAAAAAGGTAGTACTCGAAAATTTCAAAAGCTTCGATGCCCTAACACTTCAGTTCGACCCGGGCACCAACGTGCTGATTGGAAATAACGAGACAGGCAAAAGTAGTGTGCTGCTGGCCCTGGATCTGACACTGAGTGCGAGCCGCGGCCGGGTGGAAACCATCGGCTACGAGGCGCTGCTCAATCAAGGCGCCGTGCAGAAATTCCTGGCAGGCCCACTCACCCTTGACCGGCTTCCACAAGTCATCGTCGACGTGTTCCTCGAAGAGGGAGATGACCAGGGGTTTTACGGCACTCAAAACCTTTTGGGGACGCAAACAGACGGTCTGCGCATGTCGATAACTCCCTTGTTCGAAGAGTACGGCCCGACGATCGTTGAGCTGCTGAAATCTAACAAGGACAGTTTTCCCTACGAGTATTACACCGTTCAGTTCTCGACCTTCTCTGGTGCGCCTCATGTCAGCTATAGGCGTCCACTCAAACACCTAATGATCGACAGCTCTCGGATCGACACCGAATACGCCGCCCGCGAATACACTCGTGCGGTATTCGGCTTCCATACCGAGGTGCCTGATCGCCACCGTCTCGAAAATCAGTACCGCCAAGGGAAAGAGACTTTTGGGCGAGAAAACTTCAACGTTCTGAACGAAGCACTGGAAGACTATCAGTTCGCCTTGCGAACCAGCGTCCGCTCGAACCTGGAAACAGATTTGGTGATCACCAAGGGTGGCATCCCTATCGAGAATCGCGGCAAGGGGGAGCAGTGCTTCATCAAGACCAACTTCGCACTGCAAAAGCACGAAGCCAAAGGGGGGCTACACGCGCTGCTACTGGAAGAGCCTGAGAACCATCTGAGCCATACCAACATGAAGCGGCTTGTTGAGCGACTCGGGAACACTGCGGGCACCCAGTTGTTCATCGCGACTCACAGCAGCCACCTCTGCGCACGTCTGGATCTACGTCACGCGCTGCTGCTGGGAACTGGGCAAAAGGCTGGGCGTTTGAAAGATCTGTCAGAGCCTACCGCCAATTTCTTCATGAAAGCGCCAGATAACAACGTCCTCGAATTCGCACTTTCCCGGCGAGTCATTTTGGTCGAGGGGGATGCAGAGTTCATCCTCATGGAGCATTTCTACAAGCAGCACGCAGGCAATACCCCCCAAGCCGATGACGTTCACATCATCTCGATCGGTGGCACAAGCTTTAAACGCTATCTGGAGTTAGGCAAGCTGCTGAACATCAAAGTCGCCGCCATTCGGGACAACGACGGTGACTATCAACAGAACTGTGTCGCGAACTACAAGGACGACCTGTACGACCTGGCTCAAATTTTTGCCGACCCAGATCCTGCGCGAAGGACATTCGAGATCGGCCTGTACCTGGACAATCAGAAAACCTGCGACGATCTGTTTGCAGCTGGTCGCAAAACACTGGCCGTGCAGGACTACATGCTCAAAAACAAGGCCGACGTCGCCTTTGAATTGCTGACAAAAAAAGCTGACGGCTTGATCGCACCGAAGTACATCCAGGAAGCGATCGAATGGATAAGAGCGTAATTTTTGCCGTCGCGGGATCCGGCAAAACGAGCCTGGTGATTGATCGGCTCGGCCTCGACCGGCGGGCCTTGATCATTACCTACACGGACAATAATCACCGTCATCTGCGTAACAGGATCATTCAAAAATTCGGGGTGATCCCAGCCAATATCACGCTCATGACCTATTTCTCGTTCCTGCATGGGTTTTGCTATCGCCCTTTGATGCAATTGCAATTGGGAACCCGAGGCCTGAATTTCAGACGCCCACCTGATCGGCGGCTCGCCATCACCGATATCAATCGTTACCGTGATAGCAGCCGTAGGCTTTATCACAATCGCCTGGCAAAACTGTTGGAAGTTGAGGGCTGCTTACCTGCCGTGCGAGCCCGGCTGGAGCGCTTCTATGACTGGCTTTATGTCGATGAGGTGCAAGACTTCGCAGGTCACGACTTCAATCTGCTCCTGCAAATGTCGCAGGCAAAGATCGGAATGACCTTCGTCGGGGATTTCCATCAACACACCTTTGACACCAGCAGAGACGGAGCGGTAAACGGCAGCCTGCACGACGACATCACTCAGTACGAGAAGCGCTTTCGTAATGCGGGCATCGCGGTAGACAAGACGACGCTCAGTCGCAGTTGGCGATGCGACACTACCGTTTGCGACTTCATCAGCACGCAGCTGCAAATCGCAATGGGTGCCCATGAAGAGCGGGACAGCGAGATCATTACTGTCAACGACCAAGACCAGGCCAACACACTGCACGCTGACGCATCCATCGTGAAGCTGTTTTTGCGTGAGCATACCAAGTACGGATGCCACTCCGAGAACTGGGGAGCGAGCAAGGGTATGGATCACTTCAAGGACGTCTGTATCGTGATGGGTGTCGACATCTGGAAACGCTATCTGGCAGGGACGCTACATGAAGCCAATCCGCAGACGCGGAACAAGCTGTATGTGGCGTGCTCGAGAGCGCGAGGTGACCTCTATATTGTCCCTGACAAGCTAATGAAAGCTTTCAAGCAGCAAGGCTGATGCGCCCCCGGCAACTCACTCCTATCAACGTACCGAAGACCAAGCCCATTAGTTCTATGCTCAAAAACTGAGTAGAGTCCAGTGAGAAAGGAAGCAGCAGAGCAAACTGTGCGGACTTTAGAGTTCGCTCAGCCAACCCAAAAGATGCAATTGACGGACGTGATGAATCTGGATACCGGGGAGCCAATCAAGCTTCCGGAGTTCCTGATGCGCGAACTGTCGCTCGTCATCCAGGACAGGAACAAGCTGGCCTCTCGTTTCGTGATCAACCCGAACGAGCCTTGGTTGGTTTGCCAACTCTGCAGCTCGCCGCTCCTTCTCGTGCGCACCCAGGAGCGCTGCTTTCACTTTCGCCACCATCCATCGATCGAGAATGAAACCGGCTGTTCTATTTCGACGAAGGGAAAGCTGAGCCCCGATCAGATTAACAGGATCAAGTACAACGCCCAGAAGGAAAGTCAGGCTCACATCCGGCTCAAAGGCATCATCCGGGACAGCTTGCTGGCGGATAAGAGTTGCTCGGCCCCTCAAGTCGAAAAGGTTTGGAAAGGACTGCGCTTGGCAGATCGTGCGACCTGGCGCAAACCAGATGTACAGGTGGAACGGGCTGGGAAAAGGATCGCATTTGAAGTACAGCTTTCAACCACCTACCTGACGGAGATCGTAGGCCGGCGAGAGTTTTACCGTGCCAACTCAGGTGCAGTGGTTTGGGTCTTCCAAAGCTTCGACCCCACCCAAACACGTACGGCTGAAGAAGACATCCTCTACCTCAACAACCACAACGTGTTCATCGTGAACGACGCCACCCTGGCGCGCTCAGAGTCCAGTGGCAGGATGGCCCTCGACTGTTGGTTTGCTAGGCCACGCATGATTAATGGCCAGATCGAAAACGAATGGTGCACCGAGCCAGTATTCCTGGATCAATTGACAATCCAGCCAGATCTCCAACTCGTGTACTTCTTCGACTACCAAGCCGAAAGAGACGCCTTGGAGGCGTCTTTAAGCCTGGACTCCATGCGCCAAGACTTTCACCAGTTCTGGTTGGAATTCGGTGCAGAAGAAAGTAGAGAAGCGGATGTCGCTTGGACTGAGCTGCGGGAACGCATGAAAGACGCGCTCCCTGATCTCGAGCTCCCAAGGTCTTACTGGCAAGGGCCATTCCATGGCGTGGTGTCGATTATGTTGAGTGCGAGATACGGTCGACCAGTGGGCTACCGCCATGTTCGCCTTCTGAACGTTACCAACACGGCCTTTGAATACTACAAGCCCTTTCTACTTCCGTTTGGCTGGACACTCAGGGATTTCGGCTGGAACGAGACACTTGATCAGCAGGATAAGAAAGGTACCTGGGCGAAGCGTCGTGCAGAGATTCGAGCTGGTATACGTGCGAAGGACAAAGCCTATCAACCGGACGATCAGTTCAATCAGCTCTTCACCTTCCTCATACCTGAGATCAGGGAAAGCCTCATGAAAATGCAATTGTGGTGACTCCTGTGCACTTTTGAGCGAGAGGGAACTGATGGCTACCGTCACGAAGCAGATCCAGTACGCCGCCGAGGCGATTTGTCGAAATATTGCATCGCTCGCTGACCAGCGAGCACTGCTCTCGCAGAACGTGCTCGCTCAGCTGCGGAACCTAGTCGAGGGCGTAGCAGTTCGTCTCCATACAGGCTCACCCGATGCCGAATTTAATTATGCTGCGGTTGATCCGGGGCTGGCTTTCGTCAAGAGCAATGGAAAGCTCAACTTTCTCGGCAGGTTCCACAAGCTGATCCAGCAAAGTGCCTCTCACTACACCTTGGACGGGGACGCTTCCGAGCGTTTGATGCTCAAGTATTACGAGTACCTCTGCCGCATCCGCAGCTTGCTTCGAGACAGCTGTGGATTGGCCGTACTGGAAAACCTTGAGGACTTTCCGGTCGATCTCGATCCATCTCTTCGGGAGTACCACGAGAAGATTGCTGGACGGATTGAGCTGGCTCGCTTATCCCAGTCGGACAACAACCCACGAGATCGATACTACATACATAAAACACGCCCATTTTTCATCTCCGGTCGGATTTACTACGAGGCGACCCTCTATCGCGCCGTAAACAAGGTGAACAAGTTCGACCGCCTCATCGCCTTCACTGATATCGACATGACTGATAAGTACGCGGCCATGTTGACGCTTCGGCGGGATTCGATCGAGGTGCTCGGCCAGAGCATGCCGATCACGATCATCAGCGAGTGGGAAGTTTCAATCCGTCCGTGCGAGTTCGACAATTTCGCGCGTCTTCTGGGCTTAGCCTCTAAAGTGCGAGCCGCATCGACGGAGTATCGCTACCTGATGTATCGGCTGACGGCTGGCTCAGGCAGTCTGCTTGATCTTCTGGACATCCCTGACGGCAGCTATGCGGCGGCAAGAGCAGAGGCTACGGCTGGCGGTGCACAGCCGCTGATCTTCCCTGTACTGGACAAAGCGCGCTGGATCGTGAGGTCGCGAGCTCCGGGCCACAACGTCCTTCGGTATCTCATGCTGCGGATGCAGAACCAGATACTCAAGTCACAGTACGACCGAGACGGCTGTCGCGTTCTTTCTGGACTGAAGTTTCGGTACGGCTGCATTCCCTTTGACACCATGCCATTTTGTACCTCGTTGTCCTCCCACAATCCGCGGTACTGGGACCTCGTCGAAAGCCTTGATACGACTGGAAGGATCCATGAATTGCTCGCTCGACGCGTGAAGAACAACGTGGAACGTCATGGAAACCTTTACACACCCGTAGTTGACCTTGAGGCGTTCGGAGATGTCAGTGGATTGATCTCGACCTACAACACGAAGCTCTACTACAAGCATACGGAGCGCCAACTCCTGCTCGACAGAGGGCACGTCTTCGTCCGTGGGTATGAGAACGAGACTGTCTCCATCGTTGAGCTGCTTCAGAAATACTCCTCGTCGAGGATCGAAGGCTTCACTCAGGCCGTTGAGCGCTGGCTCGATGAAACACCTCGTCGCATCGACGACCCGATAAAGAAGAATGCTCTCAAGCAGTTGTTCAGCCAATCGCGCGTCGCACTGATCTATGGGGCAGCCGGCACTGGCAAATCAACGATGGTTGACCACATCGCTCACTATTTCAACGATAAGGAAAAGCTGTTCCTGGCGCACACAAACCCAGCGATCGACAACCTAAAACGCAAAGTGACCGCGCAGAACGCAGACTTCCGAACAATCAGCAGTCAGATTGGCAAGAAGGCTTCTACCACGGAGTACGACCTTCTCGTTATCGACGAATGCAGCACCGTCAGCAATGCAGATTTCATCAAGGTAGTGGAGAAAACCTCCTTCAAGCTGCTTGTATTGGTTGGCGATGTTTATCAGATCGAGTCGATCCAGTTCGGCAACTGGTTCGAGATCATCCGATCATTTATTCCAAGCACGTCGGTGTTCGAACTGACAACCCCCTTCAGAACCAAGAACGACTCACTGTTAGGTTTCTGGAATAAAGTCCGCGCAATTGAAGATGACCTCACAGAGGTCATGGCCCGCAACGGGTATTCCAGCGTGCTCGACAAGACGCTATTCGAGCCTCAAGGGCAGGATGAGATCATCCTGTGCCTGAACTACGATGGTCTCTATGGAATCAACAATATCAACCGATTTTTGCAGGCCGGCAATCCTGGCGCGGCGACTACCTGGCGTGTCTCCACGTACAAGATTGGAGACCCAGTGCTCTTTCATGAGACAGAGCGGTTCCGACCAGTGATCTACAACAACCTCAAGGGTCGCATCGTTGGCATCGACAGCGTTCGTGGCCGGATCCAGTTCGACGTAGAGCTTGATCGACCGCTCAGCGAGTTCGACGTAGCTAATGATGAGCTTGAATGGATAGAGGGCTCGACTGTGCGCTTCTCTGTATACGACTTCAATACTAGCGACGAAGACGACGACTCGCTAAACACTACCGTACCATTCCAAGTTGCTTACGCCGTGTCGATACACAAGGCGCAGGGCCTCGAATACGACTCCGTCAAAGTCGTCATCACCGATGCCAACGAAGACGACATTACGCACAGCATCTTTTACACAGCAATAACCCGAGCACGCGAGCGTCTGCGGATATTTTGGACTCCCGAGACGCAGCAAAATGTTCTAGAGCGGATCAACCACAGCGCAAACACAAAGGATGTCGCTATTCTCGCTGCCCGTCGCGGCCTTACACCGGTACGTAGATGAATTACCGGAGCACCAATGCAGCCAAGGGTGATAGCCGATTGCATTGGTAAGGCTTCGGTAGGTATGCTCTTAGCTTCAAATGCTTTAATAGTCCAAGCTAAATCAGGACGATAGCGGCCTGTCGTGACGGGCAGCTTCTGGCCGATTCTGTTGAAAAAGTAGCGGCCTCCCCATGCCATTGGCAAAATTGCTCTGTCAGCGAGCGTGAGGGCGAACAGCATGATGGGGCAGTTACCGGGAGGACAGCAGCGCCTGTTCTACTCGTTCAATCTGGAAGATCACGTCCCGGGCCAACACCTCCTGCGCAGTATCGACCAGTGCCTGGATCTCAGTGATCTGCGTGCCTACCTGGCGGATTTCTATAGCCCCATCGGGCGTCCCTCGATTGACCCGGAGTTGA
>NZ_JAAMQZ010000065.1 GCF_013522825.1 Stutzerimonas stutzeri
GCGTTATCTACGTCACAAGCTCGAAGCTTAAGGGCGGGTACTACTTGCACTCTCTCCCCCGATGATCAGCCGGGGACTATCGCCTCCTGAAAGGCTGCAGTCGAGATACAAGGTCGGGTCACGCTTCTCCGACCCGACGAGGGGCCACGGAAGGCGGGAGCCGTACCTGTCGTGGCTCTGGGGTGATCTGTGAGTTCGTTCGTCGGATTACGCCTGCGGCTAATCCGACCTACGGCCTTGCTTCCACCGGTGGTCGCATGCCCACTTCGGCGGTGAGGGTCAGTGGTTTGCCGTTGCGCAGGATGTTGATCTTGATCTTGTCGCCGGGACGGGTTCGGGCGACCTGATTCATCGAACTGCGGCCATCGCTGGACTGTTCGCCGTCGATGCTGAGGATCAGGTCGCCGGGCCGCAAGCCGGCGCGCTCCGCCGGTCCGTCGCGGTAGACCCCGGCGACCACGATGCCCGGTCGGCCCGCCTGTCCGAAGGATTCGGCCAGCTCCTGGGTCAGCGACTGGACCTCGACACCCAGCCAGCCGCGAATCACCTGACCGTGCTCGACAATCGCCTTCATCACTTCCATCGCCAGCTTGACCGGGATCGCGAAGCCGATGCCTTGCGAGCCGCCGGACTCGGAAATGATCGCGGTGTTGATGCCGATCAGATGCCCGGTGGCATCCACCAGTGCGCCACCCGAGTTGCCGCGGTTGATCGCCGCGTCGGTCTGGATGAAGTCCTCGTAGGTATTGAGCCCCAGCTGGTTGCGCCCGGTGGCGCTGATGATGCCCATGGTCACTGTCTGGCCCACCCCGAACGGGTTGCCGATCGCCAGGGTGACATCGCCGACGCGAATGCTGTCCGAGCGTCCGAGCGTGATGGCGGGAAGGTTCGCAAGATCGATCTTCAGTACCGCAAGGTCCGTTTCCGGGTCGCTGCCGATCACTCGCGCCAGAGTTTCCCGGCCATCCCTGAGCGCCACCACGATCTGTTCGGCGTTGGCCGTCACGTGATTGTTGGTCAGCAGGTAGCCTTCCGGGCTCATGATCACCGCCGAACCGAGGCTCGACTCCATACGTCGTTGCCGCGGCAGGTTGTCGCCGAAGAAGCGCTGGAACAGCGGATCGTCCTTGGCCAGTGGCGATTGCTGGGGTTTTTCGATGACCTTGGTGGTGTACAGATTGGCCACCGCTGGCGCCGCGCTGCTGACCGCATTGGCGTAGGAGTACGGCCCCTGTTGCGGTCCTGTCGCCAGTGGCGCCTGTTGCAAGGTGTACGCCGGCTCGGTTTTCAGCCCCACCCAGTGTGGGTAGCGCTGGATGATCAGTAAAGCGAGAAGCAGGCCAACGGCGAGTGGCCAACCCAGGTAGCGCAGGGCATTGATCATCTAGATATGCAATCCGGACAGGTTGCGGGGGTCGAGTGCCCCCTTTAAGGTGGCGGCATTATACGAAGCTGGCGACGAAATGCAGCGTGCTGTTTGCAAGCGGCTGCCGTTGCCTGTCGCGCATGCCCACCGATTTCAGGAGTTCCTTCCATGGCAATTGCACTGGCCACACTGGTCGCCGAAACCGACCGTTACCTGGGCGTGACGAAGATCGCCGACTACTGCCCCAACGGCCTGCAGGTTGAAGGCCGGCCTCAGGTGCGCCGCATTGTCAGCGGCGTAACCGCCAGCCAGGCCCTGCTCGATGCGGCGGTGGCAGCCGAAGCGGATGTCGTGCTGGTGCATCACGGTTATTTCTGGAAGAACGAGGACGCGCGCGTGGTTGGTATGAAGCAGCGCCGCCTGAAAACCCTGCTCAGCCACGACATCAGCCTGCTCGCCTACCACCTGCCGCTCGACGTGCATGAAGAGGTGGGCAACAACGTGCAGCTGGCGCGTTTGCTGGGCCTGAGCATCGAAGGCCCGCTGGAGCCGGACAACCCGAAATCGGTGGGCCTGATCGGCTCGCTGGCGACGCCACTGACGCCTGCCGAGTTCGCCCGACTGGTGCAGGAGAAGCTGCAGCGCGAGCCGCTGATGATCGAAGGCAATGGCCTGATCAGCCGTGTCGGCTGGTGCACGGGCGGCGCCCAAGGATATATCGACCACGCGGTGGCGGCGGGCGTGGATGCTTACCTGACCGGCGAAATATCCGAGCCAACCGTGCATAGCGCACGTGAGAATGGCCTGAGCTTCTTCGCTGCCGGCCATCACGCCACCGAGCGCTACGGAATCCAGGCGCTCGGTGACTACCTGGCCCGCCGTTTCGCCATTGAGCATATCTTCATCGATTGCCCGAATCCGGCTTAGCCGAATGTCCGCTGAACTTCTTTAGGGGCAGGCCAAGCCTGCGAACGAGGCCAGGCTCCGTCACGGTGATATTCGCGGCATAGCCCGCTGCGTCATGCAAGCGATCGACGGTTGTCGCTGCTCTGTCGGTATAAAACTAGTCTATTTCGTTCTAAGCAGCGGCCTGATTAGAATCGGTCGCCGTGTTAAAGTTGCGCCCTTCTTATGGCCTGCCGGCCGTCCATCTGCATATTCGTGAGTAGCCATGGTCGACAAACTGACGCATCTGAAAGAGCTGGAGGCGGAAAGCATCCACATCATCCGCGAGGTGGCCGCCGAGTTCGACAACCCGGTGATGCTCTATTCCATCGGCAAGGATTCGGCCGTGATGCTGCACCTGGCGCGCAAGGCGTTCTACCCTGGCAAGCTGCCGTTCCCGGTGATGCACGTGGATACGCGCTGGAAATTCCAGGAAATGTACAGCTTCCGCGACAGGATGGTCACCGAGATGGACCTGGACCTGATCACCCACGTGAACCCTGATGGCGTCGCGCAGGACATCAACCCCTTCACCCACGGCAGCGCCAAGCACACCGACATCATGAAGACCGAAGGTCTCAAGCAGGCGCTGGACAAGCACGGCTTCGACGCCGCCTTCGGTGGTGCGCGCCGCGACGAAGAGAAGTCTCGGGCCAAGGAGCGCGTGTATTCCTTCCGCGACGCCAAGCATCGCTGGGACCCGAAGAATCAGCGACCCGAGCTGTGGAACGTCTACAACGGCAAGGTCACCAAGGGCGAGTCGATCCGCGTGTTCCCGCTGTCCAACTGGACCGAGCTGGACATCTGGCAGTACATCTATCTGGAGCAGATCCCGATCGTACCGCTGTACTTCGCCGCCGAGCGCGAGGTGATCGAGAAGAACGGCACGCTGATCATGATCGACGACGAGCGCATCCTTGAGCACCTCACCGACGAGGAAAAGGCGCGTATCGAGAAGCGCATGGTCCGCTTCCGCACCCTCGGCTGCTACCCGCTGACCGGTGCCGTGGAATCCACCGCCGCGACGCTGCCGGAAATCATCCAGGAAATGCTCCTGACCCGCACCTCCGAACGCCAGGGCCGCGTCATCGACCATGATGGCGCCGGGTCGATGGAAGAGAAGAAGCGGCAGGGCTACTTTTAAAGCCGATAAAAAGCGCTGGATGCTGGAGGCTGAACGAAATGGATTTCGAGCGACTTGATGTATGGAAGCTTTCCGCAAGACTTTCGGTTGATGTGTATCGAGAGCTGGCTGGTTGCCGGGATTTCGGCTTCAAGGATCAGATAACCCGCTCGGCCTTGTCCGTTCCCAGCAACATTGCCGAAGGCATGACCCGCGATGATGACAAGGAAAAGCGTTATTTTCTGAGCATGGCCAAAGGGTCGTGCTCGGAGTTGAGAACTCAGATTTATATAGGTGTTGAGGTCGGCTTTATCTCGACCGAGATTGGTCGGGACTGGATTGAACGCTGCAAGCGTATCGCGGCGATGCTCTCCGGTCTGCTCAGGTTACTTCAGCGTCCATGAATTATCGGCTTGCTCGGTGTGCTTTTTCGTTCAGCCTCCAGCCTCAAGCCTTCAGCGATTAGAGAAAAACCATGTCTCATCAATCCGATCTGATCAGCGAGGACATCCTCGCGTACCTGGCCCAGCACGAGCGCAAGGAATTGCTGCGCTTCCTCACCTGCGGCAACGTCGACGACGGCAAGAGCACCCTGATCGGTCGCCTGCTGCACGACTCCAAGATGATCTACGAGGATCATCTGGAAGCCATCACCCGCGACTCGAAGAAGGTCGGCACCACCGGCGATGACGTGGACCTGGCGCTGCTGGTCGATGGCCTGCAGGCCGAGCGCGAGCAGGGCATCACCATTGATGTGGCCTACCGCTACTTCAGCACCGCCAAGCGCAAGTTCATCATCGCCGACACCCCCGGCCATGAGCAGTACACCCGCAACATGGCGACCGGCGCCTCGACCTGCGACCTGGCGATCATCCTCGTTGACGCCCGCTACGGCGTGCAGACCCAGACCCGCCGCCACAGCTTTATCGCCTCCTTGCTGGGCATCAAGCACATCGTCGTGGCCATCAACAAGATGGATCTGATGGACTTCGATCAGAGTGTGTTCGAGCGCATCAAGGCCGACTATCTGTCCTTTGCCGAGCGTATCGGCCTCAAGCCGACTTCGCTGCATTTCGTGCCCATGTCCGCCCTCAAGGGCGACAACGTCGTCAACAAGAGCGAGCGGGCGGACTGGTACGAAGGTCAGTCGCTGATGGAAATCCTCGAAAGCGTCGAGATCGCCGGCGACCGCAACTTCGACGACCTGCGCTTCCCGGTGCAGTACGTCAACCGCCCGAACCTGAATTTCCGTGGCTTCGCCGGTACCCTGGCCAGTGGCATCGTGCGCAAGGGCGATGAAGTGACGGTATTGCCGTCGGGCAAGACCAGCCGGGTCAAATCCATCGTCACCTACGACGGCGAGCTGGAGCAGGCCACGCCGGGCGAGGCGATCACCCTGACCCTGGAAGACGAGATCGACGTATCCCGTGGCGACATGCTGGTGCATGCCGACAACCTGCCGCGCATCGCCGACAGCTTCGACGCCATGCTGGTGTGGATGGGCGAAGAGCCGATGCTGCCGGGCAAGAAATACGACATCAAGCGCGCCACCAGCTACGTGCCGGGGTCCATCGCCAGCATCGTTCACACGGTGGATGTGAATACCCTGGAGCAAGGCCCGGCGAGCAGCCTGCAGCTCAACGAGATCGGCAAGGTCCGGGTCAGCCTGGATGCCTCCATCGCGCTGGATGGCTATGCGCAGAACCGCACCACCGGTGCCTTCATCGTCATCGACCGCCTCACCAACGGCACCGTCGGCGCGGGCATGATCATCGCCGACCCGGTCGCCCAGGGTTCCGGTGGCCACCATGGCGCGCTGGCCCATGTTTCCACCGAAGAGCGTGCGACGCGCTTCGGCCAGCAGCCGGCCACGGTGCTGTTCACCGGCTTGTCGGGCGCCGGCAAGAGCACCCTGGCCTACGCGGTGGAGCGCAAGCTGTTCGACATGGGCCGTGCGGTCTACGTGCTCGACGGCCAGAACCTGCGCCACGACCTGAACAAGGGCCTGCCGCAGGACCGCGCGGGTCGCACCGAGAACTGGCGCCGTGCCGCGCACGTGGCACGGCAGTTCAACGAGGCGGGTCTACTGACCCTGGCGGCCTTCGTCGCCCCGGATGCCGAAGGCCGCGAACAGGCCAGGGCGCTGGTGGGCGATGATCGCCTGATCACCGTCTATGTCCAGGCTTCGCCGCAGACTTGCCAGCAACGCGATCCGCAAGGGCTGTACGCCGCCGGTGGCGACAATATTCCCGGCGAATCCTTCCCCTACGACGTGCCGGGCAATGCCGATCTGCTGATCGATACCGAGGCTGTGACAGTGGCCGAGGGCGTCAGGCAGGTGATCGATCTGCTGCGTCAGCGTGGGGCGATCTGACGCTGAGGTGAAAACGAAACGCCCTGCATCTACAGGGCGTTTTGCTTTCTGGTGTCGCTCCGCTCGCAAGCCGCGTGCGTGAGTTCAAGCTTCGCGCCGGGGTCGGCGCTCCCACGAGGTCAATCGCCGCGTCGTTTTCGTGGGAGCCGCGCCCTCGCGGCGAATAGACTGTAAGTCCGCCGGCTCAGCTGACCTTTCTTCAGTCGCGCAGCACATACTTCAGAATCTCCACCACCTGCTCGGTAGTGGTCGCCCAGGCCATGGCGGCTGCATCGACTTCCTTCAGGGGGTGCACGATGTCTTCGCCGTGCAGAGTGATGTAGGGCTTGTCCAGTGCGGCGCAATAGCCGGCGTCGAACGCGGCGTTCCATTGCTTGTACTTGTCGCCGAAGCGCACCACCACCAGATCGGCCTGCTGGATCAGCGTCTTGGTGCGAATCGCGTTGACCTTGGAGGACTTGTGGTCGCGCCAGAATGCATTCGGCTCTGTACCCAGGCAGTCGCCGGCGGCATCGCTGGCCTCGTGGTCGGTTACGGCGGAGGTGAAGACCACGTCCAGCTCCGCAGCTGAGGCGCCACGCTTGATCTCGTCGCGCCAGTCGGTGTGGATTTCGCCGGACAGGTAAACGGTAAAGCTCATGAATCCTCCTGAAAATCGGTGTTGCCGGCGATTCGTCTCGTCGGCACAGAAGGCCCGATGCTAGCCCGGAAACATGCGCGAGGGCCAGAAGGGCCGGGTTTTACCCCAGTAGCAGCGCATCATCCGCGAGTTTCTCGCCGCGTACCTTCTCGAACATATGCAGCAGGTCCGGCACGTCCAGGCCCTTGCGCTCGTCCCCGGCCACATCCAGCACCACCTGGCCCTGGTGCAGCATCACGGTGCGGTCGCCGATATCCAGCGCCTGGCGCATGCTGTGGGTGACCATCATGGTAGTGAGCTGTTTTTCCGCGACGATGCGTGCGGTCAGTTGCAGGACGAAGTCTGCCGTGCGCGGGTCGAGGGCGGCGGTGTGTTCGTCCAGCAACAGGATGCGGGAGGGTTGCAGCGCCGCCATGAGCAGGCTGACGGCCTGGCGCTGGCCGCCGGAGAGCAGACCGATGCGGTCGGTGAGGCGGTTCTCCAGACCCAGGCCGAGGGTGCTCAGGTGGCGGCGGAACTCCTCGCGCATGGACGCCTGCACGGCCTTGGTCAGGCCACGGCGCTGGCCGCGCTGCTGGGCCAGGGCCATGTTTTCCTCGATGGTCAGGTCTTCGCAGGTGCCGGCCATGGGGTCCTGGAATACGCGGGCCACGCGGCTGGCGCGGCTCCAGACCGGCAGGCGGGTAACGTCTTCATCGTCGATCAGCAGCTTGCCGCTGTCCACCGAGAGGTCGCCGGAGACGGCGTTGAGGAAGGTCGATTTGCCGGCGCCGTTGGTGCCGATCACGGTGACGAACTGGCCGGTGGGAATTTCCAGCGACAGCCCCTGCAAGGCCCGGGTCTCGATGGGCGTGCCGGGGTTGAAGGTGATCTTGAGGTTCTGCGCACTGAGCATCAGGCGTGCCTCCTGCGGGTCAGGCGTTGTTTGATCAGCGGGATGACCAGGGCGATGACCACCAGCACGGCGGTGATCAGGTTCAGGTCCTGGGCCTGCAAACCGATGAAGTCGCTGTTCAGGGCCAGGGCGATGAAGAAGCGGTAGACGATGGCGCCGAGGATCACCGCCAGGGTCAGGTAGAAGATGCGCCGTGCCGGCAGGATGCTTTCGCCGACGATCACCGCCGCCAGGCCGATGACGATGGTGCCGATGCCCATGGAAATGTCGGCGCCGCCCTGGGTCTGGGCGAACATGGCGCCGGCCAGTGCCACCAGGGCGTTGGAGATGGCCATGCCGAGGATGGCCATGGCGCCGGTATTCACGCCCTGGGCGCGGGCCATGCGCGGGTTGGAGCCGGTGGCGCGGATGGCCAGGCCCTGACGGGTGGAGAAATACATGTCGAGAATGATCTTGGCGGCAATGACCACCAGCAGCAGGATCAGCGGTCGGGCGACATAGTCGGCCAGCCATTCGGGTTGCAGCACGCTGAACATGGTCGGTTCCATGATCAGCGGAATGTTGGGCCGGCCCATGATGCGCAGGTTGATCGAGTACAGCGCGATCATCATTAGGATGCTGGCCAGCAGGTCCATGATCTTCAGGTGGACGTTGAGCGCTGCCGTGACCATGCCGGCCAGGGCACCGGCGGCAGTGGCGATCAGGGTCGCCAGGAAGGGGTCGGTGCCATTGGCGATCAGCACGGCGCAGACGGCGCCGCCCAGCGGGAAACTGCCATCGACGGTCAGATCGGGGAAACGCAGCAGGCGGAAGGAGATGAATACGCCAAGCGCGACCAGACCGAAGATCAGGCCTACTTCAAGGGCGCCAAACAGGGAAAACAGTGACATGGATGATGTGCCTTTGGTGAACGGCTGCGCCGGGGCAGGTGCGCCGGCGCAGGTCAGGTCATTCGATGACTTCGGCGGCCGAGTCGATCAGCTCCTGGGACAGGGTGACACCCTGGGCGACGGCGGCGGAGCGGTTGATGTAGAGGCTCAGGTCAGCGGTTTTCTGCGGTGCGATATCGCCGGGCTGCTCGCCCTTGAGCAGTCGCACGACCAGTTCGCCGGCCTGTACGCCATGCTGGTAGTAGTCGATGCCCAGGGCCGCGATGGCGCCGCGCTTGACGCTGTCGGTATCCGAGGCGATCAGCGGGGTCTTGGTGTCCATGCCGACCTTGACCAGCGACTCGTAGGCCGAGACCACGTTGTTGTCGGTGTTGGTGTAGATCACGTCGACCTTGCCCACCAGGCTGCGGGCCGCCGAGCCCACGTCCACCGAGCGCGGAGCGGCGGCTTCGACCAGGGTCATGCCCATTTCCGGCAGCAGCTCGCGCAGGCGCTCGACCACCACCACGGAATTGGCTTCGCCGGGGTTGTAGACGATGCCCACGCGGGTGGCAGTGGGTATCACGCGCTTGACCAGCTCCATCTGGCGATCCAGCTCCAGCTCGTCGGAGACGCCGGTGACGTTGCTGCCGGAAGGCTCCCAGTTGCGGACCAGCTGGGCGGCGACCGGATCGGTAACGGCGGCGAAGACCACCGGCACCGAACGGCTGCTGGCGACCACGGCCTGGGCCGAGGGGGTGGCGATGGCGACGATGGCGTCGGGGCGGTCGCCGACGAACTTGCGGGCGATCTGCGCGGCGGTGGCGGTGTTGCCCTGGGCGGTCTGGTACTGCCACTTGAGGTTGTCGCCGCTGTAGCCGGCGGCTTCCAGTGCGGCCCGGACGCCATCGCGCACGGAATCCAGCGCCGGGTGCTCGACGATGGCGGTTGCCGCCACGGATTTCTGCTCAGCGGCGCTGGCAGTGAACGGAGTAGCCAGGGTCAGGGCGAGGGCGCCCAGGGACAGCCATTGGGTGAGGGATGACTTCATGGGTGGATATCCTATCGGGCTCAGCGGCCCTGTCTGGTTGTTGTGTCCGTGTACGGTGAAAGAGCAGGGGCTGCGAACGCGTCGCCGATGCGTCCGTCAACGAGGTGACGAGAATATGGGGACAGGCCTGTTTTTGCCAGCAAAGCCGCTTCGTTTGGAGAGACTTTGGAGAAAAGACGTAAGGCTTTGAGCCGCAACCCAGTGCGGACTTTGCGTTCTTCATATTGTGACCGCGCGGTCATGTGGATCAGGCCATTTAATCGCCTTGTGCCGACCATCCTGTGTCGGCGTATGCGACGATCACAGGCGTCGTGCCGTGGCTATTGAACCTCGATTCGGCAATCGAACAGGCCGGCAGGCTCGGCATCCGTTTCCCAGGGGCGCTGATAAGTCAGCAGCAGCCGTCCGTGCCCGGTATTCCGGGCTTCGAAGCGCCAGGTGGAAATGCCATCGCCGCCGACCAGATCACTGTCGGGAGTACTGAAGACTTCCGGCCCCAGGCTTTTCAGCAGTTCGGTCGAGGCTTCCCGCAGATGCCAGCGATAACCCGTAGCCGGATTGCTTGGCAGGCTGACGATCAACGTCTGCCCTGTATGCAGCGACAGAGGGCAAAGCCGGTCTTCGCTGACCGAAAGGCTGCTGGGCGGCGTGCTCGCGCAAGCACCCAGCAACAGCAAGGACAACGGCAGCAGGCAACGGGAGATGGCGAAAGGCATGGTCATCGGCACCGGTTGAATACGAGAGGATAAGGATAGCGGGCCTTGCCCGGAAGGCACAGGTATCCGGGCGACCCACAGGGCGGATTCGATCCGCCAGGGATATGCGGTGCGGCCATCGTGGGAGCGGCCTTGGCCGCGAATGGCAGCGCGGTTGGTTTGGGCATCGATTCGCGGACAAGTCCGCTCCCACAGGTTTTGCGGTGCGCACGGGCTGTTGGAGGGGCCTTGGCCGCGAATGGGCCGCGTGGATGGTTTGGGCATCGATTCGCGGACAAGTTGCGTAGGTCGGATTAGGGCCTGTTAACGCTACTGGCTTGACGGCGAGTAATGCGGGATACTTCGCGCATGATGATCACACCCGAACAATTCTCCGCCATTGAACATTGCTTCCCGCGCCAGCGCGGCAATGTCAG
>NZ_JAAMQZ010000066.1 GCF_013522825.1 Stutzerimonas stutzeri
AAGCGCTTCGACTTCAAATGCCCCATCGAGGTGATGGGAGAGGTCATGCAAAATGCCATGGCGATGCGGCATGATGCTCCGGCTTCAATTCAATAACCGTGTTGCACTCAGCTCCTGCAACCGCCAAGGCTAAACTCTCGGAAACCGTTCTGAAGATCGGCACACTTCGCCCCAAGAACATGGCTGTATCTGCCAGTGATTCCCGCCTGCTGCCTCAAACCTTTCAAGGCGGACAAATTACCTCGAAGGAAATTGCAGGTCTGACTCTCGATGCGGGTTACTTGAACCGCATGAACGATCGTAACGCCAGTGGAAACAGAGGGATGTACTGGGGCGGCAAAGGCGCTGCAGTCGGCGAGACTCCTGTTGTCGCCGGTAACGCTGACGACTTCATCTTCGCAGGTGGCAGCTACAAGGTTAACGATGACCTTACTGCTTCGTACTACTACAGCAACCTGGAGGAAGTCTATAAGCAGCATTCGACCAACCTGGTGCATGTACTGCCGCTGGGTGACAAGCAAGCACTGAAGACTGATCTGCGCTACGCTCGCTCCAGCGAAGACGGCAGTTCAAACGTTGATAACAAGGCACTTGGCGCCATGGTCACTTACTCGGTAAGTGGTCATAGCTTCGGTCTCGGCTACCAGAAAATGAGTGGTGATACCGGCTTCGCCTATCTCGGCGGCGGCGCGGATCCGTTCCTGGTCAACTATGTGCAGATCAATGATTTTGCACTTGCAGACATGAAGTCCTGGCAGGCTCGCTATGATTTCAACTTTGCATCCATCGGCATCCCTGGCCTGACCTTCATGACCCGTTACCTCACAGGCGACAATGTGGAGCGTGGCGCAGGTCAGTCCGAAGGCAAGCTGTGGGAGCGTGATACCGATATCGGCTACACCTTCCAGGAAGGCGCACTTAAGAACCTCAACGTCAAATGGCGTAACGCAACTTCCCGTGGCAATATCGCAAGCGGAAACAACCTTGACGAAAACCGCCTGATCGTCAGCTACACCATTCCGCTGATGTAATAGCGGCCTACCGCATATCGATGCAGTAGATAGGAAACCCGCTTCGGCGGGTTTCTCTTTTTCGGAAGTTTGTTGGGTTATGCCTTCGACTATTTCAAACTACACCTCGGATCTGTGTATTGGCAGGTGACTCCCTGGAAGGCACTTCCTCCACCCACCACGCCTCGCCGAAGCCAGTTCCAAACCACTTACTCACCGCCTGCCGCTTATCGCCTGCAACTTATCTGCCGCGTCATTCAAACCGAAGCGGGAACCTTGCGCCGTTGTCATGCTCGAAACCTGAGGCAACGGGACTTTTCGTCCCACAAGACTCAAGAGGAGCTGCAGATGTCTACCGAATCCACTTTTGGCACCAGCGATAACACCCCAATTCCCGACGCATCCACTTCAAGCCCTTCGTCGCTGATCGATAAATCTGCCCACCGCCGCAATCTTCAGGCCGCCCAGAACGCGCTGATCGAAGAATTCCATACGCTTATCGCCGACACCGAGCGCCTGCTCAAGCACACTCAGGAAACTGCCGGCAGCCAGACCGAAGAGCTGCGCGAGAAAATCACCGCCAATATGAATCGTGCTCGGGAAATGCTGAAAGAGCAGGAAGGCACGTTGCGTGATCAGAGCGAGGCCGCCATTCAGTGCACCGAGGAATATGTTCAAACGCACCCTTGGCAAAGCATTGGTATCGCTGCAGGCGCCGGCTTTCTTCTCGGCATGATCATGCGCCGCTGATAGAGGAAAGCAGGCCAATGGAAGCGAAACATTCCGATGAAGCGCCCGCACCGTCCCTGAAAAAAATGGGCGGTGCGCTTGTCGGCCTTCTTCAAGGGCATCTGGAACTGCTGGGAATAGAGCTTCAGGAAGAACGTAGCCGTGTATTCAGGTTGTTCCTCCTGGCCAGCATAAGCCTGATCCTGGGTCTGCTGGTTCTGGTAGGACTATCAGCGGCCATTGTCATCGCCTTCTGGGAAACCAACCCCATCGCGGCCATTCTGATTCTTTGTGGGGTTTATGCGATTGTCCTTGCGATATGCATCAGCAGGGCCATTCGCCTCGCCAAGGCGTGCGCTTCGCCCTTCCAGGCAACAGTCGAGGAACTGGCCCGCAATCAGGAGCGTTTACTACCATGAGCACTCCATTGAGCACATCCAGCGATCTGACCATGCGCAAAGATCTGATTCGACTGCGCATGGAGATGAATCGTCAGCAGATCCTCTATCACTCACAGCCTCTGGCCCATCCGGTACAGCGCATAAAGGGCATGATTATCAACCGTGGCACAGCTTCCGGGCGCCACACCGATAAAAGCCCATTGATGCTGGCCGCGACCGTCGTCCTCGCGATATTCGGGCCACGCCTGGGTAAAGTGGGCAAGCTCGCCCGGCTGGGCATCACGCTCTATCCGCTGGTTCGCAAACTGCGGCAGTAGTCAGGCTGCCTGATCCGCGACGAAATGGCTGAACCGTAGGGCCGAACGTGTTCGGCCGCTGCCGGCAAATTCATGGCCGCATGAATTCGGCCCTACGGGTGCTGGTCAGATCTGTAATCCCCACATGGAATGCGCCACACTGGCGCTGTCGGCATGCCAGGAACCTGGCGGCAACAAGGAGATAGCCCTTTGGACTGGCACACATTGCTCAATCGTGAACGACTCGGAAAATCTGTTCACAGCACCGAAGAACTCGGACGAAGTCCGTTTCACAAGGATCACGACAGGATCATTTTTTCCGGGGCCTTCCGCCGGCTCGGGCGCAAGACGCAGGTGCACCCCGTATCCAGCAACGATCATATCCATACGCGCCTGACCCATTCGCTGGAAGTCAGCTGCGTCGGTCGCTCGCTGGGTATGCGCGTGGGCGAAGTATTGCGTGAAAACCTGCCCGAATGGTGCAGCCCGGCCGACCTCGGCATGATCGTGCAATCGGCCTGCCTTGCCCATGACATCGGCAACCCACCGTTCGGTCACTCAGGCGAGGATGCCATCCGTCACTGGTTTCAGCAGGCCGCCGGACGCGGCTGGCTGGACGGCATGAGCGATGCCCAGCGTACCGACTTCCTCAACTTCGAGGGCAACGCGCAGGGTTTCCGAGTGCTCACGCAGCTTGAATATCATCAGTTCGACGGCGGTACGCGGCTGACCTACGCAACCCTCGGCACCTACCTCAAGTACCCATGGACCTCGCGTCACGCCGAGGCGCTCGGCTACAAGAAGCACAAGTTCGGCTGTTACCAGAGCGAGCTGCCGCTGCTGGAACAGATCGCCTCGAAACTGGGCCTGCCGCAACTGGAAGAGCAACGCTGGGCACGCCATCCGCTGGTGTACCTGATGGAGGCCGCGGACGACATCTGCTATGGCCTGATCGACCTTGAAGACGGCCTGGAGATGGAGCTGCTCGACTACGCCGAGGTGGAAGCGCTGCTGCTGGGGCTGGTCGGCGACGACCTGCCGGAAACCTACCGCCTGCTCGGTCCCAATGATTCGCGCAGGCGCAAGTTGGCGATCCTCAGGGGCAAGGCCATCGAGCACCTTACCAATGCCGCCGCGAGCGCATTCGTCGAACAACAGGATGCGCTGCTGGCCGGTACCCTCGTCGGTGATCTGGTCGAGCATATGCATGGCCCGGCCAAAAAGTGCGTGGTGCAGGCCAAGGCAATGGCCCGCGAAAAGATCTTCCAGGACAAGCGCAAGACGCTGCACGAGATCGGAGCCTACACCACGCTCGAAATCCTCCTTAACGCCTTCTGTGGCGCAGCGCTGGAACAGCACGGTGGACGCACGCCTTCGTTCAAGAATCGTCGCATACTCGACCTGCTGGGCAGCAATGCCCCGGACCCCGACTGGCCGCTTTATCGCTCCTTCCTGCGCATGATCGACTTCATCGCCGGCATGACTGATAGCTACGCCACCGAAATGGCTGGGGAGATGACCGGACGTTCAAGCCCGACGTGAGCAGCATGAAGAAACCACTGTGGCGCAGAAACGGCTGGAGGCCGGGACCTCCCGCTTGGGGAGCGGCAGCGATTACCGGCCTGGGCTGTGCCCTGCCGCTTCTGCTCGGGCTGTTCAGCGGGCATCCGGGCTTTCTCTGGGCAACCCTGGGCGCCTTCCAGGCCGCCAGGGCCAACCCGCTGCACCGACTCGGCATGCTGCGCATGCTGACGCAGATCGCACTCGGCGCCTGTAGCGCCGGTCTTGGTTTCTGGGCGGCGTCCTATCCCCTGATAAGCATGGGCCTCTTTGCCTTCTATGGGTTGCTGCTGGCCTGGCTGCAACGCTACGGCAACGAAGCCGGCAAACTGGGGATCGGCCTTGCCATCTGTCTGTGTCTTGGTCAGGGTCAGTACGGCATGGGTGATTTCAACAACCCACAGGCAATTGCCATGCTGTTCGTCTTGGGCGGACTCTGGGTCATGCTACTGGCTTTCGGATTGCGCGGACTGCACGGGCTGCGGATGTGGCCTTATATGCCGCGCCTGTTCAGTGTGATCAGGGTATTGCGAAGTCGGGCACGGCGCATATCTGCCCGACGGTGGCGCCTGCAAGCCCTGACGCATCTACTGGCAGCTGCGCTGGGTGGCCTGATCGTGGTGCTCGCCGACCTTCCACGCGGCTACTGGCTGACGCTGGCGATACTCACGGTTCTGCAGATGGATGTACAACGCAGCCTCGTGCGTGCGCTGCAGGCAGGCCTGGGGATCTTGTGCGCGGCAGCCATATTGATCTACATGGGTCACAGCCTGGTGGACCCGCCGCTGATGGTGATGATCCTGTTGCCGCTGCTGATGCTCAGCCGGGCCTTTCAGGCGCATCACTACAGGCTTTTCGTTCTACAGACGACGCTGAGTTTCATCCTGCTGACCGAAACCCTCGCCCAGGACTGGGACTTGCCTCAGGTACGCCTGATCAATGCCGTGACTGGCATCGGCGTAGCACTGGCGGTCACCTTGCTGATGTATCTGCTGCGCCGGTTGATCGCCCGGATTGCATTGCGCAGAGCCGGACAATCAACCGAAACCATATCTGATCACGGCAGGAGCCGGGACCGGGACAACTCGATCACGCCTTGACGTTGATCTCGTTTTCCGGATACCAGACGTCCATCAACGGGCTTACGCCAAATTCGCTCAGCTCGCTACGACCCTTGAGCCATGCCTCGACCTGGCCACGCTGCTCTTCGCTTACCGAACCACGCTTGGCCAGGCAAACGAAGCCATAGTCCTCGCCACCGATATAACCCAGGCCATTGGCTTCCATGGCTTCAACCAGGAAGGCTTCCAGGAATTCGTCCACGGCGTTGCCATCGAGGCCCTCGACGTAGGACAGCGTGACTTCGAAGCCCAGTTCCTGGAACTCGTCGACACAGAGTTTTTTGCGCAAGCGACGCGAGCGATTGGTAGCCATTGAATCGGTCCTTTCTTGACGGGATAACGGCGCGCACTCTAACAGCTACGCCGCACTTGTGCGATTACGAACCCTCGCCGACAGGCTGCCTGTCTGGAAAAGTCATACATTGCGGCAAATCTCTTTGCAGAACCTCGAACCAGCCGGCTACGCTTGGCAACATGTGGAGTACATCACTTGGGTGCGAGCATAGTGTCTCGTTATTTCTTCCCTGAAAGTTGTAGGGAATCTTCATGTCATTTATTTCCTCCGTTCGCATGAGCAGGCTCATACGTCCTTTCGCCATTGCCGCGCTGGCCATGCCGCTGGCTTTTCAGGCAGTGGCCGAAACGGCCAATCAACGTTTGCCCGCCAGCGTCGCGCAGGCACTCAAGGCCAACAAGATAGAAAGCAGTGCCCTGTCCGTCGTTCTGCTGCCCCTCAACGGTAGCGCGTCGCCGACCTTCGTCAACGCCGACGTTTCGATCAACCCTGCTTCGACCATGAAGCTGGTCACCACCTATGCGGCGCTGGAGCTGCTGGGGCCAAATCACCAATGGAAAACCGAGTTCCATGCCGATGGCCCCATCGAAAACGGCACCCTCAACGGCAACCTGTATCTAAAGGGCGGTGGCGACCCCAAGCTGAACATGGAAAAGCTCTGGCTGCTGTTGCGCGACCTGCGCGCCAACGGCGTACAGACGGTGAACGGAGATCTGGTGCTCGACCGCAGCCATTTCGTGCAGCCGGACCTGCCAGTCTTCGATGACGACGGCAACGACAAGAACAAACCCTTTCTGGTCGGCCCCGATTCCCTGCTGGTCAACCTCAAGGCACTTCGCTTCATTGCCCGCAACGATGACGGGAAAGTGAACGTTCTGGTCGAGCCGCCCATCGCCACGGTGCGCATCGACAATCGTATCGAAGCCCTGCCCAAGGCCAAGTGCCCCGGCTGGCCGGACATTCGCTACAACCCCATCGAGGAAGGCGACGGCGTGCGCGTGGTGGTCGCCGGCAAGCTGCCAGCGGGTTGCAGCGGGCAGACCTACCTGTCGCTGCTGGATCATCAACGCTATGCCGCCGGTGCCGTGCGCGCCATCTGGCAGGAATTGGGCGGCAGCATCCTGGGAGAGGACCGGGTCGCCACAGTGCCCGACAGCGCACGGATGATCGCCCGCGCCTGGTCGCCGGATCTGGTGGAAATCATTCGCGACATCAACAAATACAGCAACAACACCATGGCCCGGCAGCTGTTCCTGAGCCTGGGCGCGGAGTTTCGCAACGAAGCGGACCCCGACGATTCCATGGCTGCGCAACGGGTCATCCGTCAGTGGCTGGCGAAAAAGGGGCTGATCTCGCCGCATCTGGTGATGGAAAACGGATCGGGCCTGTCGCGCGCCGAGCGCGTCAGCGCCCGCGAGCTGGCCAGCCTGCTGCAGGCTGCCTGGCAAAGCCCGTTCGCCGCCGAGTTCATCTCCTCGATGCCGGTGGCCGCGCTGGACGGCACCATGCGCAAGCGTCTGCATAACACCGGCGTCGCCGGCAAGGCACACATCAAGACCGGCACCCTGAACACTGTGCGAGCCATCGCCGGTTACAGCCGCGACAATGACGGCAACACCTGGGCGGTCGTCGCCATCCTCAACCACCCGCGCCCATGGGGCGCATCGTCGGTGCTGGATCAGGTGCTGATCAGCCTCTACAACCAGCGTAGCCAGAGCACCGCGCAGCGTTGAACTCTGCGGGGCAGGTCACGCCTTACCGACCCGACGGGCGAGGCCGTGGTTATTCGCTGAGTTATGCGCCGCATCGTCGGATTACGCCTTCGGCTAATCCGACCTACAAATGGCTGGGGTTCGTAGGTCGGGTCACGCCTTACCGACCCGACAGACGAGGCCGAGGTTATTCGCTGAGTTATGCGCCGCATCGTCGGATTACGCCTTCGGCTAATCCGACCTACAAATGGCTGGGCTTCGTAGGTCGGGTCACGCTTTATCGACCCGACGGGCGGGGCCGAGGTTATTCGCTGAGTTATGTACCGCATCGTCGGATTACGCCTTCGGCTAATCCGACCTACGAATCAAGACAGGCGGGCTAGCGCACCCGTCCGGCCTGCGGTTCCAGTTCTTCCTTGGCGAAGTCGTCCACGTCGATGACCTTGCGCCTGGCTGTTTCAGCGCTGCGCAGCAGTTCAACTTCCTCGTGGGAGAGTATGCCGGCTGCCAGCGCGGCGAGAATCGGAGGCTCGTTGGCAGCGGGGCTAAGTTCGCCACGCTTGATGGCCTGTTGCAGTTTCCTGGCCAGCGGCTGGGTTTTGGCAAGGGTGTCGAAGGCATGCCTGAGCGCACCGAGCGGCTCGTCGGTGTTCTCTGGCCGATAGACACCATCGAGGATCTGCTCAAGCGCCGGGTCCCCTTCCGCGCGACCGAGAATGGCGGCGATTTCGGCATCCAGCTCGTCGGACGGCCCCGCGTGGCGTGTGCCAAAGGGAAACACCAGGACCCGCAATACACAACCGAGAATCCGGTTGGGGAAATTGGCAAGGGTATCTGCCAACGCCTGCTCGGCTTTGCACAGGCAATCTTCCAGCGCCCAGCGCAGCAAAGGCGCCTGTTCCGCCGGATGCCCCAGGTCCTGATAATGCCTGAGCGCGGCGGAGGCCAGATAAAGGTGGCTGAGCACATCACCCAGGCGCGCCGACAGCCGTTCGCGGCGCTTGAGTTCGCCACCGAGCAGCATCATGGAAAGATCTGCCAGCATGGCGAAGGCCGCGGCAATACGATTCAGTGCGCGGAAATAAGGGCGCATCAGGTCGCTGCCTGGCGCCTTGCCTAGCCGGCCAAAAGTCAGCCCGAGTACAAGGGTGCTGGCGGTATTGCCGACCGCAAAGCCGACATGCTGCATAAGCAGCCTGTCGAACTTCACTACGGCTGCGTCGCGATCCGGCTCCTGCACCAGTTCCATTTCACGCAGCACGAACGGATGGCAGCGGATCGCGCCCTGGCCGAAGATCATCAGGTTGCGTGAAAGGATGTTGGCGCCTTCGACTGTGATGGAGATCGGCGCGGACAGCCACAGGCGCCCCAGATAGTTGTTTGGCCCGAGGATGATGCCCTTGCCGCCGTGAATATCCATCGCGTCGGTGATGCACTGGCGGCCACGTTCGGTCAGGTGGTATTTGAGAATGGCCGAGAGTACCGAGGGTTTCTCGCCCAGGTCCACGGCGCTGGCGGTGAGGATGCGCGCGCTGTCCATCAGCCAGGCGTTGCCGCCGATACGGGCCAGCGGCTCCTGAATGCCTTCGAAGGATGCCAGGGGGACGTTGAACTGCTCGCGTATCTGCGCGTAGCGACCACTGACGTAACTGCAGGTCTTGGCGGCGCTGACGCCGGTGGCCGGCAGCGAGATGGAGCGGCCAACCGAGAGGCAGTTCATCAGCATCATCCAGCCCTTGCCGATCATCTCGCGCCCGCCAATGATGGCCTCCAGCGGCACGAAGACATCCTTGCCCCAGTTCGGCCCGTTCATGAAAGCAGCGCCCAGCGGCAGGTGCCGACGACCGATCTCGACACCGGCAATATCGGTAGGAATCAGCGCCAGGCTGATCCCCAGGCTTTCCTCATCGCCCAGCAGGTGCTCAGGGTCGTAGGTCTTGAAGGCCACGCCGAGCAAGGTCGCGACCGGTCCCAGGGTGATGTAGCGCTTTTCCCAGTTCAGGCGCAGACCGAGCACTTCCTCGCCTTGCCACATGCCCTTGCAGATCACCCCGCTATCGTTCATCGCGCCCGCATCGGAGCCGGCATAGGGGCCGGTCAGGGCGAAGCAGGGAATGTCCGTGCCGTTGGCCAGTCGCGGCAGGTAATGGTTGCGCTGCTCCTCGGTGCCGTAGTGCATCAGCAGCTCAGCTGGACCGAGCGAGTTGGGCACCATCACGGTGCTGGCCAAGTCGCCGCTGCGGGTGGCCAGCTTCATCACGATCTGCGAGTGGGCGTAGGCCGAAAAGCCCTTGCCGCCGTATTCCTGGGGAATGATCAGCGCGAAGAAGCCTTCGGTCTTGATGTAGTCCCAGGCCTGGGGCGGCAGATCCAGCCGCTGGCCGATATCCCAGTCGCTGACCATGGCACAGAGCGTTTCGGTGGGACCATCGAGGAATGCCTGCTCTTGCTCGGTGAGCCTGGCTTTGGGATAGCCCAGCAGGGTGTCCCAGTTCGGTCGGCCACTGAACAGCTCACCATCCCACCAGACGCTGCCGGCCTCGATGGCATCGCGCTCGGTGTCGGAAATCGGCGGCAGCACCTTCTTGAACCAGTCGAACATCGGCCCGCTGATGTACTTGATGCGCAGGTCGGCAACCAACAGCGGCACGGCCACGGCGATGAGTACCAGCCAGAGCACGATCATCAGCCAGACCGGCGGCTCGCCGGCAATACCCATCAGCAGCAGATACGCCGCGATGATTGCCAGCGCCAACACGGGCGAAACCCGCAGATGGGCGATCCCGGCGATGCCGAGCAGGAGAACGAGCAGCCAGAGCAAAGTCATATGATTTTCCTTGTTGAACGAATGGCTTCCTCCTTGAGCATAGGCGCTCTGGCAAGGTGTGCGGAATCGTCGGATTACGCTCTCAAGCCGTCGGATTACGCCTTCGGCTAGGGCCTGTTAACGCTACTGGCTTGACGGCGAGTAATGCGGGATACTTCGCGCATGATGATCACACCCGAACAATTCTCCGCCATTGAACATTGCTTCCCGCGCCAGCGCGGCAATGTCAGC
>NZ_JAAMQZ010000067.1 GCF_013522825.1 Stutzerimonas stutzeri
TGGCTGGCTGAAAGAAAATCGCAGGATCGGCACTCGCTATGACAAGCTGGCCAAGAGCTTTGCAGCCATGGTCACCTTGGCCTGCAGCCTACGTTGCATGCGGCAATACTTTTCGTACAAAGCCTAGGAATGGACGAGGGACTTGTAAGAGGTGCAGATTCGGCTGGGGGGCCTTTCTCGCTGGGAATTGTCAGAAGATGGATTGGTAGTCCAACTACCAGGTGCATTGCGGCTAAGGCAAAGCAACTGTACCTCCACCCGATCTGGTGCTCTAGGCCTGCGATCAGTGGCCAGCCTAAGGTGCTGGCAAACCCACCTAGCAAGGTTAGACCAGTCATCGAGGCACGTGCGTGGTCGCCAAGTAGTCGTCCGAGAGTCGAAAACGCTGCGTCATAAAGGCCAGCAGCCATGCCCGCGCCGATCAGCGTCCATGCTAGGTAATAAACGGCCAAGTGACTGGCTAAGCCCATCAACAGCATACCCATCGCCAAAAATAACGAGCTAGCTGCCAACACGGGGCGTCCCCCACTTTGATCGATCCATCGTCCCACCATGGGCGAGCAAGCTCCTGCGACCAGCAGTCCCCAAGATAATCCAATCACTACGCTCGTAACTGACCATCCTGTTTCTTTGGTGATTGGTGTTGCAAGAACTGCTGGCAGGTAATAGGTCGAACTCCAAGCAAGGATTTGTGCGATGCCTAATGCCCACACAAGCTTGAATCGGTTGATAGGTCGTTGGCTGCTTTCTAGGTTTTTCACTAGCTACGGACTCTTGTTTTTTCGGACGCCAGCGGCTCAGTTTTGCGTTACGAGCGTCGGGGCGGCTTCTAACTTACGAACTCGCTTTAGCAAATACCGAAGTATTTGTTCGGCATCAGGCCCCACTCCTCGTAGGGTTGCAGAAGCGAAGTTGCGTTGTTTGGGCAAGCCTACAAAGTACAAGCCTGGAACATGAACGGCTCGCCCGTCGCGCTGCGCCACTCGTCCCTGCTCATCCATTACTGGAAGGCCTTGGAGAAATGGCAGGTTCGGACGATAGCCAGTGGCAAAAATCAGGCTATCAACGGTTTCATGCTGCCCTTCGGCCCAAATAACGCCTGTTGAAGTGACCTCGGAGAACATTGCTGCTTGATTGAAGCGTCCGGATCTCAGAGCCTTTCTGTACGTACCGTCGTCCAGTACAGGCGTGCTTTGATCGTTTAGCCACTTAGTTTTCTCTAGGCCTGTCCATTTCAACCAAGTATGAAAATCTGCTCCTAATATCCGTTGTGGCGCGAATCGAATCGCCTCTCGCGTGGCCAGAGTCACGGTTGCAACTTTGGATAAATCGTAAGCGATTTGTACAGCCGAGTTAGCAGCGCCAACTACGACGATGCGTTGCCCACTAAATGCTTCTGCATTCCGATAATGAGCACTGTGAAGCTGAGTGCCGCTGAAGTTCTTGAGCCCAGGGATATCGGGTACGTAGGGACGACTGAAGGCTCCTGAGGCCACGACCACCGCTCTCGCACAAAAGCTTTGTCCGTTCGCTGCAGTGATCCGAAATCCTTCGCCTTCCTGACCTACGTTCGCGACCCTAATCCCTTGAAGGATAGGTAACCGGAAGAAGTCGGCATAACCTTCCAGATAACGCACTACTTCATCCCGAGAAGGGTAGTGGCCTGCTGCTCCAGGAAATGGAAGCCCCGGAAGAGAGGAATATGCTGCTGGCGAGAACAATTCAAGGCTATCGTAGTAATTACGCCAGTTCCCCCCAGGCTGCGATTGCTCATCAAAAATGCGGAAATTGAGGCCGTGCTGCTTCAGGTGCCAACCGGTAGCCAACCCTGCTTGGCCAGCACCAATGACAATAACATCCAACATCTGACTGCTTATGTTCATGTATGCGCACTCATGCACGTATTTATGCAAAAAAAGGCTCAGACCTTTTCGCCTGGACAGCACAGTGGAACGATGCTTTTGGTGTGGATGAGGATGGCCTCTAGACGCTTGATAATGGCTGGGCCGTCCACTTCATAGAACATCTGGCGCCCTATCTTAGTGGCTCTAACGATCCCCGCCTCTAGTAGCACCTGAAGGTGGCGAGACACAACCGAACGCTCTTGAGGTAAGTCAGCCGCAATTTCAGTGACATCAGCACGGCCTAGTAGCATTACGCGCTTCAGCACTGCGATTCGCGGTGGCTCACAGAGGGCTTTGAAGAATGCACCGTCCAGCGACTCTATGGCGGCCTCGATTGCCTGGGTTCGGTTCAGTAATAAGGTCATGTAGCGACTATATGTGCATGTACGCGCACATGTAAAGGATCGGTCGAAACTGGGCACTACCTCCCAGGCTATCGGATGGGCAGACTATCAGCCATTGTCGAATGGTAACGCCTTGCACATGTAGCAAGCCGAGCCAGGGCAAAGCCCCCTAAACTGCTCCGTCTGTGAGATCAGAGACGGCGCAGAGCCTCGCTGGTTCAGTGCGTAGCCCTGCCGTTCAAAAAAGCCTGATGCAGTTGTTGTCAGCAAATGAAATCGAGCGATTCCCTGCCCGGCGGCTATCGCTTCAATGACTCGAAGCATTTCAGCTCCAACCCCTTTCGATCTGTATGCGGGCTCCACGACCAGAGAGCGCAGCAACCCGTTCGTACCATGCGTTTCGAATCCTCCCCATGCGACCGTCTCACTGTCCAGCGTGAACTCAAAAAAGGTTCGGCCAGGAAGATCAATATCGTCTGATGGAAGGTCAGCAGATTTCAGTGCATCGCGAAAGCGCTGCCATTGCCCACCGGCTATTTCCGTTGCCTGGATCATCATCTCCCACTCCATCCTTTCATCTCCTTTGTGCCGCTTTGCATGGACTGTTACGGCCCAAGCCGAAGCCGTAGTCATCATATTCGCTTTACCGAATATCTGCCAAAGCGTATATTCGATTTTCCATATGCATCGAGTCTAGTCATGACCCCTGCTATCAAAGTGCTTTTCGTGTGCGTTGCCAACTCAGCCCGCTCCCAGCTTGCAGAGGCTTTGCTGCGTCACACCGACCCGCGCTTCGAGGCCTTCAGCGGAGGATCCCAACCGTCTGAGGTTGATACGCGCACGATTCAGGCGTTGGAGGCAGTTGGAGTCGATGCGACGGGCCTGCGAAGCAAGTCCATCAGCGAGTTTCAAGCTGATCGATTCGATTACGTAATCACTCTTTGCGATAAATCCGCCAGCGAGTGCCTACCAATGCCCAGTGCAGGTGAAGTCATTGCCTGGGACTTTCCTGACCCAGTAACGAGCGATGATCCCGGTGCATTTCGCCACACGCTCCACGACATCCACGAGCGCATCAAGCTCTTCGTTTTGGTCAAGACCAAACACCTGGAGGATCTATGACAGAACCCATGAACCCCACCACGTTATTCAAGTGCTTGGCGGATGACACCCGAGCCAAAATTTCCCTGCTCGTCGTGAGCGAAGGCGAGCTGTGTGTCTGCGAGCTGACGGCGGCACTCGACCTGAACCAGCCGAAGATTTCTCGTCATTTGGCCCTGCTGCGTTCTGCTGGTTTGTTGATGGATCGCCGGCAAGGTCAGTGGGTGTACTACCGCCTGAACCCCGATTTGCCTGCGTGGGTAACTGCGGTTTTGAAAGAAGTCGTAGACGCCAATCAGCAATGGCTGGAAACCGATACTAAACGCCTGTGCGGTATGAACGACCGTCCGATCAACCAGGCCGTGTGCAGCTGATTCACGCCCAACCGGATTAACGAAATGCTGATTGCCGTATTGATATTTATCGCCACCATCGTGCTCGTCATCTGGCAGCCTAAAGGGCTCGGAGTTGGTTGGAGTGCCACGTTGGGTGCCATCGTGGCGTTGCTGGCAGGCGTCGTTACTCTTGCAGACATACCCGAGGTCTGGCGCATCGTCTGGAATGCTACCGGAACTTTCATCGCGGTCATCATCATCAGTTTGCTGCTTGATGAGGCAGGCTTTTTTAAATGGGCTGCGCTGCATGTGGCCCGATGGGGAGGCGGAAGCACCCGCAAGCTGTTCGCATTTATCGTCCTGCTTGGCGCAGCGGTGTCGGCCCTGTTCGCCAATGACGGAGCAGCATTGATCCTCACACCCATTGTGATCGCGATGTTGCTGGCGTTGCGTTTTTCTCCTGCGGCTACTTTGGCATTCGTCATGGCAGCCGGTTTTATCGCCGACACGGCGAGCTTACCGCTGGTGGTTTCCAACCTGGTCAACATCGTTTCTGCCGACTACTTCGATATCGGCTTCAACGAATATGCTTCGATCATGGTGCCGGTAAACATCGTCAGCGTGGCAGCGACATTAGCCATGCTGCTGTGGTTTTTCCGCAAAGATTTACCAAAGACCTATGACCTCAACCAACTGAACAATCCGGACGAGGCAATCCACGACCGGGCCACGTTTGTAGCCGGCTGGTGGGTGCTGGCACTACTCCTGATCGGCTTCTTTGTCATTGAGCCATTGGGGGTGCCAATCAGCGCCATTGCAGCGGTCTGTGCGTTCATTCTCTATGTCATCGCGGCTCGTGGTCACGCCATCAACACAAGCAAGGTGCTCAAAGAGGCCCCATGGCAAGTGGTGATTTTTTCCTTGGGTATGTATCTGGTCGTCTATGGCTTGAAGAACGCGGGCCTGACCGACCACATCGCGCAGATCCTGAACGTGTTCGCCGGTTATGGCGTTTGGGGCGCGTCCCTGGGTACAGGGCTGCTAACAGCATTGCTGTCTTCGATCATGAATAACATGCCTACGGTTCTGGTTGGCGCCTTATCCATTCATGCCGCCGAAGTTGATGGCGTCGTACAGCAAGCGATGGTGTACGCCAACATCATTGGCTGCGATCTAGGCCCGAAGATCACTCCAATTGGCAGTCTGGCCACGCTGCTGTGGCTGCATGTGCTGGCCAAGAAGGACATCAAGATCAGCTGGGGTTACTACTTCAAGACTGGGATCGTGCTGACCCTGCCTATCCTCGTCGCCACCTTGTCTGCCCTGGCATTGCGCCTCAGTTTCTGAATCAAGGAATCTTCTGATGAAAGTCTTGTTCATGTGCACCCACAACAGCTGCCGCAGCATTCTGTCCGAGGCGCTGTTCAATCACCTGGCGCCTGAAGGCGTAGAAGCGGTCAGCTCGGGGAGCTTTCCCAGTGGCCGGGTGAATCAAAGGGCACTGCAGACACTGGAGGCGGCGGGTATCTCTACTGCGGGCTTAAGCAGCAAGGCTTCGGACGCTTTTGAAGGCTCGCCGCCAGACATCGTGATCACTGTCTGTGACCGGGCTGCAGGTGAGGCATGCCCAATCTTCTTCGGGCCAGCTTTGAAGGCGCATTGGGGGCTGGCCGACCCGTCTGAGGCTAGCGGGTCGGAAGCCGAGATCACCGCTGCGTTTGAAACCACACTCGCCAAAATTCACGAGCGCGTGAGCGCATTTCTTGCGCTGCCACTGAAGACCATCAGCACTGACCAGTTGAAAGCTGAACTGAACCGCATCGGTTCGCTTTAAAGATCAACCGAGGCGGCACCCAACCAGGCGCCGCCGTAGGAGTTTATATGCAAGAGACATTGCCGAACGTTCACGCCGACCTGATCGACATTCCTTCGTTGGAGCAACTGGCACCTCGTACGCCTTCGCTCCATAAGCCTCGAATTCTGCTTTTGTACGGATCGACGCGAGAGCGCTCTTTCAGCCGGCTGGTGACTCAGGAAGCAGCCCGCTTGTTGGAAGAGTTTGGCGCCGAAACCAAGATCTTTGACCCATCAGGTCTCCCGCTGCCGGATGACGCTCCCGATACACATCCCAAGGTCGCTGAGCTGCGCGAGCTGATGCAATGGTCTGAGGGGCAGGTGTGGTGCTCCCCTGAGCGTCACGGCTCCATGAGCGCAGTATTCAAAGCCCAAATTGACTGGGTACCGCTGGCGATGGGCGCTGTACGGCCTACGCAAGGCAAAACCCTTGCAGTGATGCAGGTCTGCGGCGGCTCGCAATCTTTCAACGTGGTCAATCAGCTGCGCGTACTGGGCCGATGGATGCGGATGTTCACCATCCCAAACCAATCTTCGGTGGCCAAGGCATTTACCGAGTTCGACGAGGCAGGTCGTATGAAGCCGTCCTCGTACTACGACCGACTCGTGGACGTGATGGAAGAGCTGATGAAGTTCACCCTGCTGTTGCGGGATCGCCAGGATTATTTGGTTGATCGGTACTCCGAGCGCAAAGAGTCCGCCGAAGAGCTTTCCAAACGCGTCAACCAGCGCTCCATCTAACGTCAGTGCGAGGAAACTGTATGAGCCAGATCACGATCTATCACAACCCGCAATGTGGCACCTCTCGCAACACCTTGGAGCTGATCCGCAACAGCGGAGAAGAGCCGACTGTTATCGAGTACCTACAGACCCCACCTGACCGCACCACGCTTGTCAGGTTGATCAAGGATATGGGTATTGAGGTGCGGGCCCTGCTTCGCATCAAAGGCACTCCTTACGAGGAGTTGGGACTGGGCGATACGTCACTTACTGATGATCAGCTCATCGATGCCATGATGGCTCACCCCATCCTGATCAATCGCCCCATCGTCGTGACGCCCTTGGGCACACGCTTGTGTCGACCGTCAGAGGCAGTCCTCGACCTTCTGCCGCAAGAGCAGCGCGGCAGCTTCGTCAAAGAAGACGGACAAGTCGTCATTGATGAGAATGGCCGCAGGGTTTAAACCGATGTAAAGCAGATGGGCCTGGGGGGATGCTGGTGAATCAAAACTCGAAATTTGATGTAGTGGTCATTGGCGGTGGCCAATCCGCGCTCACCGTAGCCTATTTCTTGAGGCGTACAGGCCTTTCCTATGTATTACTCGACGCCGAGTCAGCACCGGGAGGGGCCTGGCGGCATGGGTGGGATTCTCTCCGACTATTCTCGCCGTCTGCTTGGAGCTCAATTGCCGGCTGGCCCATGCCAGCAGTATCCGAGGGGACTCCTGGGCTGGACGATGTTATCGACTATCTAACTCTGTACGAGCGTCGATATGACTTTCCCATCATCCGATCCACGCGGGTAAACCGTGTCGAGAAAATCGAAGACGGATTACGGGTTGTCTCCGAGGACAGAGCCTGGGAGGCCAAAGCGGTTATCAGTGCAACAGGCACCTGGAGCCGCTCATTTATCCCAAGCTATCCCGGACAGGAGTTGTTTTTAGGGCAGCAGCTTCATTCCGCTCATTACGTTGGGCCGGATGAGTTTGAGGGGAAAACTGTCCTTGTCGTCGGTGGTGGCAACTCGGGAGCCCAGATTTACGCCGAGGTTTCCAAAGTGGCTCAGGCAACCTGGGTAACTCAAGAAGTCCCAAAGTTTCTACCTGATGAGGTTGATGGGCGCGTCCTGTTCGAACGAGCTACAGCTCGATTGAAGGCGCAACAGGATGGTGTGGAGCCTGAGCAGCCCGCTGGAGGGTTGGGCGACATCGTAATGGTGTCATCGGTGAAAGACGCTCGTGAACGCGGTGTATTGAGAGCGGTACGGCCATTCACGCACTTCACTTCGACAGGCGTTGTGTGGTCATCAGGAGACGAAACAAAGTTGGACGTTGTCATCTGGTGCACGGGATTTTCTCCCGCGCTCGACCACCTGAGCAGCCTGGGCGTTGTAGGCCTGGACGGTAAAGTGGCTGTGGACGAAAATCGAAGTGTTGCGTCACCCAATTTGTGGCTGGTGGGTTACGGCGATTGGACGGGGCTCGCCTCTGCGACATTGATCGGAGTAACCCGCACCGCTCGGGATGTAGTCAACCAAGTCCAAAGCTATCTCACTAGCGAACCCTGATGTCTCGCGACGCAAATCGAGTGTGCCTACTGTGATGCGACTTCAAGCTAAGGAAAGAGAATAGGCTCCAGTGGAGGAGTTGCCGGACACAGCCCGAGTCGCCAGTAGCCGACGTCGTGCCATTTCCCAAGCTTGAAGCCTACCTCCGGATATGTGCCGATGTGGACGAACCCCAGCGACTCATGCAGGCCCACACTTCCTTCATTGGGCTGTGCAATTCCGGCGTACGCTGCGCGAAATCTCTGCTTCTCAAGAATCGGAAGCAAGGTCTCATAGAGCTCACGGCCAACACCCTGACGGCGAGCCGATTCAGCTATGTATACCGTCACGTCAACTGCCCATCGGTAGGCCGGGCGTGCGCGGTGCTGGCTTGCATAGGCATAGCCCTTGACCTCCCCATCTTCTTCGGCCACAAGGTAGGGATATGTTTGAAGTGTGGTGGCTATTCGCTGAGCTATTTCCTCAGCGCTTGGCGGGATCTCTTCGAACGAGATCGCCGTTGTCGAAACTATCTGAGCGTAAATGCACTGGATAGCTTGTGCATCTGCCACCACTGCAGCGCGAATTGTGACAGGCATGTAGGACGTCCATGAGTAAGAATTTGAACACTACCTTTTCCTGGTCAGCTTTCGCCATTAGGCCATTAGAAAAAAGAGCGGCCTGAAATCTGTGTACCTCACTTGGGGGCTTGTCTTTCGTATAGTCCTAGCTCAAGACCACAGAAGGTTTATCGCGAAATTAGGGCCGCAATACATGCTCTCAGTTCTGCCCCTTAGGCTCATCAAATCCATCGGCTGCATCAACAGCTCAGCACACTGTAATCGTGCGCGAAGCAACTCGTCCTGACGGTATCGTTTAGCCGGCCTCAAAATACACTGCTGAGTAACCATCCGAAGAGGCCTCCAGCCAAGACTACCAACCATGGAGGAGCCTTCCAGAACATCAAGGCCACGAGAGCTATCAGCGTCAAGCCAAAGTCTGTAGGAGTGAATATGGCACTCGTCCAGACAGGGTTATACAAGGCCGCCAGAAGAAGGCCCACAACTGCTGCGTTTACGCCTGAAAGTGCAGCTTGGGTGCGTAAGCTTTTCCGCAGTTGCTCCCAGAATGGCAAAACGCCGATTACGAGCAGGAAAGAAGGGGCAAAAATTGCTAGGACGCACGCGGTAGCCCCGAGCCAACCAGAAGGTTGGGCATTCATGGACGCGCCAAGAAATGCTGCGAAGGTAAAAAGCGGGCCCGGTACGGCCTGTGCTAAACCATATCCGGCAAGAAATGTGTCATTGGCTACCCATCCGTTCGGCACGGTAGCTGATTGAAGCAGCGGCAGCACGACGTGCCCACCTCCAAAAACTAATGACCCAGTACGGAAAAAGGCATTTACCACAGCTAACGCTTGAGAGGGCCACACTTGAATCAGTAATGGCAGGCCAGCTAAAAGGCCGAAGAACAGCAGCAACAACACCACGCCGACTTTTCTGCTCACCGATATGGGCAAAGACTCCGTAGTTTGGCTTTCATCGGTTTTGAAGAGCATCATTCCTATGACAGCGCCGAAGAAAATCACGCCGATCTGCCCCCAGGCATGCGGCCAAAGCAGTGCAGCATAGGCAGCAAACACGGCGACGGTTATTCGAGGGGCATCAGTGCAAAGACTGCGGCCCATTCCCCAGACGGCTTGAGCAACGACAGCCACCGCGACAATTTTAAGACCATGTAAAAGACCGCTCGGAAGCGCCCCTCCCCACGAGGACATACCCTGAGCGAATAAAACCAGGATTATTGCCGAAGGCAATGTGAAGCCTGCCCACGCAGCTACTGCTCCAGGAACCCCAGCACGAGATAGTCCTAAACCTATTCCAACCTGGCTACTGGCGGGCCCCGGCAAGAACTGGCACAGAGCAATCAAATCCCCATAGCTACGCTCGCTCAGCCATTGGCGTCGAGCGACAAATTCTTCGCGAAAGTAAGCTAGATGTGCAATCGGGCCTCCGAAGGAGGTGAGCCCTAGGCGCAGAAACACCAGAAAAACCGCCCAAGGGGAGTCAGTCGTGACGGCCTTTACACTACTTTCGGCTGACAATATTCATCACTCCCAAAATGATTGCTGCACAAAACCAAATACTTTGGAGCAAACGGTATATAGGCTAAACGATGGCCTTCCTTAGGCATACGCGGCTAGCCCTGCGAGTGGATCAGAACTTGGTTTCATAATGATGGGCGGCGGCAAAAACTGAGTGCAACACCTGACCTTTCCGGTACGGTGCTGCCCCTATGTCTTATACCGAACTCAGCGTTGAAGAGCGCGCCACCATTCAAATCGGTCGTACCCAAGGCTTCAGCCT
>NZ_JAAMQZ010000068.1 GCF_013522825.1 Stutzerimonas stutzeri
CTGACCGAGATCAGCCAGGAGGCCGACATGCGCAACTGTTTTGTCGAGATGGGCGCCTGGGAAGAAGACACCGAAAAGCGTTGGTAGGGCTTACGTTGGTTTTTGGTTCCATTGCTCCCCAAACCCCTTCTCCTACAGGAGATTCTTGTTGTGCTGAGGATGAGTCTGCCCCGTGCGCCGGTGGCGACGAGCAGGGCAGAAGGTACGAAGGGGCTGGAATCCGGTGATATCAAAAAAGTGCAAATCGCTTGGATCAGGAAAGGCTTTCGCGTACGGCGCCATTCCTGGCGACTTGCATGGCGCACCAGAGGAATCCCAGGCCGGAGCCGAGGTACACGGCAATCAGCCCCCAACCGAGCACATTCATCAGCCCGGCCAGTTGCACCTGGACCAGCAAGGCCACGACGGAACAGTCGACTGCGGTCAGAAGCAGCGCGTTGCGCGCCGGCAGGTCTGAGTTGCTGCGGACGAACCACAGCTCGATGGCGATCCCCAGGTAGACCAGGCCCAGAATGCGGCCCAGCAACGTGCCGGCGTCACCCAGCACCAATCCCGTCCACTGGAAGATCAGGTTGGGGTCGAAAGCCAGCAGCAGGGCCAGACCGACAGTCAGCACGCTCTTGGGGCGAGTGAAGAGAGTGATGTTCATGACTAGCTCCTGTTCTGCTGTTCGAGGAAGCAGATGATGTTTTGCCGATCGTCCTGCTTGCGCAGGCCGCCAAACGCCATCGCGGTACCCGGCAGGAAATTCATCGGGCCGCTCAGGAAGGCATCGAGCTTTTCCGCGTTCCAGGTGAAGCCGGCCTGCTCCAGGGTCGGCGTGTAGCCAAAGCCCTGCGCCGTACCGACCTTGCGGCCATACACGTCATGCAGACGCGGACCGACCTTGTGCTCCGCCAGCGAATGGCAGGCGGTGCACTTGGACTCGAACAGCTTTTGGCCGGCCGCGGCATCGCAAGCCGCCGCGGCCGTGCCGGAGATGGCGCAGAGGCCAAGGGCGAGAAGGAAACCAAGCTGCTTCATCCCAGCAGCTCCTTGACGAGCAGGGCCGCCTTGCCGCCCCCGCCGATGGCGCCGTCGATGAATCCGCGCCAACCCTCGCCGTGGTCGCCCTGGGCGAAGAACATGCGGCTACCCGGAGCCTTGCCGAAGTGATCGGCATACTTGCCGTACCAGCCGGGTCGGTAGCTGGCCCAGGTTCCCCGGCTGTAGGGGTCGAGGTTCCAGTCGTAACCGAAGCAGTCTTCCACTTCCATTTCCGGGAAGAAGGACTGCATGACCTGCTGCACGGCGTCCCGATCCAGGACGTCGAGCTTGGCGGGATCGTCGCCAAAGCCGATGAACAGCGTGTGGTCCTCGGCCTTGGCGTAGGTGAACACCACATTGAGGGGATGATCCGAGTCGGCCAGACCATACAGCTTGCCTTCCCCACCGACCTTGCCCTTGACCTTGATGACCGCCTTGACTCCGGTGCCGGCGTGCCGTTCGTGAGCGGCCTCGATCAGCTTGGGGTCCAGCGCCGGAGAGAACTCGATGTTGGGCAGCACGTTCATCGGCAGCGCCAGGACCACGCTGCCCGCCACAATGCGCTCACCCTTCTGGGTGGTGACGACCACGTGGTCGCCCTTGTCCTCGACCTTCTTCACCGGCGTAGACAGCCGCACTTCGGGCTTGCCGTCTTCGATCATCGCGTTGATCAAGCTGATGGTGCCGTCCTTGAAGGTGTAGCGAGTGAGCGAGTCGTTGAGGACCGACAGGTTGTAACCCGGCAGGGCCCACCAACGTGCCATCTCGTTGTAGGAAACCTGGTCAGAGGGGCAATGGGACATACCCACCAGATACGAGTCCACGGCAGCGCGATGCACAGGGTTGAGCTTCAACTGGTCGAGGCGATCACGGGCACTCAGGCTGTCCTGCGCCATGAGCTTGTTCCAGCGGAAGCGGGAGTCGTAGGGACGTTCCCAGATGTCGCGAGCGTCCGCGAAGTAGGTATCGAACGCTTGCAGCACCGGCAGCAGCTCTTCGCCAGCAAGTTGCGTCCGCTTGCCTTCCGCCAGGATCACCATGGTTTCCAGTGACGATTCAGCGCGTTCCGGGGATTCGATGACCTTCAGGCCATAGCGCTGGGTCTCGGCCCAGACGAAGGGCTGGGTCCAGTGAATCCAGGTTCCGCCCAGCTCCACCTTGTGGCCGGCGAACTCGGTGCTGAAGGTGCGACCGCCAAGGCGATTGCGCGCCTCCAGCACCAGCGTCTTGTAGCCATTCTTGCGACAGTCACGGGCGGCGGTGACACCGGCGAAGCCGCCGCCGATCACCACCACGTCGTAATCGCAACCCGCGGTCTTGCAGCCTTTCTGTTCAGCGCCCATGGCATTTGCCATGACCCCTGCGCCTGCCACCACAACCGCGCCAGCCCCGGCGCCACGCAGGAAACCACGACGACTGACGCCCTTGGCGTCGTCTTTTTCATCGGCCATCGACCCACACCTCATTTGTCATTGTTCTTGAAGTGAAGGGCGCAAGAAGCTGCCAGCTGAGCGATGTACGTCAGCCTGAAGTCACGCCCATCTGCGGGGATAAGCTATGCGACGCCCCCAGGCGCAGGCTTGGCAGCTCATGACAAAATCGTTGGCAGCGGATGACAATCCGCTCGGAAGGTGGGCGGCTCGATTCAGGATCGGCCGCGTTGGCGGAACTGCTGGGGAGTCAGTTGGGTCCAGCGGCGGAAGGCTCGGCAGAAGGAACTGGCTTCGGAGTAACCGAGCTGCAGTGCGATCTCCGTCAGGCTGTAGTCGGATTGCATCACATAGCTCTCGGCCAGGGAGCGGCGCACATCCTCCACCAACTGGCTGAACTCGACGTTCTGCTCGGCCAAACGCCTCTGCAATGTACGAACGCCAATCTTCAGGTCGCTGGCCACCTGCTCCAGGCTGGCACAGCCACTGCTCAGGCTGCTGGCAATGTGGTGGGCGACCTGGCTGAGCACGTCTGTCGACGCCGCCCGGCTTTGCCGCTGCTGTTCAAGGAAGGGCTCGAGGGCCTGGAACAGGCGCTGATCGGCGGTGCGGATTGGCATGTCCAGCAACTCGCGTGAGAAGTACAGCCGATTGTCCGGCTGCTCGAAGCGAATGGGACACCCAAATACCTCGCGGTGGGAGGCCAGGTCGCTGGGGGCCCGATGCTCGAAATCCACTCGAACAGGTGACAGCTGCGGATTCCGGGTCACCTCACGAAGCAGGTTGAGGATGGTGCAAATGGTGAATTCCGCATCCTGGCGACGCTGCACGATGGACGCGTCGGTGACCCGATAGGCCAGGCTAATCCGCTTGCCGTTGTCCTCGAAGTCCAGTTGCGTGGCCTGGGTCAACACCACCATGAAGCGGCTCAGGCTCCGCAGTACCAATTGCATGGAAGGGGCACAGCGTATGGCATGGCCATAGGCACCGAGCTCACTGCTCTCAGTGCGCATGGCCACCTCCAGGCCAATGGTCGGTGAAACCTCGCTACCAAGCACCTCCCAGAGGGCGACGTACTTTGTCACTGGAATTTCTGATTCCGGTGCGCTGAGAATCTGCTCGCGCAGTCCGACAGCAGCGAGGTGCGGGCGAAACAACTCTGCGTTGCGACGGAAGAAGCTTTCGGCAAGGACGGTATGGCAGCTAGACGACGGCATTGAACGCCCTGGGATGTTGGTGCTGATGGAAAATTGACCCACCCTGCCGATTGAAATTTGACCCAGGGCGGATTGCTGATTTCTATATCAGCAACTGTGGATAAGTCTATCAGCGCAGCTGCTTTAAAATCCCTTCCTTTCGATCGCCCCAAGTGGCGACTGAAGACCTGCCACATGTCGTCATGCAGCAGGCCATCCTTTCCCTAAAATCAAAACGGTTCGTCGTCCACCGGCTTCTGATCGTCCTTGCGTTTTCGCTCCCGTGATTTGATCTTTGCCTGAGCCGCCAAGCTGCTGTGTTGCAGGCGGTAGGACTCGTTGCCCGTTTCGACGATGTGGCAGTGGTGCGTAAGCCGATCCAGCAGGGCGGTGGTCATCTTGGCGTCGCCGAGCACGCGCGACCATTCTGCGAAGCTCAGGTTGGTCGTGATCACGACGCTGGTGTGCTCGTACAGCTTGGACAGCAGGTGAAAAAGCAGAGCACCGCCAGCCTGACTGAATGGCAAGTAACCCAGCTCATCGAGGATGACCAAGTCCATGCGCAGCAGTGCTTGGGCGATGCGCCCGGCTTTACCGTCATGCTTCTCGCGCTCCAGCAGATTGACCAGGTCAACCGTGGAGTAGAAGCGCACGCGCTTGCCGTGCAGAGTGATGCCGGACACGGCTAGCGCGGTGGCCAGGTGGGTCTTGCCGGTGCCCGGCCCGCCGATGAGTACCACGTTCTGTGCCGTGTCGGTGAAGGCCAGGCTGGCCAGTTCCCTGATCAGCCGTGCGTCGGCGCTGGAGGCGCTGAAGTCGAAGCCAGCCAGGTCACGGTGCATGGGCAGCTTGGCCATGTTCATTTGATGGCTCACCGAGCGCATGGCGCGATCCGCATGCTCCTGTTGCAGCAGGTGTTCGAGCAACCATTTCGAGGAGGCTAGGGCCGACTCACCCTGCGCCGTCAAGTCCGCCCAAGCATTGGCCATGCCGTGCAGGCGCAGCTCTTTGAGTTCTGCCATGAGATCACGCATGACGGATCTCCTCGACGCTGCCGCGTAAACGGTCGTAGCGCGCCGTGTTCGCGACAGGCGCTTCCTTGAGCTGCAAGTGAGTCTCGACGGAGGGCGGTGGCTCGGTCGCTGTCAGCCGCGCCACGACATTCAAGACGTGTTCGGCGCTCAGGGTGCCGGCTTCGAGTACCAGTTCAACGGCCACCAATACGGCATCGAGTCCGGCGACGGGTACGGCAGCCAGGACTTGCGCCATGATCCGGTCACCGCCGGCATGACGTGTCAGGCCGTGTTTGAGTTGCCGCAGTGGTGTTGGTAGATCCGCAAAAGGAGCGCCATTGCGCAGTGCGCCCGGCTTGCGCTCGATCAGCGGGATGTAGTGCTGCCAGTCATAGTTGACCTGGTCGCGATCCAGCAAGCGCGCGTGGCTGGCAATCAATACGTCATCAGCTACCACCTCGATCCGCGTCGGATACAGGCGGCAACTGAGCCACTTGCCGGCGTACTCACAGGGTACCGAGTAGCGGTTTCGTCCCATGCTGACCAGGCAGGTGCTGGAAACCCGCGCCGCACGCTCGACGTAACCGTCGAAGGGCGCGGGCATGGGCATCATTTCGGCCCGCTCCAACTCCAACACCTCAGCCACGCTCAGCCCGCTGTATTGCGGGTGCGGAAGCTCGCTCCAGAGTGCGCGGCAGCGCTGCCCGAGCCAGGCATTGAGTTCCTCGAAGGAGTGGAATTGACGGTCTTGGGCGTCCAGCCAGATACGCCTGCGACTGTCCTGCACGTTCTTTTCGACGATGCCCTTTTCCCAACCTGAGGCAACGTTGCAGAAATCCGGATCGAACAGGTAGTGCGCGCACATCACCGCGAAGCGCGCATTCACCGTGCGGCCTTTGCCCTTGTTGACCTTGTCGACGGCCGTCTTCATGTTGTCGTAAATGCCTCGGCGTGGCACGCCGCCTAAGGCGCTGAACGAGCGCGTATGCGCGTCGAACAGCATCTCGTGACCTTGGCTCGGATAAGCCACCAGCCAGAAGGCACGGCTCGCGCACAGCTTCAGGTGCGACACCTGCATGCGCCGGTAAATGCCGCCGATCAGCAAGCCTTCCTCGCTCCAGTCAAACTGAAACGCCTCGCCAAGGGCAAAGGTCAACGGCACAAAGGCGTGCGCTGCCTTGCCCTGATCCCCGCGCCAGGCACGGACAAACGCGGTGAGCTGGCTGTAGCCACCGTCATAACCCTCGGCTTTGATTTGTGCCAGCAGCGCCTTGGCACTGCGCCGTTGTTGCTTGGGACGCAGCGAGTCGGCTTTAAGCGCCTGCTCCAGCGTGCCGTGAAACGGACTCAGCTTGTTGAAAATGGCCCGGCGCAGGTACACCGGCTGCTTGGCTTCCGGCGCTCTGACCCACTTGCGAATGGTGTTGCGCGCCAATCCGGTGCGCTTGGCTATCTCATGCAACGACAGCTTGTCGCGGAAATACATCCGCCGAATTTTGCCCATCATTTCCATACTGATCACCCTGTGTTCTCCTGCTCATAAATTGAGCAGGAGCAGTTGAGCACCTGGGTCAGTTTTCGATCGGCAGAACAGCCTCTACTGGGTCAGTTTTCGGTCAGCGGCAACAATCTTATGTACGTTGCTTCTGCGCATGTCGATTTCTCTTCTTAACCAGACATAAGGGTCAACCGAGGTCTCCTCCTGCCACCGGAAGAGTCATACCGGTGATGTAGGAGGCGGCGTCAGAAGCAAGGAATAGAATAGCTTCGACCTGCTCATCAATGCTTCCGTAGCGTTTCATAAGGCTGCTGTCGAGGGTCTGGTCGACGATCTGCTGGTACCAGACCTTCTCCTGCTCACTCGGCTCGGCGCTATTGCGCGGGATCCGCCGTGGCGGCGCCTGGGTGCCACCCGGCGCGGTGGCGTTGACGCGGATGCCGCGCTCGGCGGTTTCAAAGGCCAGGCAGGCGGTCAGGGCGTTAACGCCACCCTTCGCCGCGCCATAAGGCACGCGATGGATCCCGCGCGTGGCAACGGAGGAAACATTTACGATGGCGCCACTGCCCTGCTCGAGCATTGGCGGCAGCGCGGCGTGGCAGCACCATAGGGTAGGAAACAGTGAACGCCGCACTTCGGCCTCGATCTCGTGTTCCTGGTAATGCTCGAATGGCTTAGCCCAAATGGTGCCGCCAACGTTGTTGATCAGAATGTCCAGACGACCGAAGCGCTCGAGCGCCGCCGCCATCACCCGTTGGCAATCGGCGAACTGCTCAAGGTCGGCGGTCAGGGTCAGCACCTCAGCGACTCCGACCAGTTCGTCGGCCAGCTCATGTATTAGCTCGGAACGGTCGACCAGCAGCAGCCGACCTCCTTCGGCCGCCATCCGTTCGGCCACGCGGCGACCGATGCCCTGGGCAGCGCCGGTGATAACGGCAGTCTTGTCCTGGAAACGTTTGTTCATGAACCACCTCGGTTGTGTAGCCCAGATGCAATTTTGGGAAAGTTCGCAGGAAACATGGGCTCTACCAGGCCGTTGAAAAAAGCCAGAGCCCGCGTGGCTCTGGCAAAATGGCGGCCATCCTCTTCTGCCGAAGCCAGCCCAAGCCGATGCGTGGACTCGACCTCAAACAAAACGAGCTGTTCAGTTATACGACGCTGGAGCAGCGCATCCCGAACGATCACCCGCTGCGTCCCCTGCGAGGCCTGGTCGATACCGTTCTGGCTTCGATGGATCGGGACTTCGACGGGCTGTACTCCACCCTGGGACGGGCCTCGATTGCGCCGGAGCGGCTGCTGCGCGCCTCGTTGCTGCAGGTGATTTACACCATTCGCTCCGAGCGGCAGTTGGTCGAGCAGATTGATTTCAACCTGCTGTTTCGCTGGTTCGTCGGCTTGTCGATGGACGAGCGCATGTGGGATCACTCGACCTTCAGCCAGAACCGTGACCGCTTGTTCAACCAGGATGTAGCGCGGCTGTTCTTCCAGCGCATCAAGTCGCTGGCCGCATGGTCCGAGTACGCCAGCAACGAGCATTTCAGCGTCGATGGCACGCTGATCGACGCCTGGGCCTCGCACAAGTCCTTTATCAAGAAGGATGGCGGCGACCCACCGGAGGATGGCACGCGCAACCCCGATGCCGACTTCAAGGGCGAGAAGCGCAGCAACGCGACCCACCAATCGACCAGCGATCCCGAGGCCCGGCTGGCGCGCAAGAGCAATGGCGATGCCAGTCGTCTGGCGCACATGGCCCACACGATGATGGAGCACCGCAACGGTCTGATCGTGGATGTGGAATGCACCGAGTTCAATGGACGTGCCGAGGTAGAGGCGGCGCTGGAGATGCTGGAGCGCACGGCCAAGCCGGGCAGCACGGTAGGTGCAGACAAGAATTACGACCAGAAGCGTTTCGTGCAGAGGGCGCGCGAGCTGAAAGTGACACCGCATGTGGCGCAGAAGCGCAAGGGCAGCGCCATCGATGGGCGCACCACGCGGCATCCGGGGTATGCCGCCAGCCAGAAGATCCGCAAGCGGATCGAAGAAGGTTTTGGCTGGCTGAAGACGGTTGGCGGCCTGCGCAAGACCAAGCTGATCGGTCGCGCCAAGCTGAGTGCTCAGTTATTGCTGGGTTTCTCGGTCTACAACCTGATCCGACTGGGTAGCCTGTCGGGTTGGTGGCGAGGATCGCATGTATAGGGCGAGTTACGCCCAAAAAACGCCGAAAGGCGTGAACGTGGTGCTGAAACCTGTCAAAAAGGCCTGAAGTCAGGCCTTGTGTGGACTCCGTTAGGCCAAAGCGCTTGAAAAAGCGCCAAACCGGACGGGTTGGGGCAGTTGAAGCCGAGTTTTTCAACGGCCTGCTACTGCACGAATAAAACAGGCCCGCTCACCAAGTAAGCGGACCAAAGGAGCCTCTAGGCGCTGGCGGCGAACTTCTCATAATAGAAATTGGCCGGCTGGATGCCCTGTGCGCGAATGTACTGACTGACCGCCTCGACCATTGGTGGCGGACCGCAAAGGTAGACATCTACCTCACCGCCGTTGAGGTGTTTGGGCTCGATGTACTGGGTCACATAGCCCTTTTGCGGATAGGCGCTGTCCGGGCTGGCGACGCAGGCGCTGTAGCTGAAGTTGGGAATGCGCGCGGCGAATGCCTCTAGCTTGTCCATTTCGACCAGGTCGTGGTCATGGGTGACGCCGTAGATCAGATGGAGCGGGTGCTCGCTGCCCTGCTCGGCGATCTTCTCCAGCATCGCGGTGAACGGCGCTAGGCCGGTACCACCCGCCAGCAACAGCAGCGGCCGCTTGATCTCGCGCAGATAGAACGCGCCCAGCGGTCCAGCCAGACTGACGCTATCGCCGACCTTGGCGAGGCTGGTCAGGAAGCTGCTCATCAGCCCGCCCGGCACGTTGCGGATCAGGAAGCCGACCTCGCCATCCTTTTGCAGCGAGCTGAAGGAATAGGCGCGGGTCTGGTCGCTGCCCGGCACTTGCAGATTGACGTACTGGCCCGGCAGAAACGCCAACTGGTTCAGCGATGCGCTTTTGATAGACAGCGCGATGGTGCTCTCGGACAGCTGACGCACGTTGCTGATCGCTGCCTGATAGCTGGCCTGCTGGGTCTTACAGACGTCCGATGCGGCCGGAACGCGAATCACGCAGTCGCTTTCGGCGCGCATCTGGCAGGTCAGCACGTAGCCCTGCTCGGCTTCGGCTTCGCTCAACGCATCCTCGATGTATTCCTCGCCGAGGTCGTAGCGGCCGCTCTCGGCGAAGCATTTGCAGGCGCCGCATGCACCGTTTCGGCAGACCATGGGTAAATTGATGCCTTGGCGGTAGGCAGCATCAGCAATAGTCTCGCCAGCATTAGCATCGATGAAACGAGTGACGCCGTCTTCGAAGTTCAGTGCAACCTTGTGTGTCATGGCGGCACCTCAGACGTGGTATACATCGATGAACTGGCGGACGTAGTCGTTCTTCAGAACGACCTTCTTGGCCTTAATCAGCGGGCTCTCGCCGCATGTGTCGAGGGTGCAGAAGTTGGTGCCAAAGAAGTGGTCCACCGTCTTGTACCGGTAATTCAAGGTGTACCAGTTATAGTCGAGACCCAGGTTCATTTTCGTGCCTCCATTATTATTGTTTCAGTTGCATAAAGCCTAAGAGCTAGCCCGAAAAATTCATCGGGGGTTGGCGGATGTAGCGTAAAGCCATGATTTGACGTATGATTTGGTTGCTTAATCCGATCAACGTCATTTCTGGAGAGCTACACCCGCCATGGACGATCTTACGC
>NZ_JAAMQZ010000069.1 GCF_013522825.1 Stutzerimonas stutzeri
CCACACCCAGCGGCTCGTGGAAGTGGTACGCGGCGGTGTGCTCGTTGATCTCGGCGGCGCTGCCCTCCTGGGCGCGCAGGCAGCCGGCGAAGTAGCGGAAATGGTCGGCGGCCAGCGGGATGTCGGCGTTGAGGGTTTCACGCACGGCCTTGCCGTTGTCCCAGGTCTCGGTAACGGCGAGCTTTTCCAGGTTGGCTTCGATGCGGTCGGCGATCTTCAGCAGGATCAGCGAGCGCTCCTGAACGGACGTCTTGCCCCAGGCATCGGCGGCGGCGTGGGCGGCATCCAGGGCCTTGTCTATATCCTCGGCACCGGAACGCGGGAATTCGCCGATCAAGGAGCCATCCACCGGGCTGGTGTTGGCGAAGTACTCACCCTTCACGGGTGGCACGAACTCACCTGCGATGTAGTTGCCGTAGCGAGGCTTGAGGGAAACGATGGCGCCTTCGGTACCGGGTTGGGCGTAAATCATGAGCGGCCTCTCTCTTTCACTTGTTGGAGCCTGACCGGGATATGGACAGGGCATGGAGCGATCTTAGGCAGCCCGAGTCTCTCACCGGAATGCACCCTAGGACCAGATGCCGTCCTCATTTGGTAGTAGACGCGAAGGCTTTGGCCCGGCGCGCAAAAGCAACCCAGGCAAACTGAAAGATAGCCCCACTTCTTCTTATCCGCCTGAAAAAAACCGAGCAATTTAACGCCAATTACCCAGACGCAATTGACCAACGACAAGAACGCCCGCCAAGCATGAAAATAATTAACAAAATCAAGCCACACACTACCAACTGAGCACGAAAACACTTCCAAAGTTGTATTAGTCAATGCCTTCAAGCGTTCTAGCTTCCAGTTGCAACATCCCATCCGGAACTTATTGAAGGAGATACGACATGCAGTGGATCAATCCTGAGTTTTGCGATCTGCGCCTGGGCTTTGAAGTAACGGCGTACGTCTACGTTCGCTAAATGAAAAGGCCTGCATGTCCAGCAATTACGGCCATGCAGGCTCTCTCGGGAGAGCAGCCATGAAAGAAATACGCATCTGTTCCCAGGACATCTACGAGATACGTCCACCCTTCATGTTTCGCTGGGAAGCGTCTCAGCAGGCTTATGTCCTTCTATATCCAGAAGGCATCGTGAAGTTGAATGAGACCGGCGGGCAGATTCTCAATTTCTGCGACGGACAGACAAGCGTCGAAGAGTTGATTGGCAAACTTGCAGTGATGTATTGCGCATCGGACCTGACCGCCGTACGCAGCGGCGTCATGAATTTTCTGGAGGTATCCCATGGCAAAGGCTGGATCCGAATTAAGGCTTGATGGCAGCGGCAACCCGGTCTGGCTGTTGCTGGAACTGACTTACCAGTGCCCGTTGCAGTGCGTGTTCTGCAGCAATCCCAGGAATTTTGCCGACTATCGCAAGGACGAGCTGAGCACCGCTGAATGGATCGACGTGATGAGCCAGGCGCGTGCCCTGGGCGCTCTGCAGATCGGTTTCTCCGGCGGCGAGCCGACGTTGCGCAAGGACTTGGAAACCCTGGTTGCCGAAGCCGACCGCATGGGCTACTACACCAACCTGATCACCTCCGGCCTCGGCCTGACCGAAGCGCGCCTGCGCGCGTTGAAAGCAGCCGGCTTGCGGCATATCCAGCTGGGATTCCAGTCCACCGATCCGGGCGTCGCGAAGCAGCTGGCGGGGGTCGATGTCTGGCAACGCAAGCGCGACATGGCGCGGCTGATCAAGGCCATGGATTTTCCGATGGTGCTCAACGTGCCCATCACCCGGCAGAACATCGCGCAGGTGCCCGACATCATCGCCTTCGCCGCCGAGCTGGGTATCGAATACCTGGAGCTGGCCAACGTGCAGTACTACAACTGGGCGCTGCTCAACCGCGAACAGTTGATGCCCACCCGCGCCGAACTCGAACGGGCCGAGGCACAAGTCCGCGAAGCCCGTCAGCGCCTCGGCGATCGACTGACCATTTTCTTCGTGATTCCCGATTACTACGAAGGCCGCCCCAAGGCCTGCATGAACGGCTGGGGAGCGATCCACCTGACCATCTCGCCCAATGGCGATGCGCTGCCCTGCTCCCAGGCCGCCAACTTCAAGAATCTGACGTTTCCCAATGTGCGCCGGCAGCCGCTGGAGAAGATCTGGCACGACTCGCCCGTATTCGACCTGTATCGCGGCGACGCCTGGATGCCGGAACCCTGCCGCAGTTGCGACGAGAAGGAAAAGGACTTTGGCGGCTGCCGTTGCCAGGCGCTGCTGCTGACCGGCTCCGGCGACAACGCCGATCCCGCGTGCAGCAAGTCGCCCCATCACCACCTGATTCGCCAGGCGGTGGAGCTGGCACAGCGTCCGGCACGCCCGGATGAAACCCTGATACCACGGCATGCCAGCCAGGGGGTGGATGTTGAAACTACCCCATGACGCCTTTGCCGGCACGCTAAGCGCTGGCATCGGCCTGACACTGCTCTGCTATCTGCTGCTGCGTTACCTGGTCTAGGAGCCAACATGTCTTTCCCCGATCTGCTGGCCCGCTATGCCCACCTGCTCTTCGCGCTGGTCTGGGTCGGGCACAACTACGCCAATTTCGTGCAGAACCCCAGGTTCACCCCCCTGCACAACGGCATAGACGTCGCGACCCTGAACCGCGATCTTGAAGCACGCATGAAGCGCGAACATGGCATCTTCCGCTACGCCTCGCTGGTGGTCTGGCTCAGCGGCCTGTTCATGCTCTGGCAGCGCGGCTGGCTGGTCGATGCGCTGCTGCTGCAAGGCCCGCTGGCGGCCATCGGTCTGGGCGCCTGGCTCGGCACCCTGATGCTGCTGAACCTGTGGCTGGTGCTCTGGCCGCACCAGAAGAACCTGCTCGGCTTCGTCCCGGCGACCCTGGAGGAACGCATTCGCTGTTCGCGAATCACCTTTCTGTCCTCGCGCAGCAACACCATCCTGTCCTTTCCCGTGTTGTTCCTGATGGCGCTCTCCGGTCATGGCCTGCATCTTCTATAAGGCCCCTGCACAGGCCGAGGCCTACAACTTCGCCGCCGGCCCGGCGATGCTGCCAAAAGCCGTTATCGAGCAGATCCGCCGGGAGCTGCCCGACTGGCAAGGCAGCGGCCAGTCGATCCTGGAGCAGCCCTTTACCAGTGATGCCTTCAAGACTCTGATGGCACAAACCGAGGCGGATCTGCGCCAGTTGCTGGCGATCCCGGCGAACTATCGGGTGCTGTTCCTGCAGGGCGGTGCAAGCGCCCATTTCGCGCTGCTGCCCATGAACCTGCTCGCCCCCGGGCAGAGTGCCGACTATCTGGAGAGCGGCCACTGGTCACGCAAGGCGATCGCGGAGGCGCGCCGCCACGCCCCGGTGAATGTCATTGCCAGCAGTGCCGATAGTGGTTTTCAGACCATCCCTTCCCGCCACCAGTGGCGTCTCGATCCGCAGGCGGGTTATTGCCACGTCACCAGCAACGAAACCGCCAATGGTCTGCAAATGCAGCATTTCCCCGAACTGTCGGTGCCACTGGTGGCGGACATGACCTCGGACTTTCTCACCCGACCGATACCTGTCGAACGCTTCGGGGTGATCTACGCCAGCGCCCAGAAGAACCTGGGCGTCGCCGGGCTCTGCCTGGTGATCATTCGCGACGACCTGCTCAGGCCGGCCAGAGCGGGACTGCCATCACCTTTCTCTTACGCCTTGCAGGCACAGCAGCACAGCCGCCTGAATACACCGCCGACGTTCGCCCTCTACTGCATGGCGCTGATGCTTCGCTGGATTCAGGACCAGGGCGGGCTGGAACGGATAACTACCGCCAGCCTGGAAAAAAGCGCACGCCTCTACGACTTCATCGACGCCAGCCGGCTCTATCGATGCCGGCAGCGCGTGGACGATCGTTCGCGGATCAATCTCTGTGTTCATCTGCGCGATGAGCGCCTGCTGGAGCCCTTTCTCGCCCAGGCCGAACGCGAGGGCCTACACAACCTGCGCGGGCATACGGTCGTCGGTGGTATTCGCGCCAGCCTCTACAACGCCATGCCACTGGCAGGCGTCGAGCGCCTGCGAGACTTCATGGCCGAATTCGAACGCCGCCATGGCTGAGCCGGCGATCCATGTCATGGGCCTGGCGTTTCCGTCCGTACTGGGCATCGCCGCCGGTTTCGACCCGCTCGGCCAGTTGGGCAGAAGCGTTTCGGCGGCAGGTTTCGGTTTCACGGAGATCGGCAGCCTGGATGCGGCAGCGCTGCCAAGCGAATTGGCCTTCAACCAGCAAGGCAGCGCACGCCTGGGCATCAACCTGAGACTCGACCCCAGCCGCTCCGATGCGCAGCTGTGCCAGGGACTGGCCCGCGCCTGGGCGCACGCCGACTACCTGATGCTCAACCTGATCGGCCCCGGTAGCGAGGTGCTGCTCGATAGCCGGGAGCGCCCTCGCCTGCGCCGCCTATTGAGCGAGCTTCTGCATCAGCGGCACGATCTGGAGCAAACCACGACACGCCATGTACCGCTGGCCGTAAAGGTGCGCAGCCTGCCGGGGCAGATTCCGCTGGAGCTGGCGCAGCTGCTCCTCGAACTGGGTTTCGACGGCCTGCTCGCCGCCCACGACCCCGGCCCGCCCGCGACTCGCCAGCGTTATCTGGATTGGCAAAACCCTGCACACCAGGAACAGGCCTGCCGGCAGATCGAGGCCTTGCAGCGGCTGTGCGCACAGGACATGGCGCTGATGTCGGTGGGTGGCATCCAGACCCGCGAGCACCTCCAGGCACGCCTTGCCGCCGGAGCCGGGCTGGTGCAGGTACACAGCGTGCTGCTCCAGCAAGGGCCATGGTTTGCCGGCAACCTGCTGAGCCAGTCGTGAATCATTCGCGGAACATAAAACGGCAGAATGCAAAAGGCCGGCTGAATAAGCCGGCCCTTTGCCCTTACCGCACGCTTGTCATCAACGCTTGGCGACGAGATCCTTCGGCAGCTTGAAGGTCCAGACCATACCGCCCTGGTTGAAGTCCTTCACGCGCTTGGCCACTTCACCACCCCACAATGGAACCGCGCCACCCCAGCCGGACAGTACGGAGACGTACTGCTCACCGTCCATTTCCCAGGTGACCGGGGAGCCGACGATGCCGGAGCCGGTATTGAACTCATAGAGTTTCTTGCCGCTCTTGGCATCGAAGGCCATCAGGTAGCCTTCCGGGTTGCCGGTGAACACCAGGTTGCCCTTGGTCGTCAGCACACCGCCCCAGAGAGGCGCGTAGTTCTTGTAGCGCCAGACTTCCTTGCCGGTCTTCGGATCGATGGCGCGCAATACGCCAATGTATTCCTCGTTGAGCGGGGTGATGGTGAAGCCGGCCCCCAGATAGGCCGCGCCCTTCTTGTAGGCCACGTCCTCGTTCCAGATGTCCATGCCCCACTCGTTGGAGGGTACATAGAACAGGCCGGTATCCTGGCTGTACGCCATCGGCATCCAGTTCTTGCCGCCGAGGAACGACGGCGCCACGAACACCGATTTGCCCTTGTCGCCGCTGCCTGGAGCACCCGGACGGAATTCGTCGTTGTAGAGCGGACGACCGTTCTTGTCGAGGCCCTTGGCCCAGGTGATCTTGTCGACGAAAGGGAAGCCGCGGATGAACTTGCCGTTGGTGCGATCGAGTACGTAGAAGAAACCGTTACGGTCCGCGGTGGCGGCGGCCTTGATGGTCTTGCCACCTTCCTTGTAGTCGAAGGAGATCAGCTCGTTGACACCGTCATAGTCCCAGCCGTCATGCGGGGTGGTCTGGAAATGCCATTTGATCGAGCCATCATCCGGGTTCAATGCCAGACGGGACGAGGAATACAGGTTATCGCCGGGGCGCAGGTGCGAGTTCCACGGCGCAGGGTTACCGGTGCCGAACAGCAGCGAGTCGGTATCCGGGTCGTAATAGCCGCCCAGCCAGGGCGCCGCGCCACCCGTCTTCCACAGGTCGCCCGGCCAGGTCTTGCCGGCTTCGCCACCGGAAATGCCGTTGTCGACCTTCTTGCCATCCTTCATCACGAAGCCCATGTGGCCTTCGACCGTCGGACGGCTCCACAGCAGCTCGCCATTTTTCGCGTCGAAGGCTTCGATCTTGCCGACCACACCGAACTCGCCACCGGCAACGCCGGTGATGATCTTGCCCTTGACGATGGTCGGCGCGGCAGTGATGGAATAACCAGCCTTGTAGTCGGCGACCGTCTTGCGCCAGACGACCTTGCCGGTGTCCTTGTTCAGCGCGACCAGCTTGGCGTCTAGCGTGCCGAAGATCACCAGGTCGTCGTACAGCGCCACACCACGGTTGATCACGTCACAGCACGGCATGATGCCGTCCGGCAGGCGCGCATCGTACTGCCAGAGTTCATTGCCGGTGCGGGCATCCACGGCAAACACGCGGGAGTAGGAGCCGGTGAGATACATCACGCCGTCCTTGATCATCGGCTGCGATTCCTGGCCTCGCTGCTTTTCTCCCCCCAGGGAAAAGCCCCAGACCGGGCGCAGTTGGGTAACGTTTTCGGTATTGAGCGTATCCAGAGTGCTGTAACGCTGCCCTTGCAGCCCCAGCCCGTTGGTCACGATCTGATCGGTAGTCTTGGCGTCATTGAGGATGTCCTGCTCAGTGACGGCCCAGGCCGATACGCTGGACAGCGCGATGCCGGCGCATAACGCTGTCAATGCGAAGGGTTTGCGAAGACCGGTGTGCTTCATTGCGGCTACCTCTGCGGGTTCATTGTTATCGTCGCCGGGAAGTTTTCCCGGTCTGCTGCCGATTCTTGGATCAAGGCGCCATCACAACAATTGCCCGCAGTACCGATTTCCCTCCTTCCTTGGTAGCAATACCCCGCCCGAAGGCGCGAAAACCCTGCGTTTCGATGGCCCGGATGCCTCTCAACCCGCACCGAAGTCGCGGCTCATATGCCTGAAAAGACTATTTCGCGCACCCCGCACACCCCGTACAACAGCCCCTCCTCCGCTCACAAGGACACGGGGCCATGTTCCGCTCGCTCTTCCATTGCCTGCTGCTGACCCTTCTCGCCGCCGGCGCCCAGGCCAGCGAAACGATCCGTCTGGGGCTGAACTATCCCGGCACCGGAAATTACAAATCGGAAGGCCTGGAGTTGCGACGGGGCGCGCTGCTCGCTGTCGAAGAAATCAACCGCCGGGGCGGCGTGCTGGGCCAGCCACTCGAACTGATCAGCCGCAATTCCGCTGCGCGTGAAGAGAAAGCCCGCGCCAACGTCGATCGCTTCGCCGCCCAGGGGGTGAGCATGATTCTTGGCGGCGCCACCAGCGAAGAGGCCATCGCTGCCGGCAAGCGCGCACGGGAACTGGGGCTGCTGTATTTCCCGACGCTGGGCTATGCCAATGACATAACCGGCCGCGAAGGCCATCGCCATCTGTTCCGGGAGACCAACAGCGCCTGGATGAGCGCGCGGGTGCTGGGCGAATACCTCAGCTGGCACCTGCCAAACCGCCGCTACTACTACATCAGCCTCGACGATGCCTGGGGCCACAGCATGGAGCAGGCTCTGCGCGAAGCAACCAAAAGCCGGGATCGGGCGCGGCACGGCTATTCACGCATTCCGGCACACGGCGCACGGCGTGACGACTACCTGGCGGCGCTGAAGAAGGCCGAGGCCAGCAACGCCGATGTGCTGGTGGTCGTCCTGCTGGGACAGAATCTGGTGCAGACCATGCGCCTGACCAGCGATCTCCAACTCAACAAGCGCCTGCAGATCATCGTGCCCAACCTGACTGCCAGCATCGTCGAGCAGGCCGGGCCGCAGGTCATGGAGCACGTCATCGGCACCAAGGCCTGGACCTGGCGCGTGCCGGCGCAGACCGGCAGTGCAGAAGGGCAGGCTTTCGTCGAGGCCTATATCAGCCAGCACCAGGGGTATCCGGGCAGCACCGCCGCCTCGGCCTATGGCATCGTCCGACAATGGGCGGCTGCCGTGCAGCGAGCAGGCAGCAGCGAGAGCCAGGCGGTCATCGAAGCACTCGAAGATCATCGCTACAGCCTGCTCAAGGACGAACAGTACTGGCGCAGTTTCGATCACCAGAATGTGCAGAGCATCTATGCCGTGCGCGTGCGCTCGCGTAGCGAAATCATGCAGGACCGCTTCAAGCAGGACTACTTCAGCATCATCCACCGCCTGGACGGCGAACAGGCCGCGCCCAGCCTGGACGACTGGCAGCAGGAGCGTGGAGAAGAGCTGATGTTGCAGTGATCGCCTGGGTTATGCCTTCGGATCGTCGGATTACGCCTTCGGCTAATTCGACCTACAAATGGTTGGGCTTCGTAGGTCGGATCACGCTTTATCGATCCGACGGGCGGAGCTGAGGTTGTTCGTCGGATTACGCTTCGGATCGTCGGATTACGCCTGCAGCTAATTCGACCTGCGAATGGCTGGGGCTTCGTGTTGGATCGTGCTGTCAGCCAACCCGTTCGATGGCCATGGCCGTCGCTTCGCCGCCGCCGATGCAGATGGCCGCGATACCCTTGCGCAAGCCGCGCTCGCACAGTGCCGCGATCAGGGTGACGAGGATGCGCGCCCCGGATGCGCCAATCGGGTGGCCGAGGGCGCAGGCGCCGCCGTTGACGTTGACCCTGGCGTGATCCAGGCCCAGCTCGCGCATGGCGACCATGCTGACCACGGCAAAGGCCTCGTTGATTTCGAACAGGTCCACTTCATCCAGACGCCAGCCGGTACGCTCCAGCAACCGCCGGATGGCACCGATGGGCGCGGTCGGAAACAGGCCCGGTGCATCGGCGAATGCCGCATGGCCACGAATCACCGCCTGCGGTGTCAGGCCCAGCCGCTCGGCTTCGGCATGACGGCTCAGCACCAGCGCCGCCGCGCCATCGGAAATGGAGCTGGAGTTCGCCGCCGTGACGCTGCCGCCCTCGCGGAAGGCCGGCTTGAGCGTGGCAATCTTCTCCGGCAGCGCCTTGGGCGGCTGTTCATCATCACGAATCTCGCGCTGCTCGCGCCCCTGGGTAACCTGGAGCGGGACGATTTCTTCACTGAAGCAACCACTGGCGATGGCCTCGCGAGCGCGCTGCAGCGAGGTCAGCGCATAGGCGTCCTGCGCCTCGCGGGTAAAGCCATGGTGCTGCGCGCAATCCTCGGCAAAGGTGCCCATCAGCCGTCCCTTGTCGTAGGCGTCTTCGAGGCCGTCGAGAAACATGTGATCGAGCACCTTGCCGTGCCCCATGCGATAACCGCCACGGGCCTTCTCCAGCAGATAGGGTGCGTTGGACATGCTTTCCATGCCGCCCGCGACCACCCGTTCGACGCTACCGGCACGCAGCGCGTCGTGGGCCATGATCAGCGCCTGCATGCCGGAGCCGCACATCTTGTTCAGCGTGGTGCAGGTAGTGCCCTGGCCCAGCCCGGCAGCCAGCGCCGCCTGCCGCGCCGGCGCCTGGCCAAGGCCGGCTGCCAGCACGCAGCCCATCAGCACCTGCTGCACGCTGTCGGCAGCGACACCGCTGCGCTGCACCGCAGCACGAATGGCCGCCGCACCCAGCTGCGGTGCGCCGAGGCTTTGCAGATCGCCCTGAAAGCCGCCCATGGGTGTGCGCGCACTGCCCAGGATTACCACCGAATTGCTATCCATCACCTATCTCCCGACGCTATGTAAACCGTGGCCTGGATTAGCCGAAGGCGTAATCCGGGTGTCCGCAGGCGCAACCCGACAACCCCGTGCATAACCCTGCCTCCGCTCGTCGGGTCGATAAAGCGTGACCCGACCTTGTATCTCGACTGCAGCCTTTCAGGAGGTGATAGTCCCCGGCTGATCATCGGGGGAGAGAGTGCAAGTAGTACCCGCCCTTAAGCTTCGAGCTTGTGACGTAGATAACGCT